>JAEXTK010000278.1 GCA_023406985.1 Spirochaetota bacterium | reverse complement strand
GGACCGGGGCGGGCTCCGTCCTGGCCTTCGTCGTCTCCAATATCCTCTTCAACGCGCTCGTGCCGTTCACCGACCCGTTCTTCATCTGGAGCACCGGGTATCCGCGGGCGATCCTGGCCCTCGCGGTCGGTACCGGCGTCGCCGTCGCGGCGGAGAGGTCGCGGGACGGGGGGAGGGCCCTCGTGCGGGGCCGGTCCGTACCCTCGCCCGGTTCCGGCGGATCGGGTTCCGGAGACGCGGCGCGGCGCTCGTTGGCCGCGTTCGCGTATTTCGTGCCGTTCGCGGCGGCGGGGGCCCTCGCGGGAACCGCGTTCCGCAACTACGCGCTGGGGGCGCTCATGGCGTTCCTGTTCGCCAACCCGATCACCGCCGGCCTCCCGTACCTCTTCGCCCAGGCGGACGTCACCAATGCCCTTTTCCTGCTGGCCACCCGCATCCTCATGACCCTCACCGATCTGTCATCTCTCGCCGCCCTCGCCGCGCTCTTGAATTTCCGCGGCGTCGCGGCGACGTACGCGTATTTGGCGCTCATCGCGGTCCTCCTCGGATCGACCGCGTTCCTGTAAGGAGGAAATCCGATGCACGGAAAGAAACGAATGGCCCTTTTCGGCGCGCTCGCCCTCTGCCTCGCGGTCTCCGCCTCCGCGGCTCCGAAGGTGAAGCCGCTGCCGCGCCCCGAGCCCAATCCGGTGGTCGGCATCGGCCGGGGCGGCGATTGGGATAGCGTCACGCGGCAGGCGATCGCGAACGCCGGCGGCCTCGACAAGATCGTGAAGAAGGGCGACGTCGTCCTCATCAAGCCGAACCTCTGCGTATCCCCGGCCGCGGGCGATGCCAAGACGACGGACTACCGCGTGGTCAAGGCCATCGCGGAGATCGTGCAAAGGCTCGGCGCGTCGCGGGTGATCATCGCCGAAGGGGGCTTCTCGGGGAACGCGTTCAGCAAAACCGAGCTGGCCCTGAATAAGTACGACGCCATCCCCGGCGTGGAATTCCTCGACATCAACGCCGTCGACAAGCAGGACAGCTACGAGCTCACGCCGCCCAAGAGCCTCATCGGCGGCAAGAAGCTCTTCATCCCCAAGGCGTACATGGACGCGGACGTCGTCATCACGGCAGCCAAGCTCAAGACGCACAAGCTTCCCGAGGCCGTCATCTCCTTGAGCCTCAAGAACGCCTTCGGCGTACCGGCGGGCAAGGTCTACGGCGGCTACGGCTACAAGGCGGGGCTCCATAACTTCCCGCTCTCCGAAACCATCCTGGAGATCAACAAGATCAGGATGCCCGACTTCGCGGTGATCGACGGGATCGTGGGCGGAGAGGGGTACGGGCCCGCGAACAACACGCCGGTGAAGTCCGAGGTAGTCTTCGCAGGGAAGGACCTCGTCGCCGTGGACACGGTGGCCCTCACCTTCATGGGCTTCGACGTCGCCAAGGTGCCCCACGTCGCGCTCGCCGCGAAGGAGGAGCTCGGGAACGGCGACCTCTCGAGCATCAAGGTCGTCGGCGCGGACCTCGCGGCGATCAAGATGGACTTCAAGAGCATGTTCAAGAGGTGAGCGGTACGCGCCCATGAACCTTCTGGCCGATGCCGTCTACGTCGCGCGCCTCGTCGTCCTCCAGTTCCTCCGGATCTCGCCGTATTGGTTCGCCGGTATCCTGGCCGGTTCCGCCTGCTCGGTATTCTGTTCCGCCGCGATAGCGCGGGCCGTGGGCACGGTGGGGTCCGCCGGCGGAGACGGGGCGGCCGCGGGACCGCGCGCCCTCGGCGGCTGCCTGCTCGCCGCGGTCCTCGGCGCGGCCTCGCCCGTGTGCATGTACGGGACCGTCCCCCTGATCGCGGCCTTGGGGAAGAACGGCGCGGCCGAACACGTCCTCGCCGCGTTCATGGTCGGTTCCATCCTCATCAACCCCAACCTCTTCATCTTCTCCCTGGCGCTCGGCACGCCCTTGGCCCTCCTCCGCCTCTTCGCCTGCATCGCCGCGGGCACCCTCGCGGGGATCGCGGTCCGGCTCTTCATCGCGAAGGGGACCCTGTTCGATTTCAAGGCCTTCGCGGACGAAGGCGGCGAGGCCGGCCGCCCCGGCTTCCGCGCCTACCGCGCGAGCGTCGGCCGCGGCCTGCGGAAGACCGCTCCCTATTTCCTCGGCGGCATCGCGCTGACGGCCCTCTTCGACCGGTACGTTCCGCGCGAGCTCGTCGGATCGGCCTTCGGAGGGAGGACCGGGCTCGGCCCGCTCGTCGCCGCCTCGGTGGGCGTGCCGGTCTACGTCTGCGGCGGGGGGACGATCCCCCTCCTCAAGGCCTGGCTCGGGATGGGCATGACGACCGGGTCGGCGGTCGCCTTTTGCCTGAGCGGGCCGGCCACCAAGCTGACCAACCTGGGCGCGGTCAAGATCATCCTGGGGACGCGCAACTTCCTCCTGTACCTGGGATTCACCATCGGCTTCGCCGTCGCGGCGGGCCTCGCGATTGACGCGGCCTTAGGGATCGCGGGATGAAGGAGACGGGACCGATGACCGAAGTCGCGCTTTCGCGCTGTGACGACTACGAGTACCCGAAGGTGAAAGCCGCGGTCGCGCGCTCCCTCGACCTCTTGGGCGGGATCGATCGATTCGTGAAACCGGGAGACCGCGTCCTCCTCAAGGTGAGCCTCCTCATGAAGCGGAAGCCGGAGAAGGCCACCACGACCCATCCTGCCGTGGCCCGCGCCGTGGCCGAGCTCGTCAAGGAGGCGGGGGCCGTCCCCGTGATCGGCGACAGTCCCGGCGGTTACCATTTCTATACGCGCAAATCCTTGGAGGGGGTCTACGACACCTGCGGCATGACGGAGGCCGCGCGGCTCTCCGGCGCCGAGCTCAACTACGACACGGAGGCGGTCGACGTGAGCTACCCCGAGGGCCGGGTCATCAAGCTCGTGAAGACGATCAAACCGGTGCTCGACGCCGACGTCGTGATCAACATCCCGCGGCTCAAGACGCACATGATGACCGTCTACTCGGGCGCGGTGAAGAACCTCTTCGGCATCATCCCCGGCAGCTACAAGGCGGAGTACCATCTCCGGTTCGAGGACACCGAGGAGTTCGCCGACCTCCTCATCGACCTGTGCCGCTTCGCGAAGCCGGCGCTCACCGTGATGGACGCGATCATCGGCATGGAAGGCTACGGCCCCACCAACGGCGTGCCGAAGAAGGTCGGCCTCGTGCTCGCGAGCGCCGACCCCTTCGCCCTGGACGCCGTGGCCTGCGACGTCATCGGCCTCAAGGAGAAGCAGGTCCCGACGGTCCGCAAGTCCGTGGAGCGGGGCCTCTACGCGGGCAACCTCGCGGGCCTCCACCTGCGCGGCGCGGACCTCGTCGAGGTCCGCGTCCTGGATTTCAAGAAGCCGACCGTCAAGGTCGCCTTCAATTTTTACAACCTGCTGCTCCCCAAATTCCTCAAGAAGCCCTTGAACAACCTCATCAAGCCGCGGCCGACCTTCGACCGCGGGAAGTGCGTCGGCTGCGGCACCTGCGTGAAGAGCTGCCCTCCCAAGGCCATGAAGTTGGAAGACGGCGCGCCGGTCGTGGACCTCGGCGTCTGCATCCGCTGCTTCTGCTGCCACGAGCTCTGTCCCCACGGCGCGGTGGGGATCGCGCGGCCGTGGTTCATCCGCATGGTGCTGCGCTAGCGGGCCGCGCTTCGGGACGCGGGCGTCAATACGCGACGGACAGCGTGAGCGAAACGCCGTGGTAGAAATCGGTCGAGCCGAAGGCGTATTTCACCGTCGACTCCGCATAGTCGTCGTTGAATCGGAAATCGGATTCCCCCGATCGCGTGTCGATCATGTCGAGGTCGTATTCAAGGCTCGCTTTCCCCTTCAGGGCAGAATCGAATAGGACCGCGGAGACTCCGGCCCTGAGGCTCCCGACGAAGGTGAAGAGCGTCCGGTTCTTCGTGGAGCCGTTCATGACGAATTTCGTCCGGCTCGGCCCGAAGAACATTCCGAGCGCGCAGAGCGCTTCGAACGGGTCGCGGAGCTTCGGGCTGATGTCGAAGAGCGCGCCGCCCAGGTGGGCGGTCGTTTTCACCATCTGCGGCGCCGTCTCCCCCGCGTACGCCCAAGCGTCGGTCTCCCCTTCGATCGTATCCTCGAAACGGTACACGATGCGGGGGACTCCGTAGCTCAGGTATTTGTAGCCGGGGGAAATCTTGAACGGAAAATCCCTGCCCAGCGGATAGAAATCGTAGAGGATCTCGAAGTCGGTGATGACGAGTTCCATCTGGCCCGAATCGACGCGGTCGTCCGTCGCGTAATCCATGACGTCGGCGCGGCCGAAGTCGAACCGCACCGATCGGAACGAGGTGGAAAGATCGGCGATCCCGAGTCCGAGTTGGATGATTTGGGAGACGATCTCGCTGTCGGTGAGGTCCGCGATGGCCTCGCCGTTTTCCTTGATCGCTCCTCCCGCTTCCAGGAAGCGATTCGTCTTATAGCCGGCATCGAAGGTTATGGACTTCCATCGGACGTACCCATCGAGCGACGCCATACGGACGGGTTCGATGTCGTACTCCATCGCGTAGTCGGCGTTCGAGAAATCGAGGGAGTCTTCCTCTTTGTTCGATACGATCTGGAAGAAATAGAACGCCGTGGAGGCTTCGGCCCCGATCTCGAAATCGCGTTCGCGCCGATTCGGCGCGGCCTCGTTCCGATGAGCGGGATCTTGGGGGCGTGAGGACGACTCCTGCGCGGGCGCGGTAAAGGCCAAGAACAGCATGATCAGCTTGAGCGCGTTCTTCATCATCGATTACGCCTTTTGACATCGGATTTTCGTTTGCGGTCCGTACGCCTGGACCATAAACGAGGGCCCCGGGTTCGGCAAGCCTTTTTTCTTGCCGGCAGGGCTCAACCAAAAAAAATGCGGCCCCGAAGGGCCGCGCGCGACGGTTTTCGCCTTTCCGTTACTTCTTGGACTTCGCCGGCGCCTTTGCCTTGTCGGCCGGCTTCGCCGGCTTCTTGGCCTTCGCGCCTGATGCTTCAAGCTTCAGGGCCTTCGTCGGCGTCGGCCCGACTGACGTCCTGTCAGT
>JAEXTK010000272.1 GCA_023406985.1 Spirochaetota bacterium | reverse complement strand
CGCGGCCTTCGGCGACCTCAAGGAGGTGGACCTCAACCTCGCCGTCTCGCGCCTCCTCGTCGATCGGCTCGCGGCGGCGGGATACGCGGCGGAACTCGTACCGGCCGCCGTGCCTTCCGGCTATCGGGCCGACCTTTTCGTGTCGGTGCACGCCGACCGCGCCGATCGGCCGGATCGCGAGGGCTGGAAACTCGCCCCGCCCTGGCGGCCGAGCCCGCGCGCGCGCGAACTCGCCGAGGCCATGAAGTCCGCCTTCCGCGCCTCCGGCCTCCGCGAGGATGCGGGCGGCATCACGGCCAACATGCGCGGCTACTTCGCCTTTTCGTGGTGGCGCTTTTCCGCCACCCTCTCCCCCTACACGCCCGCGGTCCTCATCGAGATGGGCTTCATGGGCAACGCCGCCGACCGCGCCCGCATGCGCGACCATCCCGAACTCTACGCGGATCTCATCCTGGCCGGCATCCGCACCTATCTGCTGGGCCATGACCGGACCGACCTGGACGCGCTCGTCCCGGTCGTCTATCCGGGAAGGTTCGCCGCCGCGTCGGGCGCGGCTGCCCGATCCGCGCCGTCCTTCGGAGCCGCGGTCCTGGAACGGTACGACGCCGGCCGCTACCTCAGGCCCGTGGACGCCGCCGAAGGCGGCTGGCTGGAATTGTTCTCGCGTCCGCACCGCCGCGGCGTCTGGGTGCACGAGAGCGAGTTGGAGGTTTCGAACTAAAGGCCGGAACCCGAATCGGTGGGCGATAGGACGGCTTCAGGGGGTATCGGCTTCCGCGTCACCTGGGCGAGGCACGCGATCAGCATCTCGCGCACCGTATGGCGATCCGCCACCGCGTGCGGCACCTGCCCTTCCAACCTGAGGGAGACGAAGCCGTGCACCAAGCTCCACACGCCTATCGCCGTCAAGTCGGGATCTCCGCCGACCAGGATGCCCGCACGTTGGCAGCGTTCAATGAGATCCCGCAACATCGCGAAATTCCGGTCGATCATAGCGACCAATTCGGGATACTCGAGCGCCTTGGTGACCGCGCTCGAGTAGGTAACCCGGAAATGGCCGGTTTCTTGCAACGCGAACTCGGTATAGGCCCACGCGGTCTCGATCAAATGCCGGAGCGGATCGCCTCCGTATCGGTCGCGGAGTTCCGTAAAGCGGGCGTTCATCTTCCGATGCCCGTCCGTGGCGATCGCGGCGACCAGGGTCTGCTTATCGGCGAAGTGGGCGTACGGGGCTGCGTGGCTGACCCCGGCTATCTGCGCCGCCCGCCGCAGGCTCAACCCTTCGATCCCCTCCCGCGCCAGGATATCGATCCCCGCTTTAATGAGGGCGTTCTTGAGGTCACCGTGGTGGTACGGCTTCCGGGCCATGCCGTATCATAGCCCCAAAACTTGACAGCGTCTAGATTTCGAATGATAATCCTGTCAGTGTCAAGATTAGGGTGAGCCACCGCGACCTCATGCCGAGACGGACGCCGGTTCGCCGGAGGACAACGAATGATCGAAGTGCGCGAACATCGCTTCTACGACGGTACGGGCCGCCAAATCATCCTGCACGGCATCAATTACGTCAACAAAGATCCTCTCGCGGGATATCTCTACCCCGAGAGTGCGGACGCCTTCGGGGCATTCCGAAGATGGGGCTTCAACTGCATCCGCCTGGGCGTGATGTGGGCGGGCCTGGAGCCGGAACCGGGCGCTTACGACGAGGCGTATCTGCGGGGCATCGGACGGCAACTCGACCTGGCGCATGAGCGGGAACTTTTCGTCTACCTCGACATGCACCAAGACCTGTTCAGCGTCCTCTACTCCGATGGCGCCCCCGCCTGGGCCACCGCGCATGAGGGGTTGCCGCACGTAGCGGGGGAAGTCTGGTCGGACGCGTACGTGACCAGTCCCGCGGTGCAGGCCGCCATCGACAATTTCTGGCGGAACGCGCCGGTACCCGGCGCATTGGGCAAGAGCGAAGGACCGGGCCTGCAGGATCGATTGATAGCCTGTTGGCGTCTCTTGGCCGAACGATTCGGAACGCACCCCGCCGTCATCGGCTACGACCTCTACAACGAACCGATGCTGGGCTCGGCGGCGCCCGAGGCGCTCAACCTGCAGTTCTCCCGCGGCGCCGAACTCTTGGCGCAGCGGGCAGGGGACTTGCCCGCCCCGGACCAAAACGCCTCCCCCGATGCGGACCTTTTCGCCCTCTGGGCGTCTCCGGAAGGGCGATCCCAAGTCCTGGGCCTCCTTGACGGGCCGGTCTATGCCGAGGTGATGGAAGCGCCGCGCCCTGTCTATAACCGCTTCGAACGGGAAGCGCTCATGCCGTTCTACGAGCGCGCGGCGGCCGCCATCCGATCCGTAGACTCGCGGCGGATCATCTTTCTGGAGGCCAGCATGGGTTCGAACATGGGCGTGTACAGCGCCATCGAACCGCTGGCCGCCGGCGGGCCCCAGGCGTACGCGCCGCACGGCTACGACCTCGTGGTGGACACGCCCGCGGTGGCCGAGGCCGGCCCGGCCCGCGTGGAGTTGATCTTCACGCGCCACGGCGAAACCGCCCGGAGGCTCGGCCTGCCCATGCTCGTGGGCGAGTGGGGCGCCTACGGCGCCTGGCCGGATACCCTCCCCGCGGCCAGAGCGGTCGTGCGGATGTTCGAGCGCCTCTCCTGCTCGGACACGTACTGGGATTACCGACCGGGCATGGAAGGTGATGCCTGCTTCCCCGCTCTCTCGCGCCCGTATCCTGAGCGCGTAGCCGGCGAGCTCGAATCCTATGCCTTCGACGAGGAGCGCGCTCGTTTTTCCTGCGCCTGGACGGAAAATCCCGCGATCCCCGCGCCGACGCAGGTGTACCTGCCGGCCTGGTTCGGCTTCGATCCCGCCCGCCTCGACCTGACCCCCGCGACCGATTATAGGGTCGAGGCGCTCGGTTCCGGTGCCGTTCGCCTCCTCATCCTGCCGACGGGCTCGGCGGTCCGCCGATCGCTCTCCGTCACCGTTTCCGCGCCGGCCGCGTCTGCCGCCGCGGCGGACGGCGAGGACTGAGGGGGTGCGCGTGAACAACCCATCGACCAAGCTCGCCGCGTGGTTCAGGGAGAGGGCCGGCGCGAAGACGCAGGGCGGGATCTCCAAATTCTTCCTGGCCTTTCCCATCATGCCGCTCAGCCTGAGCAACGTGCTGATCCACAACGCGTACATCAAGTACTACACCGACATAATCGGCCTGGACGTGAAACTCATCGGCCTCGTCTACTTGGTCTTCGGCATCTGGAACGCGATCAACGATCCCATGCTCGGCGTCGCCATCGACAGGGCCCGCTATGATCCGCGGCGGGGTAAATACGTATTCCTGATGCGCGTGACCGCGCCGCTGATCGCGTTCTCCGCTTTCGCCATGCTGTTCAGTCAACCTTCCTGGAACGAATGGCTCATCTTCTCGGTGCTCCTGGCGCTCCTCTTCGTCTTCGATACCGCCCAGACCGCCTTCAGCATCGCGTACGCCAACTACATCTTGGTGGCGGCCCCGAGTAAGGACGAGCGCGTCGACGTATCCGTCATCAGCACCTACATCGCCAACATCGGCAGCTTCTTCGGGACAATCATCCCCACGCTCCTCCTCGTCGGGGGCAACGACCGTTCATTGACCGCGATCCTGTTCAGCGGCGTACTGCTGCTGAACGCGCTCATGTACGCTCTCGCGCTGAGCCAGATCCGCGACAAGGCCGAGATGTACGTAGACGAGGCGGCCGCGGGCGACGGACTCTCCGCGTACCTTCGAGACGGCGCCAAGGAAGCGTTCAAGTCGAAGGCCTTCATCGTCTACGTCCTCTACCAATTGTTGGGGCGAGGACCGATGATCTTCTACTTCACCCCCTTCCTCTACCTCATGGACCACGTCTTCCGTTTCTCCGGAACCCTGGCTACGTTGGTCGACGTGATCCCCGGCCTGGCGCTATTCGTCGCCGTGCCCTTCCTTGGCCGCTTCGTGAAAGCGCGCGGCATGAAGGTAGCCGCCGCCATCTGGGCCGTCCCCACGGCGCTCGGATTCCTCAGCCTCTATTTCGCGCGAGGTTTCGCGCAGGCGCTCCTCGCCTACTGCGTCATCATCGTCAGCGCGCAGGTGGGCGTCCTCATCATCAATCCCATGCTCGGAGCCATCATCGACGAGGACGAGCAGAAGACCGGCGTGCGCAAGGCGGGGCTGTTCACCGGCCTGAGCGCGCTCCTCACCATCCCCAATTCCGGGATACAGGCCGCCATCTTCACCTCCCTGATCGGTTTTTACGGTTTCGCGAGCGGCGCGGCCGAGCAAAGCGCTCGGGCCATCGCGGGTATACGCGTGGGCGCGGGGATCGTGCCTTTCGCCTTCGTGCTGCTGAGCGCCGTACCGATGCTTTTCTCCCCGATCACCCTGGAGCGGGAGCGCGAGCTTTCGGCCTTCTCCGAAGAACGGCGCCGGCAGGATGATCCTGAGCGGGGCGATGAGGAGCGGTAGGCCGTCATTCCGCGCCGCGACGGTTTTCCTGGCCCGCGGCGCGTTTTGCTGGTAGAATCCGCTCATGAGCATCGACGTGGTCGCCCTCGGCGCTTCGGGCGGGAAGAAAGGCGCGCGCTTCATCCGTGAGTTCATCGAGTTTCCCAAGCGCTTGTACGCGGGAGACCCCCACTGGGTGCCTTGGTTCGACCTGGACATGCGGCGCATCCTGGAGCGGCGCCATCCCTTCTTCCTGACGGGCTCGGCGGAGTTCTTCCTCGCCCGCGCAGGCGGCTCCGCGGTAGGCCGCATCATGGTCCTCGACATCCCCGCCTACCGGAAAGAACACGGCACGGACCAGGCGTTCTTCTACTTCTTCGACTTCGATACCGACGAGGCGGCGGGATGCCTCGCCGCGACGGCGAAGGACTGGGCCAAAGCGCGCGGGCTGAAGGCCTTGGAGGGCCCCTTCCTCTTCGGCGGCACCTCAGGCACCGGGCTCCTCGTGGAGGGCTTCGACTCGCCGCCGCCCATGACGATGATGCTCTACAACCGGCCCGCCGCCGCGGAGACGTACGCGGCCCTGGGCTTCCGCAAGAACTACGACCTCATCTCGGCCCATATCGATACGTCGTCCTTCAAGCTGAGCGATCGGGTCGCGCGGGCCGCGGAGCTGGTACGCAAGCGGTCCGGCCTCCGCGTGCTCCGCTTCCGGAGCAAACGGGAGATCCTCCGCCGCGCGGACGGCATCGCCGACCTCTACAACGCCACCCTCGGCGACCACCCGGAAGACTATCCGCTGAGCCCCGAGGAGCTGGAACAGGTCAAGCAGGACCTCCTGACCGTGGCCCGGCCCGATCTCATCAAGATCCTCGCCGACGGGGAGAAGGTCATCGGCTTCCTCTTCGGCTTCCCCGACTTGAGCCCCATCCTACGGAAGGCGGGCGGCAGGCTCGATCCGCTCGTCATCTTGCGCCTCTTGGCCGGCATGCGCCGGCCGCCGCGCATCCTCGTGAACGGTATGGGCATCCTCAAGGAATACCGGAAGCGGGGCGGCAACGCCCTCCTGTACGCGGAATTGGCCGAGACGATCCTGGAAAGTGGCGTGGAAGAAGCGGAGCTGGTGCAGGTGGCCGAGTCCACCGACCTCATGCTGGCGGACCTGGAGACCCTGGGTGCACGCGTGTCCAAACGGTATCGGGTGTTCAGCGCGCCGATCGGCTGAAAGTCCGCGCGCGGCGGGGATCGCTCACCGTCCCCGCCGCCCACGGAAAACGCCGGCGCGTCGGTCCCGCCGGCAAAGACCGCGGCTCCGGCGGCACCGACGCGGCCGCAGGCGACTAGCTCGCCAATTCGTAGATCTTCCTGACCGCCGCGCTGTCCAGCTTCACGAAGTTGCCGACCGTGCGCTTGTCGCCGTCGGTGGCCTTCTTGGCCATCTCGTCCAAGCGGTCCTGCCCGATGCCGAGGTCGGAGAGGCGCGTGCCGAGCCCCATCGCGTGGTAGAAGTTCTCCAGCCGGCGCACCCCTTCCAACGCGACCGCCTCGGGATTCCGGTAGTCCATCTCCACGTTCCAGACGCGCACCGCCCATTGGACGAAGCGAGTGAGGTCAGCCTTCATGACGTGCTTCATCCAGGCGGGGAAGACGACCGCGAGGCCCGCGCCGTGCGTCACGTCGTAGATGCCGGAGAGCTCGTGCTCGATGTCGTGGGAGGCCCAGTCCCCGACGCGGCCGGTGTTGAGCAGGTTGTTGTGGGCGATGGTGCCCGCCCACATGAACTCGGCCCAGACGTCGTAGTTCTTCGGATTCTCCAGGACCTGGAGGGCCTTTTGGGCGATGGTCTTCATGGTCGCCTCTAGGAGGCGATCGGTGAAGTCCACGTTCTTCACCATCGTGAAGTACCGTTCCATGAGGTGGGCCATGATGTCCGCCGCGCCCGCGGCAACCTGGTTTTTCGGCAGGGTGAAGGCTAGCTCGGGATTCAGGATGGAGAAGCGGGGATAAAGGAGCTCGGAGTTGACCGCGCGCTTGAGGAGGCCCTCCTCCTTCGTGATGACCGTGCCCGTGCTGGACTCGCTGCCCGCTGCGGGGATGGTGAGCACCGTGCCGATGGGCAGCGCGTCTTTCGGCTCGCCCTTCCCGAGGTAGAATTCCCACACGTCCCCGTCGATGACGGCGCCCATCGCGATGGCCTTGGCCGAATCGATGACGCTGCCGCCGCCGACGGCGAGGATGAAGCCGAGCTTCTTCTCCTTGCAGAGCTTCACGCCCTCGTGGACCAAGCTTAGCCGCGGGTTGGGCTTCACGCCGCCGAGCTCCACCCACTCCACGCCGGCCGCCTTAAGCGAGGCCGTCACCCGGTCGTAGAGCCCGGAGGCTTTGATGCTGCCGCCGCCGAAATGGAGCAGGATCTTCTTGGAATACGCCGCCGTCTCCGCTCCCGCGCGGGACTCGGTGCCCTTGCCGAAAACGATCTTGGTCGGATTGCGAAAATCGAAATTGTCCATGATTTCCTCCGTTCTATCTCTTTCGCGTGGTCCCGCGGACCACGAGCTTCGGTTCCAAGGTGACGATCCGCTCGGTCGGCGGTTTTCCCTCGACGAGGAGCAAGAGCTGCGCGGCGCTCCGCCTCCCCATCTCGGCCGCGGGTTGGGATACCGTCGTGAGCGGCGGATCCACCAAGGCGGCCAGTTCGATGTCGTCGAAGCCGATCACTTCGACTTCCTCCGGCACCCGCACGCCGCGACGCTTGAGCGCGCGGAGGGCGCCGATCGCCATGCGGTCGTTGGAGGCGAAGATCGCGTCGAAGGGCAAGGCGCCGCCCGCGGCATCGAGCGCCCCGTCCACGGCGCGCTCCCCGCTCGCGATGGTATAGTCGCCGCGCGCCTCCAAGAGGGCGGTCGCCAACGCGCCCCCTTCCCCGAGCGCGTCCTCCACGCCGGCGCGGCGCAGCTTCGAAAGCGCGAGGCCGGCGGGTCCGTCGATGAAGAGCAGGCGCCGGGAGCCCCCCTCCCGGAGGTAGGATACGGCGCGCCGCGCGCCGCCTTGGTTGTCGGCGTAGACTCCCGCGGCGGAAGCGCGGCTCTCTATGGATCGATCGAGGAGGACGTAGGGCACGCCCCGCTTTTCCAGGAGGTCGAGCTGGCAGTCGCAGTCGGAGAGCGTGGAATCCAGGATGACGCCGTCGACGCTCTTCTCCAGGAGGATGCGGACGTGCTCCTTCTCCTTGTCGATGTCCAGGTCGGAATCGCAAAGGAAGAGCCCGTAGCCTCGGCGACGGAGCTCGTCTTCCGCCCCCTTGATGAGGAGGGGATAGAAGGGATCGGCGATGTCGGGCACCACGAGGCCGACCGTCCGGGACTTTCCGGTCGCGAGCCCCCGGGCGACGCTGCTCGGCTCGTACTCGAGCCGTTCCATGATGTCTTTGATGCGCGACCGCGTCTCCGCCCCCACGCCCTCGGCCTTGTCGTTGAGCACGCGGGACACGGTGGCCAGGGAAACGCCGGCTTCTCGGGCGATGTCGGCTATCGTCGATCGCATGTCGCTCCTTTACGTAAGCGCTTTACTAAAGCGCTTACGTACTGTACCATGAGAAACCGAGAGAGGCAAGCGCGAAGGAGAAGCCATGAATCCGAACCCTAAGCCGTACCGGCACGTCGTCCTGTTCAAGTTCCGTCCGGAAACCTCCGAACGAATGATCGCGGGCATCGAGCGGGCTTTCGGCGAATTCGTCAAGAAGTTGCCGTTCGTCACCGGGTTCGAGTGGGGCCGCAATTCGAGTCCCGAGAACTTGAACCGCGGCTTCACCCACTGTTTCATCGTCACCTTCACCGGTCCCGAAGGTCGGGACGCGTACCTCCCCCACCCCGAGCACCAGGCCTTCGTACGCGATTTCGTGGACCCGCACCTCGATGAGGTCTGCGTGGTGGATTTCGCGGCGGACATCGTGCTTTAACGACGCGATCTAGACCGTTCGCGCGGACCCACCGTAGAATGGGGGCATGTCGCCCCTCGTGATCCTCGTCGTACTCGCGACGGCCCTCCTCACGGGCCCGACGGCCTTCCTCCTGCTTTGGCTCACGTACGTGAAGACGGGCGAGCGCACGGTGCGGACTCTGGCGTTCGCCCTTTTGGGGCTGTGTTTCATCCTGGTCGGAAACGCGACCTCCTTCATCCTGGAGAACTTCTTCGGTCTCCACGACGCCCGCGTTTCCTTCGTGCTCATGAACGAGGTCTACCTCGCGACCATCATGACGAGCGCGTATACGCTCCGCTTCATCTTCGAAGCGACCGAGAAACCGATATCCTCGATCCATCGGACCGCGTTTTGGGCCTACACCGTCCTCTTCTTCTTCCTGGTGATCTCGCTGCCCATTTTCCTCGTCTCCGGATACGCGGTGGACGTACGGCGCGGGTACCTCGCGTCCACGGTGTACGGTACGATCGGCCAAGCGTACGCGACCGCTCTCCTCGTCGCGCGCCGTCGGCGTCTGCCCGATATCTATCGTCGCGCCCTCCCGGTGATCTTCGTCGTTTTCATGGCCATCGGCGTCGTCTCCGTAATGAATGACGTATTCGGTTTCGGCCATATCCTCGGGGGCCCCGACTTCCCGTTCTCGCCGGTCTTCTTCATCCTGCTGAATATTTCCGCAGTCGGTTTCTGCCTGAAAGCCCTGCTCCATCCCGATTACGCGAAAAAGCCGGCGCGCCCCATCCAAGATTTCGGCTTCACCGAACGGGAACGGGAGATTGTCCCCCTCCTCATCGACGGCCTCTCGAACGACGACATCGCGGAAAAGCTCTTCATCTCCCCCCACACCGTGAAGAACCACGTCACGAGTATCTTCCGTAAAGCCGACGTGGAGAGCCGCTTCGAACTCCTCAAGAAAACGACTCGCCAGGAGTAGGGAAGGCGTTCCTAGGAATAGACTCCTTCCTAGGTCCTACGGGAACGGGAATCGAACGGGAAGCGCGGAGGACTGCGCTCCGCTCGTTTCCGCGCCATGCTGGACATCGAAACGATTCATATCGGAGGTGTTCGAATGGCAACGGAACTTACGTCGGAAAAGAGGGGCGCTCCGCGGCTCGCCTGCCTCGACAATCTGCGCTCGTGGGTGATCTTCCTCGTGGTGGTCATGCATTCCAACGTGACCTACAGCGGCATGGGCGGCTGGTACTATAAGGAGGGTCGCTCGGGCTCCCTGGACGCCCTTTCGATGTTCCTGTTCGGGCTCTACGGGTCCTTCACCCAAGCCTGGTTCATGGGACTCCTGTTCTTCACCGCGGCGGTCTTCGCCGCCCGCTCGCTCGCGAAGCGCGGAACGGGAGCCTTCATACGAGAGCGGCTCTTCCGCCTCGGCATCCCGCTTCTCCTCTATATGCTCGTGGTGGAGCCCTTCATCGGTTACTTCATCATGAACTACGACGACGTACAGTCCGCGTACGGTCCGCTCCAGGCGTATTGGGGTTACCTCTCCACGTTCCGCTGGATCGGCGCCACCGGCCCGCTCTGGTTCGCCGAAGCCCTCATCCTCTTCTGCCTGGCGTACGCGTTCGTCCGGCTCGTCCGGCCCCTCAAGACCCGGCCGGCCGGAGAGGCGTCCGCCCCGCCCTCCGCGCGGTCCATCATCCTCGCGATCTTGGCCACCGGACTCGCGGCGTTCTCCATCCGCCTCTTCTTCCCGATCGGATCGAGCGTGCTCAACCTCCAGTTCTCCTTCTTCGCCTCGTACGTCGCGCTCTTCATCCTCGGCATCCTCGCGGGGGAAGGCGGCTGGTTCGATGCCCTCATAGATCGCGGCGGGCTGCGCTGGTTCGTCGCGGTGCTCGTCGTCGGCATCCCGCTCTGGGCCGTCCTCATGGTCTTGGGCGGAGTATTGGAAGGGAAGATGCTCTTCGAGGGCGGCCTCACCTGGCAGAGTTTCACCTATGCGTTCTGGGAGGCCTTCGTGGCTCTCGGTTTCTCGCTTGGCCTCACCGCCTTCTTCAAGAAGTACCTGAACCGGGAAAACGCCGCGACCCGCTTCCTGGCGGCGAACGCCTTCGGCGTCTACATGTTCCACGCTCCCATCCTGATCCTCGTTTCGCTCGGTTTCCGGGATTGGCACGCCCCGCTGCTCGCGAAGCACGTCGTCGTCGCTCCTCTCGCCTTCGCGGCCTCGCTTGTCTTCTCCGCCCTGGTGCGCCGGATTCCGGCGATGAGGGCGATCCTGAAATAGTGCTAGAATAGGGCCATGAAACGCATAACCTTTTTGGTCGCCTTGTCGTTCCTCGTTACGGTCTTCTCGGGCGGCGCGGGCGCAGCCTTCGCCGCGGAGGAAGCCGACGCGCAAGCCACGGTGGACAAGGCCGAAATCGCCTTCAAGAGTTTCATGGCCGACGAGAACTTCGCGGAGATGCGGAAGCTCGTCAAGAAAGCGAAGGGCATCCTCATCGCGCCGCAGGTGCTCAAAGGCGCCCTCGTAGTCGGCGCCTCGGGCGGTACGGGCGTCTTCCTCGTCCGCGGCGATGGCAAATGGAGCCCTCCCGCCTTCTACACGATCGGGAGCATGAGTTTGGGCATCCAGGTCGGCGGACAGGCTTCCGAGGTGATCCTGCTCGCGATGACCGACGCCGGCGTGAAGACCCTGCTGGAGGACAGCGTGAAGCTGGGAGCCGACATCGGCGTGGCCGCGGGCCCGTACGGCGGCGGCGCCCAGGCGGCGACGGCCAATATCAGCGCGGACATCCTGGCCTTCTCGCGGTCCAAGGGCCTGTACGGGGGCGTGTCCCTGGACGGCGCCGTCGTCAAGGTCCGCGAGAAACTCAACGAGTCCTATTACGGGAAAGGCGTTTCGCCCGAAAAAATCCTCGTGAAACGGAGCGTGTCCAACGGCGGAGCCGACCGCCTCCGTTCCCAGGTAGCCAAGCTGGCCGGCGGGAAATAGGCCGCGGGCCTCCGAATCGCCGCCCGGGCGGCAATCCCGCCCGGATCCTGGCCCGCTCGGAATTCGCGCCCGGCCGCGACGACGGCTACGGCCGCTTCCGGTACGCGGTCCGCACCAGGGCCACGCAGGCGACGACGATCAGCACGGAGAACGCCGCGTAGGTGGCGAAGCCCGCGCGGATGCCCCACGCGCTCGCGATGGCCGACATGAGGAAGGGGAACGCGAAACCGCCGATGCCGCCTCCCATGGAGGAAAAGGCCACCGCCTCGCTCTGGGCCGAAGGGAAGGCGTCGCCGACGATGGTCACGACGATCGGGTAGACGATCGAGCAGCCGAGGCCCGCGAACGCGACCATGAGGGCGGAGCCCACGACGACCGCGGTCCCCGATCCGAGGAAGCCGACGATGGAGAGCGCGATCGACGATACGCTCATGAGGACCGCCATGGAGAGGAGGACGAGCTCCCGCCGGTCGCCGCGGTACACGAGGGGCACCCCGAAGCGCCCGAGGAGGAGGCCGCCCCAGAAGAGCGAGACCATGAAGGATCCGAGGGCGGGTTTCGCGCCGAAGGCCGAAACGAAATACTCCGCGACCCAGTTCGATATCCCGAGTTCCACGCCGACGTAGAGCAGCAACGAGGCGAAACCGAGCCAGTACGCGGGATGCCCGATGAGTTCGCGGCGGCTCGCCTTCTTGGCGTCGGCCGCCCGGTCGGCGCTCAGCGCGTTCATGGGGAGGGGCTGCAAAGCGATGAGCACGAGGAAGAGCAGCGCCGCGATGCCCCGGTAGATGAGCGCCCAGGGAAGCTCCGCCGCGATGAGGAAGCCGATGATGAAGGGTCCGACGAAGGCGCCGACGGCGAAGGCGCCGTGCATGAGGTTCATCGCCCGGCCGGACCCGGACTTCTCCATGCGGAGCGTCGCCCAGTTGATGGTGAGTTCGATGAAGCCCTGCCCGATGCCGATGCCGAAATACAGCAGGAGATTGACGAGGGGCGAGGGGATGGCCGCGAAGAGGAGCAGGCCCGCCACGTCCAGGATGAGGCCCAAGGAGACCGTGAGGCGCGGTCCGATCGCGCCTACGAGGAAGCCGGCCGCGTAGGTGGCGAGGAAATAGCCCACCGCGCCGGCCGCGATCACGGCCCCCGCCATCGTATAGCTCCAGCCGAAATCGGCGAGGATCTTGGGCAGGGTCGCGCCGATGATGGTCATCGACGTGCCGAAGAGGATGAAGACCGCGAAGAGGACGCCGTAGAGCGTTCTGAACTGTTTTTCCACCAATGCCATGGCGACCATTCTTCGCCGCGTCCGCGGAAAGGTCAAGCGTCCCGATTCGTCCCCCGGCTCCCGGCCGGCCGGTGTATACTCGGTTCCATCATGGACGCCACAACGGAAGCGGTCGCGGAAATCGCGCGGTGGGCCGATACGGTCGTCGGCCAGGTCGAACGGGTCTTCTACGGGAAGAGGACGGTCATCCGCAAGCTCGCGACGGCCCTCCTCGCACGGGGGCACGTCCTTCTGGAGGACGTGCCCGGTACGGGCAAGACGATCGCGGCGCGGGCCTTCGCCGTTTCCATCGGCGCGGCTTTCAAGCGCATCCAGTGCACGCCGGACCTCATGCCCGCCGACGTCCTCGGCGTCTCCATCTGGTCCGAGGAAAAGAAGGGCTTCGTCTTCCGGCGCGGCCCCATCATCTCCAACATCGTGCTCGTGGACGAGATCAACCGCGCCACGCCGCGCACGCAATCGGCCCTCCTGGAGGCGATGGCGGAACGCCAGATATCGATCGACGGGCGGATCATCGCCCTCTCCGAGCCCTTCTTCATCATGGCGACGGAGAATCCGGTGGAGTTCGAGGGGACCTTCCCGCTGCCGGAAGCCCAGAAGGATCGATTCATCATCTCCATCGACGTCGGTTACCCCGCGCGCGAGGCGGAGGCCCTCGTCCTGGAGAGTCACCGGCGCCTCACCCACCCGGTGGAGGACCTGAAGCCGGTCTCCACGCCCGAGGCGATCCTGGTCCACCAGAAGACCGCGGCGACCGTCCACGTGGACGACGCGGTTCGCGACTACATCCTGGACCTCGTGGCCGCGACGCGGGAGGATCCCTCGGTCCGCCTCGGAGTCTCCCCGCGCGGCGCCCTGGCCCTCTACAAGACTTGCCAAGCCTACGCCGCCGTCTCGGGCCGCGCCTACGTGGTGCCCGAGGACGTCAAGGAACTCGCCCCGGACGTCTTCCGCAAGCGGATCATCCCAACGCCGGAGGCCGCGCTCAAGGGCCTGCACGCGGATCGGGTCACGGAATCGGTGCTCGACCGCGTACCGGTGCCGGCCTTCAAGGAAAGAAGGTGATCCGCGTCCTCCTCTTCCTCGCTGCCCTCCTCGTCTTCCTGTTCGATCCTTCGCGTTGGACGCGGATGATCGCCTTCGTCCTCGTCTGCGTCCCGCTCCTCGATTTCGTCTACCTCGCCGTGCTGTCCCGCTCCCTCCGCCTCCGCCGCCGCGACGCGCTCCTGCGCGGCCACCGCGGTGTCGCCTTCGACGTGGAGCTCGTGCTGGAGAACCGGTCCTGGCTGCCGGCGCTCGGCCTCGTCCTCCGCGACGTCACCGGCGCCATCGACGCGGGAGGGAATAACCGCCTCGTCGTTTCCCTGGCCCCGCGCGAGCGCCGCGTCCTCACTTACCGCATCACCGCCCGCGAGCGGGGCGAATTCGAACTGGGACCCTCCCAGCTCATCCTCCGCGACTTCTTCGGCCTCGCGACGCGGCGCCTCGCCTCCGACGAGCGGTGCCGGCTCATCGTCTACCCCCGCATCGATCGCCTGCCCTTCGCGCCCCGGAGCGGCCTGCCCCAGGGAGCCATCGCTTCGCTCAATCCCGTCCACGAGGACCTGACCCGCTACCGGTCTATCCGGGACTACGTGAGCGGCGACGAGATGAAACGGATCAATTGGAAGGCGAGCGCGCGGCTCGGGTCCCTGGCGACGAACGAATACGAGAACACGCTCAGCGTACCGCTCGTGATCCTCCTCAACCTCTGCCTGGACGACTACGCCCTGAAGTGGCGCTACGGTTCCGCCGAAGAGGCGATCGCGGTGAGCGCCTCCTTGGCGGTCGCCGCCGCCGCCGCGGGACAGGCCGTGGGCCTCGTTTCCAGCGGAAAGCTCAAGGAAAGCGGGCTGCCGGTATCCATGAAGCCGGGAACGGAGACGGTCGTGCCGCTCTTGGAGACCCTGGCCCTCATCGAGCCGGTGAACGGCGCCGCGGAGACGTATTTCGCGAAGGCCGCCGTCACCCTGCCCTTCCGCAGCCGGGTCGCCTACGTCGGCGCCTCGCCGGGAGAACACGCGGCCGCGCTGGCCGCGGCCGTGCGCGGACGCTCGGGAAGCCTCCGGCTCTACCTGACCGATCTCACCCTGGATGAGGAGCTGCGGCTCGCCGCGCTCGGCCTGGAGGCGGTCCCCATAGAGGAGGCGGGCCGTGAGTAACGCGGACCGCTACCGCGCCCTGATCCACCCCCTGCTCTCGGTGCTCCTCCCCGCGTCCTTCCTCGTACCCCTCTCCGCGATCGTCACGGGCTTCCTGGGTACGCCCCTGCCGGACCTGGCCACCGCCGCCGGCGTCTGCCTCTGTGCCGGATTCCTGGCCACCCTATTCGAGAACATCGCACGCGTGGAGCGGGTCCGCGCTCCGGGCCGATTCCGCTTCGCCCTCGTGCTCATCGGCCTCGTCTACCTCACGATTTCCCTCTTGGGTCGCGGGCCGTTCGCGGTCCGCCTCCATCCCGGCCTGGAGAACGTCTGGTTCGCGTTCATCGGCGGACTCGAGTGGTTCCTCGCGACCACGTTCCAAGAGACCTTCCGCAGCCGCGAATACCTCCTGGAGGAGATGGAAGGCAAGTCGGGCGCCGCGCTCACCATCGCCATCCGCGACGCGACGACCCTCACGGGGGCGACCCTGTCCGGCCTCAAGACGCTACGGATCATGACCATCGTGTTCGCCCTCTCCCTCGCCGTCTTCCTCGTCACGATCGACTCCTTCCGCGTCCCCCTGCCTCAGGCGACCGCCGCGGCCATCCTCGCGAGCTTCCTCCTCCTCCCGCTCGTCGCCGCGCTCACGGGCCAGTACGCCTTCGAGCACGACGCCGCGAGCGAAGGGTTCCCGATCGACGAGGAACTCCGTTCCCGCAAGCTCCGCGTCGCGGTCGCCATGGTCATCTTCCCGCTGCTCCTCGCGCCGTTTGCCGCGGGCGCGGAGGCTCCGCTTTCGCCGGACCTGCTCCACCGCTTCCTCGCCTGGCTCGCCGACCTCTTCGCCTTGAAGGCGGTTCCGATGGACTTAACCCCTCAAATCGAGCCCGGCCAACCGGAGCTGATCGAGGAGCTGCTGCGGCTGCGGGAGGCCGACCGGGGGCGGGCCGGCATCGACCTCTCCTGGCTCATCGCCATCTTGAAACGCGTCTTCCTGATCGCGGCGGGCCTCGGCCTCGTCGCCTTCCTCCTCGCCCCCCTCTTCTCCAAGCAGTTCCGCGCCGCGCTCAAGAAGCGTTCCCTCGGCCGCTTCCTCCTCCGGAAGCTCCGCGAGCTCGCGAGCCTGTTCCGCTTCCGCCGCCACAAGAAAGCGGCGCGGAACCGTGTCGAGCCGGACGACCTCGTTCCGATCCGGGAAGCCCTGGAGGCGCTCACGCGCGGGAGAAGGACGCGCCAGAAACGGCGGGAAGTTGGCCGCATGACCAAGAGTTTCCTGGCCCTGATCCGGTGGGGAACCGAGCGGGGCGTCCCCTACGCCCTCTCGACGGCGCCCGGCGAGTACGTCCGCGCCCTCGCCGCGCTGCCGGAGGCGGCGGGCTCGGCGTCGGAAGGCGACCTCCTCGCGGCCGGCGAAATCTTCGAGGAAGCGCTGTACTCGGATCATCTACTGGATGCCCCGCGCCTGGCCGACTACGAGCACGCGATCCGGCGCGTCCTCGCCGCCCGCCTTGCTTGATCTGCGGGCCTCCCCTACAATCGGGCCATGCGCCTGGTCGCCGACCTCCACATCCATTCGCGGTACTCGCTCGCCACGAGCTCCAAGCTCACGCCGACCCGCTTGGATCGCTGGGCCCGGATCAAGGGCATCGATCTCCTCGGCACGGGCGATTGCACCCACCCCGCCTGGCTCGCGGAACTCCGCGATACGCTCGAACCTGCCGGCGAGGGCCTGTTTACCCTCAAGGCGGCCGTACGGAAGGAGTTCGACGCGGGCGAGGCGCTCGCCGAGGGATTGCCCGATGTCGGCGCGCCGGAAAGCGGAAAAGCCCCGCGCTTCGCGCTCACGGGGGAGGTCTGCACGATCTACTCCCGCGACGGCAAGACGCGCAAAGTCCACCACCTCGTCGTCCTTCCCGATTTCGCGGCCGCCGCGGCCTTCCAGACGCGGCTCGCCCGCGTCGCCAAGATCGAGTCGGACGGCAGGCCGATCCTCGGCCTCGACTCGCGCGAACTCTTCAAGCTGCTCCTGGACGCCGACGACCGGTCCATCCTCGTACCCGCCCACATCTGGACGCCCTGGTTCTCGGCCCTCGGCGGGAAGTCCGGCTTCGACTCCATCGAAGAGTGCTACGGCGAGCTCGCGCCGCGCATCGGCGCCATAGAGACGGGGCTCTCGTCCAATCCGCCCATGAACTGGGCGGTGAGCGGCCTGGACCGGTTCTCGATCATCTCCAACTCGGACGCGCACTCGCCCGAAAAGCTCGGCCGCGAGGCTACCCTCATCGACATGGAGGACTCGTTCGCGGGCCTCGCCGAGGCCCTCGCGGGAGGCGGGAAGCGGGGCGGCGTCGTCGGCACTATCGAGTTCTTTCCCCAGGAGGGCAAATACCACTACGACGGCCACCGCGCCTGCCGCGTGGTCCTTCCGCCCGAGGAAAGCGAGGCCGTCGGCGGCCGCTGTCCGGTCTGCAGTAAACCGCTCACGAGCGGGGTCCTCCGGCGGGTACGCGAACTCGCCGATCGTCCGGTGGACGAAGCCGCGCCCTGCCCCGACCGGTACGACGGAACCAACCGGCGGCCCTACCGGTCCCTCATCCCCCTCAAGGAAATCCTCTCCGAGCTGCTGGAGACGAGCGAGAGCTCCAAGAAGGTAGCCGCCGCCTACCTCCCCCTCGTTCGGGACGCGGGAAGCGAGTTCTCCCTCCTCCTCGACCTCGATACGCGGGAATTGGAAGCGCTGCGCGCTCCCGGCGTGAGCGGAGAACACCTCGCGGCGGCGATAGGCCGCATGCGCGATGGCCGCGTTTCCGTGACGCCCGGCTACGACGGCGAATACGGCGTGGTCCGCGTCTTCGCGCCCGGCGAGCGCCTCGCCTTCCGCGCCTCCGCGCCGGGCCTCTTCGCCGCGGAGGAACCTCCCGCGCGGGCACCGGCCGCCGCGCAAGGGCCGGGGGACGCGGCGCAACGGTCGCCACCAGCGCGCGCCGTCCGCAGGTCGCGGAAAGCCGGAGCGCCTGAAGACCGGGG
>JAEXTK010000220.1 GCA_023406985.1 Spirochaetota bacterium | reverse complement strand
GGCGGCGACCGCGAGGTCGGCGATGCGCTTGAGGTCGGCGAGGGAGGCGTGGCCGCCCGACTGGGCGCGGGAAGCCGCGTCCGCGAGGTCGCGGAGCAGGGACTCGCGGCCGGAGAGGAGGGTCTTGAGCTTGCCGAGGGCGGCCTCCATGGCCTCCTCCGCGCGGCGACGCTCGGGCGCGGAGTAGCCGGCGTCCTTGAGGCCCGCGTCCAGGGCGGCCACGATGTCGTCGGTAATCCCCTCGAGCTCGCCTTCCCAGGTCGCCCGCTCGGCTTCCACGCGGAGGATGTCGTCCTCCGCGCGGCGGGAAGCCGCGTCGTTGTCGCCGATCCGGGAAGCCGCGGTCTGCACGCTCTCCTCGAACCCTGCGATGTTCTTCTCGATATCCTCGACCCGCTTCTTGAGGTCGCGGACCACCCCGTCCTGCTCCTCCGCGTCGTCCAGGAGCTCCTCGATCTTTATCTTGACGGCCTTCTCCCGGCCCTCGTTCTGTTGAATCTTGGCCTTCGCCTCCACGCGCTGTTCGGCGAGGAGCTTGGCTTCCTTCTCCTTGGCGTTCTTCTCCACGGCCAGGCCGTAGATGAGCTTCTGGTGCTCGACGAGCCGGGCCTCCATGGAGTTGACCACGTCCATGTTCTCTTCCAGGGACCGGTTGATCGCGTCCATCTCGCCGCGGATCGCGTCGCGTTCCTTCGTGCGCTCGGTGAGGTCCTCCGCCCGCCGGTCGCGCTCGGCGTTGAACTGCTTGAGGCGGAGGAGCTGGATATCGAGCTCCGCCTGGAAGATGTCCTCGCGGAGGGCGCGGTACTTCTTGGTCTTGTCGGCTTGTACCTTGAGCGAGTCGTAGGAGCGCTTCACCTCGCCGAGGATGCCCTCGACCTGCTTCATGTTCTCTTCGGTCTTCTCCAGCTTGCGCTCGGCCTCGGCGCCGCGGACCTTGAAGCGGGTGATGCCCGCGGCCTCCTCGAAGAGGTAGCGCCGTTCGTCGGGCTTGGAGGAGAGGACCTGGTCGATCTTGCCCTGCTCCATGACGGAGTAGGCGGCCTTGCCGACGCCCGTATCCCAGAAGAGTTCGCGGACGTCCTTGAGCTTGGCGGGGGTGGAATTGACGAAGTATTCGCTCTCGCCGGACCGGTAGAGGCGCCGCTTGATCTGGATCTCCGGCATGTCGATGGGCAGGAGGCCCGTCTCGTTGGCCAGGGTGAGGGTGACCTCGGCGACGTTGAGCGCCTTCCGGGTTTCGGTGCCGTTGAAGATGACGTCTTCCATCTTCTCGGCCCGTAAGGATTTGGATGCCTGTTCGCCGAGGACCCACTTGATGGCGTCCACGACGTTGGACTTGCCGCAGCCGTTCGGCCCGAGGAGGGCGGTGATCCCGTCCGCGAATTCCACGCGCGTGCGATCGGCGAATGATTTGAAACCGAGTATTTCCAGATTCTTGAGGAACAAGCTACGCTCCAGCGACGACGGCTCGCCGGCCGCCGCGTACGTTTACGGATCTACACCTCGTGTGCGAATCGACCGTCGTTAATCGTACCATCTCGGACGGCGCGGGGTCAAGGAAGCTCACTCTCGAGTCTCCGATCGACCGGGGGCCCGGAAGGGGCGCGCCCGCGCGCCGCCGAACTATGGTTCAGCCGCCCTTCTCCTCCCTGCGGTACGGCTTGAGGAGGCCCGCGGGGACGCTCGCCTTCCGCGACACGCTCACGAGGGCGAAGATGGTCACCACGTAGGGGATGACGAGGAAGAGGTGGAAGGGGATATCGAAGCCCGCGCCCTGGAGCCTGAGCTGGAGGCCGTCCAGGAAGCCGAAGACGAGGGCGCCGAGGACTCCGCGCAGGGGGTCCCAGTTGCCGAAGATCGTCATGGCGATGGCAATCCAGCCCCGCCCGCCGATCACGTCCAGGAGGAACATGTTCTGGTGGGCCAGCGTGAGGAAGGCGCCGCCCACGCCCATGAGGGCGCCCCCGACGACGAGGCAGAGGGTGCGCGTCCGGTTGACGTTCACGCCCACGGTGTCGGCCGCGAAGGGGTTCGCGCCCACGGTCCGCACGGCCAGGCCCGCGCGCGTTTTATAGAGGAAGATCGAGAGCGCGGGAACCAGGAGCCAGGCGACGTACACCAGGGCGTACTGGGTGAAGACCGAGGGGCCGAGGATCGGTATCCCGCTCAAGACCGGGAGGGCGATCTGCTTGAAAGGCTCCACCGTCGGGGGCACGAGGGGCGAGCCGAAGGTGAGCCGGTAGACGTACATGGCCAGCCCCGTGCAGAGGAGCGTGATGCCGAGGCCCGAGACGTGCTGGCTCAGGCCGAGGTGGACGGAGAGGACGGCCATGAGGAGGGACAGGGCCATCCCCACGGCGGCGGCGGCGGCGACGCCCGCCCAGGGGCTGCCCGTGACGCTCGTGACGAGGAAGCCCGTCATGGCGCCCATGAGCATGATCCCCTCCACGCCGAGGTTGAGGACCCCCGCCCGCTCGGTGAGTATCTCGCCCAGGGTGGCGAACATGATGGGCGTCGCCATGCGGAGCGTCGCGCCGATGAGGCCCGTGACGAAGGCGACGGTGACGATGTCGGTCATTTGTTCCTCTCCAGCCGGATGCGGTATTCGGATATCAGCAGGAAGACGAGCATGACGATGAGGGCCGTCCCTTGGATCACCTCGGTGATGTAGGACGGGACTCCCGTCATGCGGCTCATGGTCTGGGCGCCGGTGTGCACGGCGCTGAAGAAGAGGGCCGAGAGGAGCACGCCGACGGGGTGGAGGTTCCCGAGCATGGCGATGACGATGCCCGAGTAGCCGTAGCCCGGGGAGATGTCCATGAGCAGCCGATACTGGATCGCGCAGAGTTCGCTCACGCCCGCGAGCCCCGCGAGGCCGCCGGAGACGAGGGCGGTAACGGTGAGGACGCGGTCGACGCGGATGCCTCCGAAGGCCGAAGCCCGGGCGTTTACGCCCACCGCCCGGGACCGGTAGCCGAACACGGTCTTCTCGTTCACGAACCAGAGCACGAGGACCGCGGCGAAGGCGATGAGGATGCCCAGGTGGAAGCGCGATCGGGGAATGAGTATCGGGAACCAGGCCGACTTCGCGATCTCCGCCGACTTCGGCCAGCCCGAGCCGGGCTGCTGAAGCGGGCCGAAGAGGAGGGCGCCCATGAAGTGGAGCATCACGTAGTTGAGGAGGAGGCTGGAGACGACGTCGTCCACCTTGAGTTTCGTCTTGAGGAAGACGGGCACGATTGCCCAGAGGCCGCCCGCGGCCATGCCGGCGGCTATCACGAGCGGGATCGCGAGGAAGGAAGGCACGCCCTCCAGGCGGAGGCCGACCACGGTCGCCGCGATCGCTCCGGCGAAGAGCTGACCTTCCGCGCCGATGTTCCAGAATTTCGCGCGGAAGGCGAAGGCCACCGCGAGGCCGGTGAAGGCGTAGGGGACCGCCTTCACGAGGGTCTCCAGGAAATTGTAGCGGGTCCCGAAGGCGCCGCGGAACAGGGCGCCGTACGCCTTCCAGAGGTCGGCGCCCGCTATCAGGATAGGAACGGCCGCCAGGATCAGGGTCACCGCGATGGCGGCGACCGGAAGCAGCATCCGCACCGATCGGGGAAAAGGTTTTCGCTTCGTTATGGTGAGTCTCATCATTTTACCCCGCTCATCCAGAGGCCTATCCGTTCACGGGAAAGCTCGTCGGCGTTTCCCGCTCCCGCGATCGCCCCTTCGTACATGACCGCCACGCGATCGCTCAGCTCGAGCACCTCGTCCAAGTCGTCGGAGATGAGGAGCACGCCCGCCCCCGCTTCCCGCGCCGCGCGGATGCGCTCGTGGACGTATTCGGTCGCGCCGACGTCCAGGCCCCGGGTCGGCTGGCAGGCGATCACGAGGACCCGCGTTCCCGCGAGTTCCCGCGCGAGGATCACCTTCTGGAGGTTGCCGCCCGAGAGGCTCTTCGCGATCGCGTCTTTCCCGTCCGTCTTGATGCCGAACTCGCGGATGCACTGACCCGCGAACTCTCCGATCCGCTTGAAGTCCAGGATGCCCCGCCTGCCGAACTCCGTCCCGTGGTCCTCCAGGATGAGGTTCTCCTCCACGGACAGGTCCAGGAGGAGGCCCGTCTCCATCCGGTCTTCGGGTATGCGGCCCACGCCCCGCTCGCGCACCGCGGCCGGATCGCTCGGGGGAAGGGGAACGCCGAGCACGGCGACCGAGCCGGCGGAGGGAGGGCGCAGGCCGAAGAGGACCTCCGCGAGTTCCGACTGCCCGTTCCCCGACACCCCCGCGAAACCGAGCACCTCGCCCGAAGCGACCTTGAAGGACAAGGAGCGGACCGCGGGGAGGCCGCGGTTGTTGGCGGCGCACAGGCCCGAGACCTCCAGCGCGCAGGAGGACGATGTCCGGCGGGCCGCCTTCGGGCTTTGCGCGAGCTCGCGGCCGACCATGAGGCTCGCGAGAGCGCGGCGATCGGTGTCGGCGGTCCGGACTTCGGCCGTGACCTCGCCGTTCCTGAGCACCACGACCCGGTCGGAGATCTCCATCACCTCGTTGAGCTTGTGGGAGATGAAGACCACCGCCTTCCCCTCGGCGGCGAAGACCTTGAGGGTGGAGAACAGGGCCGCCGTCTCCGTGGGAGAGAGCACCGCCGTCGGCTCGTCCATGATGAGGACCTCAGCGTCCCGGTAGAGGGCCTTGAGGATCTCGACTTTCTGCTGCTCGCCGACGCTCAGGGACCAGACGAAGGCGTCGGGATCCACCTGGAGGCCGAAGCGCTCCTCCAACTCGAGCAAGCGCGACCGGGAGGCGCGGTAATCCACGAAGAGGCCCGAGCCGGTGCCGATGATGACGTTCTCCAGCACGGTCTGCGTGCTCACGAGGGTGAAATGCTGGTGGATCATACCGATGCCCCGCTTGATCGCGTCCCGGGGCGAGGCGAAGGAGCACGCTTCGCCCTTCACGAATATGCGGCCCTCGTCGAAGCCGTAATAGCCGAAGAGGATGTTCATCAGGGTGGTCTTGCCGGCGCCGTTCTCGCCCAGGAGGGCGCAAATCTCGCCCGAGTACAGGGAGAGGTTCACCGCCTTGTTGGCGACCACGTCGAGGAAGCGTTTGGTGATGGAGCGGAGCTCCACCGCCGGTATTGCGGTTTCCATGCATGCCTCGGGGGTTTGAGGAGGCCGCGCCCCGCCCAGGGCACGCGCCGCCCAGGCGGAACGCGCCGCACCGGCGCGGCCTCCTCGATTGGAGCGATCGTCTCAGTCGGAGAGGAGCTTCTCTTCGATGACGGGGACCTTGAAGCTGCCGTCCATGATGCCGGCCTGGACGTCCTTCACCTTCTTCAAGACGGCCGCGGGGAGCTTCGTCTCAAAGGCGTGGAGGGGAGCGAGGGTCGCCCCGCCCTTGGCCATCATCGAATATTCGCGGAGATCTGTCTCCTTCCAGGTCCCGGCCTTCACCATCTCTATGGAAGCCTTGACGGTGGGATACATGTCCCAGACGGGCCCCGTGATCACCACCTCGGGAGCGAGGGCGTTCTGGTCGGACATGTTGCCGAAGGCGAGGACGCCCTTCTCCTTGGCGGCCTCGAAGACGCCGAAGCGTTCGGCGTAGATGAGGTCGGCTCCCGCCTCGATCTGGGCCAGGGCTGCTTCCTTGGCCTTGGGCGGATCGAACCAGCTGCCGATGTAGGCGACCTTCATCTTCACCTTGGGATTGACGCTCAGGGCGCCCGCCTTGTAGGCGTTCACCAGCCGGTTCACCTCATTGATCGGGATGGCGGCGACCACGCCCAGGATGTTCGTCTTGGTCGTCATGCCCGCGATGACGCCGCAGAGGTAGGCGGGCTCGTGGATCCAGTTGTCGAAGACGGCGTAGTTGGGCGCGACGGGAGCGCCTTCCGAACCGAAGGCGAAGGCGGTTTTCGGATAATCCTTCGCGACGCGGCGGGAGGGCTCCTCTCCGGCGAGGAAGGCGTCGCCGACGATGAGGTCGAAGCCGCGCTCGGCGTATTCGCGGACTACGCGTTCGAAGTCGGCCGCCGCCACCTTCTCGGCGTACTCGTACTCGATGCCCAGTTCCTTTTGAGCCTTGAGGCAGGCCTGGTGGATGACCCCGTCCCAGGGCTCCTCGATGGCGGTTTGGAATACGGCGGCGACCTTGAAGGAGCCGTCCTTCGCGGGCGCCTCGGCGCCGCCCGCGGCGAACGCCTGAGTCGCCAATAGCAGGGAAGCGAGCGTCAGCAACAATCGTTTCATACCCTTCCTCCTGAACTAAGTTTGCCGCGTATGCACCCGGCAAATACGGATTAATAAAGCAATATCCGTGCCAACGGAGTTTTCGGAAGAAGGAGCCATACAAGGAGGCGCTAGGGTGCTTCGTCGGCGATTTCCTGGTTATTATCTTACACTTTCGTCGGACTATGCTACAAATTCGACATTATCGTAGGAGGCCCCATGGGTAACGACGGATCGATGGTCATCAAGAACGTCCGGCTCCACCGGAGGGAGGGACTCTTCCATATCCGCATTGAGAACGGCGTTTTCTCGTACGTCGGGACGGCGCCGATAGAGGCCGCGGGCCACCCCGTGGTGGACGGAGGCGGCCACCTCGCGCTGCCGCCCTTCATCGATCCGCACGTTCACCTGGACTCGGTCCTCACCGCGGGAGAACCGCGCTGGAACGAGAGCGGTACCCTCTTCGAAGGCATCGAGCGCTGGGCCGAACGCAAGGCCCTCCTCACCCGTGAGGACGTGAAAAATCGGGCCGGAACCATCCTGAAGTGGTACATCGCCCAGGGCGTCCAGGCGGTCAGGACCCACGTCGACGTAACCGATCCCGCGCTCACCGCGCTCAAGGCCCTCGCGGAACTGCGGGAAGAATACGCTCCCTACCTGACCCTCCAGATCGTCGCCTTCCCGCAGGAAGGAATCCTCTCCTATCCGGACGGAAAGGGCCTCATGCTGCGCGCGATAGACGAGGGAGTGGACGTCCTCGGCGCCATCCCCCACTACGAGTTCACGCGCGAATACGGCGTGGAATCCCTCCGCTTCGTCGCGGAACTCGCGGAGAAACGAGGGCTGCCCATCGACGTCCACTGCGACGAGATCGACGACGAGCAGTCCCGCTTCGTGGAAGTCCTTGCCGCGGAGGCTTACCAGCGCGGAATCGGAGAGCGGGTCACCGCCAGCCACACCACCGCCATGCATTCGTACAACAACGCCTACGCGTTCAAGCTCTTCGGCCTGCTCAAGAGATCCGGCATCAACTTCATCGCGAATCCCCTCGTGAACATCCACCTCCAGGGCCGCTTCGACTCGTATCCGAAGCGGCGCGGCGTCACCCGCGTCAAGGAGATGCTCCAGGCCGGCATCAACGCCTGCTTCGGCCACGACGACATCGTGGACCCCTGGTATCCGATGGGATCGGGCAACATGCTGCAGACCCTCTTCATGGGGGTCCACGTCTGCCAGCTCATGGGTTACGAAGAACTTATCCGCTCCATGGACCTCATCACCGTCAACAGCGCCAAGACGCTCGGCATCCGCGGGGAATACGGCATCGAGGAAGGGAAGCCGGGCAACCTCATCGTCCTGCCCGTGGAGGACGCCTACCAGGCGATCCGCCTGCAGACGCCGCCGCGTCTCAGCGTACGGCGAGGAAGCGTCATCGCCGAGCGCCCGTTCGAACGGCCGCGGGTCTACCTGGACGGCGGAAGCGAGGAGCTCGCCTTCACCAAGGCCGACCTGCCGCGCTAGAACGGTTCCTGCGTTCGGCGAGCCGGTCCGCGGCCCGGGCGATTTCGCCGAGGTCCGGCCCCCGGAGCGGGCCGCCGTGGCCGGGATACACCGTCTCCGTCCGAACGAAGACGCGGAGGTTGGACGCGAGGGCCGCGGCGTCCGCGGCGAAGAAGGGGAGCCGCGGCGACCGGGGAGCGGTGAACTTCCCGAACACGAGGTCGCCCACGATGGCCCAGGGAAGATCCTCCGGCGCCGCGGCGGCCCCGCCTGGCGCCTCAGGCCACGCCGCGGCCGCGGCGAGCGGCACCACGGAGATGGAGCCGGGCGTGTGGCCGGGGGTCGGCACGATCGACGCGTCCACGCCCCACCGCGTCAGGTCGGCGGGTCCGGAGAAGAGGAGGTCCGGCTCCAGGCCCGCGGCGGGACGCGGCCGCGGCGCGAGCGCGAGCAGGGAACGCGCGACGAAACCCGCGGGGCCCGCGGGAGCGAGGTGCCGGTCCACGCCGCCCTTGAGGTCGGCGGCGGCACGGTCGCCGCACGCTACGAGGGCGCCGGTGATCCTCCGGAGCGCCGCGGCGGAGCCGTAGTGGTCCGTGTGGGCATGGGTGATGACGATGAGGGAGAGCCGGGAAGGCTCCTCTCCCGCGGCGAGGACGGCGTCCAGGATGCGTTCCTCCATGCCGGAGTACCCCGCGTCCACGAGGACGGGCCGCTCGCCCTTGAGCAGGTACGCGTTCACGAAGCCCAGCCGGATGGGAACGACATCGACCATACCGCTGAGTATCGACCGATCGATGCGGTAGGCGCAAGGCGTCCGGCGCGATCCGTCCCGCGAAAGACCGCGCTCGATTGACGATGGCGGAAGGGTCGGATAGGCTGTCCGGATATGGAAATCCTCCCGGTAGAAAACGCCTTCGGAGCCCCGATCTACCACGCGGACGTCGTCGCGAGCACCATGGACGAGGCGCGCCGCCTCGCGTCGGCGGGCGCCGCCCACGGCACCGTCGTCGTCGCCGACGCCCAGCGGGCCGGCAGGGGACGCACGGCCGGCCGGGTCTGGGCCGACGAGGCGGGGAAGAGCCTCCTCTGCACGACGATACTCCGCTTCGCGGACCTCGCCTCCATGCCGGCGGCCCTCACCCTCCGCGTGGGGCTCGCGGCCTGCCGCGCCGTCGAGGACGTCGCCCCCGCCCTCGCGGGCCGCGTCCTCGTCAAATGGCCCAACGACCTCATGGTCGTCGGAGACGTACTGGCCGCCGGCGGCCCACGGGTCGGCGCCGCCCTGCCGGGCGGCCCCACCCGCCGACCCGCCGGCCGCAAA
>JAEXTK010000202.1 GCA_023406985.1 Spirochaetota bacterium | reverse complement strand
CGGGCCTCCGGGCAGTGCGGCGTCTTGGCGAGGGCGATCGCGCCCGGGAGCATCATCAGGCCTTCTTGACGGTGATGTTCACCATCCAGTCGATGCCGAACTTGTCGGTGAGCATGCCGAACTTGTCCCCCCAGGGCGCCAGGTCCAGGGGCATCTGGATCTTGCCGCCCGCCGACAGTTTCTGGAAATAGCCGGTCAGCATTACCTCGTCGTCGCCGCTGAGCGACATGCTGATGCGCGCGCCCGCCTGGTATTCCATGCTCTTCGGCGTGTCGGCGCCCATGAAGACGATGCCGTTATCCATGGTCAGCATGGCGTGCATGATCTTGTGGTCCTCGGACGGGTCTTGAGACACCCCGAATTCCTTGAAGGTGTTCATCTCCAACGTGCCGCCGAAGACCGACCGATAAAACTCCATCGCCTGCCGCGCGTCGTCGCGGAACGAAATATACGGGTTGAGAGCGATCGACATAGGAACCTCCTTGATACCGCCTCGAATATAGGCGGTCGCGGGCCGCTCCGCAGGGGGCGGTTCCGACAAAAGCGCGCCTTGACCGCGACATCGCCGCCGCCTATAGTTCGCGCATGATGCACGTATCGGTTCTTGTCCCCCGGGGCGCCGCCGTAGTGAATTGCATCGAAGGCTGCGTCACCCTTTTCAAGGCGGTGAACGATTACCTCGCGGCCCGAGGCCGGCCGCCCCGCTTCGACTTCCATCTCGTCGGTCTGGAAAAGCAAGCCCAGACCTACGATACCTTTTTTTCGGTAACCCCCGACCTTTCGATCGACGAGGTCGATAAGACCGACCTCATCATCATCCCCGCGATCAACGGGGATAAGTCGGCGGTCATAGAGGCGAACGCCGCGTTCCTACCGTGGATGCGCCGGCGCTACGCGAACGGAGCGGAGGTGGCGAGCCTCTGCGTCGGCGCCTTCCTGCTCGCGGCGACCGGTCTCCTGGACGGGCGGCGCTGTACGACCCACTGGTCGTCGGTCGCCGATTTCCGCAGGCGTTTCACCGCGGTGAAGCTCGTGTCCGCGTCCATCATCACCGACGAGGCGCGCCTCTATTCCAGCGGCGGGGCCCTGTCCTTCTGGAACCTGCTCCTCTATCTCGTGGAGAAACACGTCGACCGCGAGGCCGCCATCTTCGCCTCCAAGTACTTCGAGATCGACATCAACCGGAACGACCAGGCGCGCTTCCTCATCTTCAGCGGCCAGAAGGACCACCAGGACGATTCGGTGAAGAAGGCGCAGGAGTTCATCGAGGGGAATTACCGCGAGCGGATCACGGTGGAACAGCTCAGCGCGAAGTTCGCCCTCGGGCGGCGGAGCCTGGAGCGGCGATTCAAGCAAGCCACCGGCAACACGGTTTCCGAGTACATCCAGCGGGTCAAGATCGAAGCGGCCAAGAAGGGGTTCGAGGCGAGCCGCAAGAACGTCAACGAGGTGATGTACGAGGTGGGGTACTCGGACACCAAGGCGTTCCGCACCGTGTTCCGGCGCTTCACCGGCATGTCGCCCGCGGATTACCGGAACAAGTACCACGCGGCGGGGGCCCGATGAGCTTGCCGGAATACGTTTTTCGGGAGCGTCTGCCCACGCCGATGGAGTACAATTTCTTGCGCGAGCAGGTCGGCTGGAAACCCTATGAGATAGCGGTCCTGGAACGCGCGCTGCCGAACACGCTCTTCTGCCTCTGCGTCTACTCAGGCGACGCGATCGTCGGTATGGGCCGCGTCGTCGGCGACGGCGGGCTCTGTTTCTACATCCAGGACGTGATCGTGTTGCCCGCGCACCAAGGGCGGGGCCTCGGAGGGAAGATCATGACCGCTCTCATGGCGTACGTCGATTCCGAAGCCCACAACAACACCATCGTCGGCCTGATGTCGGCGCTCGGGAAGGAGCCGTTCTACGAGAAGTTCGGCTTCTTCCGCAGACCTGCGGAAAAATTCGGCTGCGGCATGACCCAGTTCATCAGGCGGGAACCGGAGCGGGACGGCGCTACCCGAAAGTAAATCCTTCCGGCTTCTCGTTCATCGGGAGAATTCTTCGGCGAGTTCGAGGATCGTCTTCGGCGAACCCGGTCCGCGGCTGGTGCCTTCAAAGCGGAGGAGGACGCCGTCGCTTTCCCGGAACCAGTACTCGGTGGCGTAGAAGGCCGCCGGCACTCCGGAAACGCTCACCGTGACCTTGATGGCGGGGACGGGCCGGCCGTCGCGGACTATCGTCTCCCCGCCTCTCCTCCTGGCGGCCATCTTGTACGCTTTGCCGTTGTCGGGATTCACGGTCCAGAACGAGGCCTTCATCTCTCCGTCGCGGACGAAGCGGCCCAGCCCCATGCCGATGACGGCGTACCAGGGGGCCTCATCGATCTCGGCCTCCGATTCGGGATGCTTACCGGGTAGGTACCCCTCGGAGCGGATGCCGTTCCCCTTCCGCGTGAAGACGGCGCTTCTCCCGTCCGGGTACTCGTAGACCCATCGGAGCGTGGAAAGGTCGGACGCGAGCGTGAAGGTATGCGTCTCCGCGAAGCCCGAGTCCTTGAGGACGACGGAGAGCGCGGCGCCGGACGCGTCCGGACGTATCGTAACCGTTTGGAAGGACCGGTCTTTCCCGATGGTCTGGAGATACCGGTACTCTTGGGCGAAGGCGCGGGCGGGGAGGAGCGTCAGAAGAGCGAGGATCGCGGGTTTCAGCATAGCTTTTCTCCGTCGTGATTTCGATACTGTAGCACGGGTTTCTCGCCATTGCTCGGATCGGCGGTCCCTCCGATCCCGCGGCGGTCGCGTTTGCACTTGACGATCTGTGGGTTCATCGCTAAACTATAAATATGAGTGAATCAGTAAGCAATAAGAGCCTGGCGGTGGCCGCGTGGACCCGGCTCGTCCGGATCCAGCAGCGGCTGGACCGGGCGAGCCGACGGAACTTCCGGTCCCTGGGCCTGAGCGCCGCGTGGTTCGACGTGCTCGCCAGGGTAGGCGCGAACGAGGGGCTCACGCAGGCGGAGCTCGCCGATTCGCTCCTGGTCACCAAGGGCAACGTGAGCCAGCTCCTGGCCAAGATGGAGGCCGCAGGCCTCGTCCATCGCCGGGTCGACGGTCGCTGTTCGCGGCTCGGCCTGACGGATCAAGGGAAGGCCCTGGCGGCGAAGGCCCTGCCGCGCCAGGAGGCCGTGCTTCGCGCGTCCCTCGCCCGCTTGAGCGAGGAGGAGCAGGCGGAGCTGGTCCGCTTGTTGCGGAAATGGGAGAAGTCATGAGAGGGACGGAGCTCGATTTCATACATCGATACGAACCGGGAACGGAGGCGCAGGGGAGCGCGCTGGTGCTCCTCCACGGGACGGGCGGCTCGGAGGACGACCTCATCGATATGGGGCGGTCCCTCCTGCCGTCCGCCGCCCTCCTCAGCCCCCGGGGCAAGGTGAGCGAGAACGGCATGGCCCGGTTTTTCCGGCGCCTCGCGGAGGGCGTCTTCGATCTTCCGGACCTCCACCGGCGGACGGCGGAACTGGCCGACTTCATCGCCGCGGCGGCCGACGTCTACGGGTTCGACGCGAAGCGGACGATCGCGGTGGGCTACTCCAACGGCGCCAACATCGCCGCGAGCCTGCTGCTGTCGCGCCCCGACGTCCTCTCCGGAGCGGTCCTCTTCCACCCCATGGTGCCCTTCGAACCGGAGGAGCCGTACGACCTGGAAGGGGTGCCGGTCTTCATCGCCGCGGGCAGGCAGGACCCCCTCGTGCCCCCCGCTTCCACCGATCGCCTCGCGGAGCTCCTCGCGGCCGGAGGGGCCCGCGTGGAGACGCGGTGGCAGGACGGGGGACATCGCATTTCCCACGCCGAGCTGGAAGCGGCCCGCGCGTGGATTCGTCAAGGAGAGCATCCATGGAACTGAAAGGCATACATCACCTGACCGCCATCTCGGCCAGGATCGCGGATAACCATAGATTCTATACGCGGACCCTCGGGCTCAGGCTCGTGAAACGTTCGGTCAACCAGGACGACGTGAGCGCCTGGCACCTCTTCTACGCCGACGCCGTAGGCACCCCCGGCACCGACCTCACCTTCTTCGACTGGCCGCTCGCGGCCGAGAAGCGGGGCATCTCGTCCATCAGCCGCACCGCCCTCAGGGTCTCGGGTGCCCCCGCCTTCGAGTATTGGTCGCGCCGCTTCGCGAAAAACGGCGTGAAGGCCGCGCCGGTCGTGGAGCGGGACGGCCGCCTCACCCTCGATTTCGAGGACGGGGAGGGACAGCGGCTCTCCCTCGTGGATGACGGCGGAACGGGGGCGTCGGTGCCGTGGGAACGGAGCTCCGTCCCCGTCGAATACCAGATCCGGGGTTTGGGTCCCATCCAGCTCTCCGTCGGCGACCTCAAGCCGACCGCGGGCATCCTGGAGCGGATCGGCATGCGCGAGACGCGGTCCTACGCTCACCCCGAGTCCAAGA
>JAEXTK010000102.1 GCA_023406985.1 Spirochaetota bacterium | reverse complement strand
GGGGCGAAGCCCAGGAGCACCTGCCCCCGGACTCCGCCCGCCTCTATCCAGCGGTGCGCCTCGGCGACTCGGTCCCAGGGGAGGACGGCGTGGATGACCGGCGCGATCCTCCCCTCCGCCGCCCAGGCGAAGAGGCGCCCCATCGACTCCCGGTACCAGCCGTTCTCGGCTCGGACCAGGGCGGGCGCGCCGCACACGCGGGTCCGCTTGCCTTCAAGGTTGATCTTCTTCACGAGGAGCGACGCGAGCCCCGCGGCGACCGCGCCGGCCCCGCCCCGGATCGTGGACGCGAAGCCGAAGCTCACGAGGACGCCTCCCGGCGCGACCAGTTTCCACGACCGCTCCAGGGAGGCGCCCCCGAAGGGGTCCAGGACCGCGTCGAATTTCCCGTAGCGCTCGGCGATGGAGGCCGGCGAGGCCTCGAGCTCGCTCCGGAGGATCGGCGTCGCGCCGAGGCCCGCCACGAGGTCGCGCTTCGGCGCGCTGCAGCTCCCGAAGGCGCGGAGGCCGAGGATGCGGCAGAGTTCCAGCACCGCGACGCCCACGCCCCCGGCGGCCCCGTGGATGAGGACCGACCGGCCGGTCCGCAGCTTCGCGAACCGCTCCAGGAGGGCCAGGGCGGTGACGTAGTTGAGCGGAATGGCCGCGGCGGCCTCGTCGGAAACCCCGTCGGGAACGGGGACGATCAATTCGTCCTCCACCGCGAGCGTCTCCCGATAGGCGCCCATGCGGGTGAGCATCCCCGCGACGCGGACGTCCCGCCCGCCGATCTCGGCCCGCCCCATGAACTCGTATCCCGGGGAGAACGGCGGTTTGGGCGCGAGGATGTAGCCGCCCTTGGCGGCCATCACGTCGGCGAACCCGACGCCCGCGTACTTCACGCGGACGGCCGTCCCGCCCGCCGCCCGCTCGGCCCCGTCGGCCCCGTCGGCTACGACAAGCTTTTTCGCCTTGTCCACGATGATCGTCTTCATATCGACTCCTTGCGTTCAACATAGGCGCGGAACGCGGAGGAGTCCTTAACCCAGGTTTATTTCGATCCTATTTTGGGACTCTTACGGCCCCTGATCCGGCTCAGCGCCACCGGCGTGATCCCGAGGTAGCTCGCGATGTCGTACTGGCGCACGCGGCCTTCCAGGCCGGGATAATCCTCCAGGAACTGGAGGTAGCGCGCTTGCGCGTCCAGGGTGACGAGGGCGCTCTCCCGCCGCTCGGCCATCAGTAAGGCGTAGCTCTGGATGGCCTGCGTGACGATGCCCCAGACCACGTGCGCCTTGGACAGGGCGAACCAGTCGGCCGCCTTCATCACGAGGAGTTCGGTCGGTTCGACGGCCTGGATCGCGTACAGGGAGGGGGAGTTCGTCATGATCGACGAGTAGCTGGAGACGAACGACTTTCCCTCGCAGAAATACCGGATGAGTTCCCGCCCGTCCTCCGCCACGTAGTAGTAGCGGAGCAGGCCCGAGACCATATAGCCGATGGACTGCGCGACGTCGCCCGCGCGCACGAAGAAATCGCCCTTGGCGACCTTCCGCGGCGAGAGGAGCGGCAGGAGCCGCGCGATTTCCGCCTCGGGCATCGGGGTGATCTCGTTCAGCCGCCGGACCAGCGGCTCGGCCTCGCGCGGTATGGACAGCATGGGGCAAGCTTATACGAACGGTTCTTCGATTGCGAGCCCTGAGCTCTGCGAGCTCTGAGCTCTGTCCCTCCGCGCGCTGCGTTCCGGTCAATCGACCTGGGCGCCGCAGGTCACGTTGGCGAGCGTCGCGGTCATTCCCCGCGCCAGATCGGAAGCCAGGAGCACCGCGGCGTCGGCGACCTCGTCCAACAAGGGCAGGTGCCGGAGCGGACTCCCGGAACCCGCATCGCGCAGGACCTCCTCCAGCGTGACGCCGGTCTCCTGGGCGCGCAGCTTGAAGGCCTCCCGTACTCCCGGGGCGTCGGGGGAGCCTGCCGAACGGACGAAGCAGACGCGCACCCCGCGGGGACCGGTCTCCACCGCGAGCTGGCGGAGGAAGTGTTCCACGGCCGCGCACGCCACGCCGAAACCCCCGACCATGGCGTAGGGATACCGGGCGGCGTTGGCGGTGATGCCCAGGATGGTGCCGCCGCCGTGACGGATCATCTGCCGGGCCGTGGCGGTCCCCGTCAAGAACCAGGTCCGCAGGCCGAGCTCGATGCAGTCGACGAAGCGCCGGTACTCCATATCCACCAGGGCCTCCCCCTGCGTGTCGGCCCAGCTGATGGCGTTGAACATGAGCGTCACCGGCCCGAACCGCTCGACGATGCCGGCCAGGTGCCGTTCGATCGCCGGCCCGTCCAGGGCATCCACCGGCGCGACTTCCGTCTGCCCGCCCTTGGCTCGGATCTGGTCCGCCGTCGCTTCGAGCGCGGCGGCGCTCCTTCCGGCCAGGACCACCGCGGCCCCGTTGCGGGCGAAGGCCCTCGCGACGGCTCCCCCGACCGCTCCGCCGGCCCCGTACACCAACGCTACCCTTTCCTGCAACAACATACGTTTCCTCCTTGCCGATGGCGGTAAGGTACGTCAACGCGAGGCGGCCGCGACGGCGAACGGCGCCAAACGGAGGGGGCGAACGCGACAAAATCGCGTGCACACGCACGGAGACGACGCCCGACTCTTTCGGTATACTGGAGGTTACCGTAACGAAACGGGGGGCCGCATTGCCGATACTCTGGACCTTTGAAGATCAGGAAAAGCTGAAGCCGTTCGCGGAGCTGCTCAAGGAGAACGACATCCCCTACCAGACGCTTTCAAAGGGCAAGCAGGTCCCGTCGGAGGACGGCTTGGTGCTTTCCGTAGATGACCGCGACTTCAAGAAGGCGAAGAGACTCCTCTTGAGCCATCGCAAGCGAATCAGCAATCGGCACAACAAATAGGATTTCGCCATGCGGGGAGCACCGAAGAAAACATCGGCGGAAGCCATCGTCGCGGCGGCCGGCAGCCTGTTCGCCGAGCGCGGGGTCGCGGCGACCTCGGTCGCGGATATCGCGCGGCGATGCGGCGTGGCGAAGGGAACGTTCTACCGCTATTTTCCTTCCAAGGAAGCCCTCGTGGACACGCTCTTCGTGCCGGAGGCTGAAGCCCTCGCCGCCGCGGTGGCCGGCGACGGCGGGAAACCCCGCATCCGCGCGATCGCGGCCGCCGTCCTGGCCTTCTTTTCCGGCCGGAAGCTCTTCCTCGCGGAACTGCGGGCCGCCTACCGGAGGACGTCGACCTTCGCGTACGCCGCGCGCGCGCGGAGCGCCTTCCTGCCCCTCATGGAGACGTATTACCGGAGGGATGCCCGCTACCCGGTGACCGATCTGGAAACCTACGCCGAGATCCTCGTGGCCGCGGCCCTGGATATCTGCTCCTACCGCGTCGCGGAGGGACGGATCGCGTCCGACGAGGAGGCCCGAGCCATGCTGGAGGACCTCCTCAAACGCTTCTTCGACTGCGAGCCGTAAGCTCCGTCCCTCCGCGCGCCGCGTTCCCTCAGGTACCCGCCTCGACGGCCTTCAGCAGGTCTCGCGGTTCCATCGGCCGGAAGCCGGGCCGGGAGAACGCGCTCCGCGCGATCCTGAGGAGGGCGGCGTTGTAGGGCGCGTCCACGCCGACCTTTTCCGCGAGGGTCACGATGTAGCCCGTCAGGGATTCCAGCTCGGTGACCGTCCCGCCCCGCAGGATGACGTCCTGGCTCATGCTCGACTTCACCATCTTGGCGAGGCTCTTCTTGAACATGCCCCGCGTGAGGATGGCCGGCAGGGTCGCCGCCGCCCGGATCTTGGAGAAGCCCGGCATGGCGCCGACGTGGTACTCGCGGAAACCGGCGGCCTCCACCACGCGGACGCCCTCATAGAGCGTACGGGAGACGAGGCGCTGCAGGGAGGCGATGTCCGTGATCGGCCGGTACCCCTGCCCCACCAACGTCGTGATCGTGTTGACGAGGTTCACGACGAGCTTGGAATGGGCGGCGTCCTGCAGGCGGTCGGTCGCCTCGGCCGCAAGACTCTCCGCGAAAATCGCGACGAGCTCCGCGACGAGGCGGGCCTGGGCCGGGTCCGGGCTGCCGAGGACGAGGGGCCCCCGGCTCTGCCATCCGACGAAGGCGGGCGCGTCGAGCCAGGCGTTGTAGCCGACCACCGCGTAGGCGCAGCGGCCGAAGTGCCGGGGAAGGATGCTCTGGTTCTCCAGGCCGTTGGCCATGGAGAGGGCGAAGGGCCGTCCGCCCGTCGCCCGGCTCGCCTCGGAGGCGACGGCGTCCAGGCTGAAGTTCTTCACGCCGAAGACGAGGACGTCATCCTCGCCGAGGCCTTCAAGGCTGCGGAGGATTCCGACCTTGACCGCGGCCGCCCGGGCGGGGCCGAGGGCGCCGTCGTAGTGCCGGATGCCCTCCGCCGCGATCGCGTCCAGGACCTCGCTCCGGTCGTAGCAGTACACCTCGCCTCGTTTCTCCGCGGTCCAGGCCGCGACGCTGCCGCCGATGGCGCCCGCGCCGACGAACACGATCTTGCCGATGGCCATGTCAGTCCCCCTCGTGCGCCCCGGAGGGCAGGTCGAAATAAGAATTCATCGTGGCGGCGTACCGCGTCTGGAGCGGGGTAAGCTCCGTCCCCAGTCTCCTGAGCACGTCCGACACCGCGCCCTTCCCGAGCGTGAGCGCGGGCGCCGCGCGCGAGCCGCCGAAGAGGGTGGCCGCGTCCACGCCGACTTGGAAGTCCCCCTCGAAGGCGGTCGGGCAGCGGAGGACGCCGCCCTTGTTCACCGCCAGGAAGGACCGCACGGAGAAGAGCTTCCGTTTCCCCCGCGTCGGCACTTGGAGGCTGAAATCCAGGCTTCCGTCCTCGTCGCGGCTCGTGAAGCGGCAGAAGCCGCTCCCCTCGTCTATGTCGATGCCGCGGGTGATCTTGGGCAGGTTCCAGAAATGGTGTCCGCGGAGCCGGTTCTCTTCCGAGGTCACCGGCATGGCGGCGATGTAGTAGCCCGCGTCGCCTCCGGCCGCGAAGGCGCCGAGCACGGGAAGGCCCGGTTTTCCGGCCAGGTTCACCGGCACGGCGACGGCGATCTCGTTGTAGGGCCGCACGCCCCGCACGTTCCGGTATTCGTAGCAGGAGATCGCCACGATGGACCTTCCCCCGAGCATGCGCGGCGGCTCGGCGGACTTCCCGAGCGCCTCCTGCACGAGGGCGCGGGCGGCTTCCCTGCGGCAATGGAAGATCGCGACCGCGCATCGCACGTCCGCGTAGAGCGTCGGGAAGCGATAATCGCGCGCCGCTCCGTTCAGGACGAGGGGCTCCTTCGCCCGCCGGGCGCCGAGGCCGGCGAAGAGGGGAGCGGTAAACGCGTCGTCGTTTTCCGTCAGTCGATCGGGGATATCGAAGCTCGGTTCCATAGAGGCAGTCTCCTTAATAGTGACCTTCGGTCATATTATGGCGACTTCGCCGTTCCCGCAAGCGGAAACGCGCGAGCGCCCCAATCGCCGCAGGTTCCCGCGAGTGTCCCGAAGATTGGGGAACGTGACGGCAGCGGAACTTCTGCGTATCTTAGGAAGCATGGTCGAAGCAAAATGCGCCGTGGTGACGGGCGCCAATTCGGGTATGGGATTCGCGACCTCCGTGGCCTTGGCCCGCGCGGGCTATCGGGTGGTCATGCTGTGCAGGAACGCGGAACGGGGCGGCGCCGCGCTCGCGGCCGCGAAGACGGCGGTCCCGGACGCGGCAGGCGGGATCGAACTCGAGGTCTGCGACCTCGCGAACCTCGCGAGCGTACGCTCGTGCGCCGAACGGCTCCGCGGCAGGCTCGACGGACTGGACGTGCTCGTCGCCAACGCGGGCCTCATCAGTCCCGAACGGAAGGAGACGGCCGACGGCTTCGAGCTCCAGTTCGGCGTGAACCACCTGGGGCACTTCCTCCTCACGGTCCTGGTCCTGCCTCTCGTCAAAAAGGCCCGCGGTAGGATCGTCGTCGTCTCCTCGGGGGCCCACAAGGTGGGGCGCATCCACTGGGACGACCTCCGGCTCGTAAAGTCGTACTCCGCCTTCGGCGCCTACGGGCAGTCCAAGCTCGCCAACATCCTCTTCACGCGGGAACTCGCCCGCAGGCTGGCGGGGACCGGCGCGACGGCCAATTGCCTCAACCCCGGGGCGGTGGGGACGAACATGGGAGTCGATCGGGAGACCGGCTTCGGCCGGACCGTCATGGGCCTGCTCCGGCCCTTCTTCCAGACGCCCGAAGCGGGGGCGGACACGGCGATCTATCTGGCCACCGCTCCCGAGGTCGCCGACGTCAGCGGCGCGTATTTCTACCGACGGAAGATCGCGAAGACGTCCGCCCGCGCACGCGACGACGCGGCCGCGGCGCGGCTCTGGGCAACGAGCGAAGCCTTGACCGGCGCCCCGGAGACGCCGGTGCCCGCATGACCCGGGCGCTCCGCGGCGGGATCGAACGCCCGGACGCGGACGCCCATCGCGGTGCGCCGATCTCGGGCGCCCATCGCGGTGCGCCCATCGAGCCGCGTCGGCGGTAAACCGCCGCGCTCAGCCCTTCTTCTGCCGGGCTTCGGTTTCGGCGCGGAGCCGGTCTTCCTGGGCGCGCAGTTCGGGGGTGAGGGCCTCGCCGAAGTCGTCCGCCTCAAAGACGCGGCGGATCTCCACCTCGCCGTCGATTCCCGGTTCCTGCGGCATGCGCTTCGCCCATGCGATCGCCTCGTCCATGTCCCTCACCTGCCAGAGCCAGAAGCCGGCCACGAGTTCCTTCGTCTCGGCGAAGGGCCCGTCGACGACCTTCGTCGCCCCGTTCGCGTAGCGCACCCGCACGCCCGCGCTGCTCGGGTGCAGGCCCTCGCCCGCCAGCATGAGCCCTGCCTTCACGAGCTCTTCGTTGAAGGCGCCCATGTCGGTGAGCAGCTTCTCGCCGGGCATGACCCCCGCTTCGCTTTCCTTGGACGCCTTGACCAACACCATCACGCGCATCGCATTCCTCCTGGTTCGATACCTTCGGGCGGGCGAGCCAGCCCCCCGCCCGTATACCGGAACGACGAACGGCCGCGGGCCGGTTCGACATGAACCCCCATAAATCTATTAAGAAATAGGACGATGCTTCAAATACGAGCGTCGCGAGCCGTCGGCGGTTCTCGGCTTGACCGACGCCGACTCGCCGGCAATACTCAAGACCCCGGCACGGATTCGGGGTATGGAGGCTACCATGGGCGTAGGTTTGGGCTGGGGCATTCTCGGAACCGGCGGCATAGCGAAGACGTTCACCAAGGACATCCAGGGCGCGGGGCTCGCCGTCGCCGCCGTGGGTTCGCGGACGCAGGAAAGCGCCGACGCGTTCGGCCGGGAATTCGGCATCGGCCGGAAACACGGGAGCTACAAGGCCCTCTGCGCCGATCCCGCGGTGGACATCGTGTACGTGGCGACGCCGCACCCCTTCCACCACGCGAACGCCCGGACCGCCCTGGAGGCGGGCAAGCACGTCCTCCTGGAAAAGCCGTTCACCCTCAACGCGGCCGAGGCGAAGGACCTCGTCGCGCTCGCCGAGAAGCGCGGCCTCTTCCTCATGGAGGCGATGTGGACGCGCTTCCTCCCCACCATGGTCGCCCTGCGAGAGGTCCTCGCCGAAGGCACGATCGGGGATCCTATCTCCCTCCAAGCCGACCACTGCCAGTACATCCCGAAGGACCGCGCGCCGCGCCTCCACCTGCCGGAACTCGGCGGCGGCGCCCTCCTGGACCTCGGCGTCTACCCCGTCTCCTTCGCCCACGCCCTCTTCGGCGCCCCCGCGCGGGTACAGGCCGCGGGGAAGCTCACCGACCTCGGCGTGGACGAGCGGGTTTCCCTCATCCTGGAGTGGCAGGGCGGCCGGCAGGCTTCCCTCCTCACCGACATGCTCGCGTTGGGCCCGAACCGGGCGGCGGTCATCGGCTCTAGAGGCCGCATCGAACTGGACTCCGTCTGGTACTGCCAGACCACCTTCACGGTGACCGGCCGGGACGGCAAGGTCCTGCGCCGCTACGAGGAAAAGGTCGAAGGCCGCGGCATGCAGTACCAGGCCCTGGAGGCGGAGCGCTGCGTCGCCGCCGGCCGCACGGAGAGCGGACTGATGACCCGCGCGGACAGCGTGGCGGTCATGGCCACGCTCGACGCCGCCCGAAAGATCGTGGGCGTGCGGTATCCGGGAGAGAAGTAAGCCATGAGAGCCTACCGCATCGCGATCATCGTCGGCAGCATCAGGAAAGATTCCCTCAACCGGAAACTGGCGGAGGCCCTCGTGAAGCTGGCGCCGCACGAGTTCTCGTTCACGTGGATCCGGATCGACGATCTGCCGCACTACGACGCGGACGACGAGGACTCCCCCGCGCCGTCCGTCGTGCGACTGCGCGAGGAGATCCGGGCGAGCGATGCCCTCCTCTTCGTCACGCCGGAATACAACCGGTCGATTCCGGGCGTGCTCAAGAACGCACTGGACCAAGGCTCCCGCCCGAAACCCCAGAACGCGTGGGCGCGCAAGAGCGCGGGCGTGCTGGGGCTCTCGACGGGAGCGATGGGGAGTTCCATGGCGCAGCAACATCTCCGCAACGTCTTGTCGTCCCTGGAGGTGTACGCGCTCCCCTACCCCGAAGCCTTCATCCAGGCGAAGGACGATCTCTTCGACGCGGAGGGGAACATCGGCAGCGCGAGCCTGGCCTTCTTCCAGCGTTGGATGGACGCGTACGCGGACTGGGTACGCCGCTTCGCCGGCTGAATCGCCCTACCCCAGATTGAACGCCTCGTACCGGATCGCGGACTTCTTGACGCCGAGGGTCTCCAAGGCGCCGAGGATGACCGCGCGCACGCCGGGCGAAGAACAGAGATAGTAGGAGAGCGAAGCGGGATCGGGCAATTCGCCGCGGAAATAGTCCGCGGAGTATTTGATCCCGTCCACCGAGAAGACGAGCACGCGCAGATGCAGGTTCGGCATGGCGGCGGCGATTTCCTTGAGCAGTTCCCGTTCGGGGATCTCCTCCTCGTAGGTCACCGCGAGGTGGAAATAGAGGGGCCGCGTGTCGCCCGCAGCGTAGAGTTCCTTGAGGATGCTGATGAAGGGCACCGTGCCGATGCCGGAGGCCACGAAGCAGAGGGGCCCCTCCGCGCCCGGCCGGAAATCCCCGAAGCCGCCGTTGAGCCGCACGCGGTCGCCCGCCTTGAGCGCGGCGAGCTTCCTCGTGAAGTCCCCGGAGGCGCGCACCGCGAACCGCACCTCATCCTCTCCCGGCGCGGACAGGTAGGAGAAGGGGTGCTCCTCCTTCCCGAGGGCGGGAGCGCGGACGCGGAGGAAGGCGAACTGCCCGCTCCGGTACCGGTGGGGGCGGTCGGGCTTGACCCGGATCGTCAGGATGCCGCCGCGCTCCTCCACGCCGGACACCGTCGCGCCGAGCTTGAAGAGGCCCGTGCGGGAGACGAGGTAGGCGCCGAACGAGAACGCGTAGAGGGCGAAGTAGAGGAAGGCGGAGACGGGAGGCGCGTCGTCGAAGAGGCCCGCGTTCGCCACGTGGAGGAGGATGAGGCCGCCGAGGGCCAGGGCGAACAGGCCGTGGACGGCCTTCGACTTGTCGTACGACAGGCCCTCCTTCCGCTTGAAGCGGCCGAGCGCCCACGCGCGCGCCGCGGTCAGGCCGGGGACGGGGATCCAGAGTACGGCCAGGCCGAGCATGAGGCCGACGATGACGAGCAGGGCCCAGGACACCGGGTCGATGAATTTCCCGAGCGCGAACTTGTAGGCCGCGTGGTAGGTCAGGAAGACCGCGATGCCGAGGCTCGTGAAGACGTGGTAGCGGATCCGCCGGTCGTAGGGGAGCAGGCGCTGGAGGAGGGGCACCTTCGCCGAGAGCGCCACGTTGAGCGTCAGCCAGTGGAAGGCGAAGATCGAAGTCCCGTAATTGAGCGCCTCGGCGAGGTCGAAGGCGGGCCGCCCCTGGAGGTACATGGCCACCTGGAAGGCCGGCAAGAGGCCGTAGAGCGCGAACATGGTCGGCATGGCGTTCTCCCGCGGCCTTACCGCATGGCGCCTATGAGCGCGATGACGCGGTTCACCCAATCGACGTGCATCTCGTACGCGGCGGAGCCCTTCCCGCCGATGAGGGAACCGAGCCCCTTCCCCGTCCAGGCGGAAGCGGCGGTGATCGCGTCCACGCCGAGCGTGGCGCCGGAAGCGGGAAGCTGCGCGACCGTGAAGTCCTTGCTGTCCGCGCGCAAGGAGATGAGGATGATGCGCGACTTGTCCGGCTGGGCTTTGATGAAGTCGGCGAGCGCGCGGTCGATGCCCGCGGAGAGGCCCGTATTGAGGACGAGCACCGCGGCGTAGTCGCCGGCCGCGAGTTTCTTCGGGTCGCGGAAGGGTTTCAACCGGTAGGCCGATCCCGAGTCCGCGAACTGCTTGCTCATGAAGTGCAGGGCGTCCGTGTTCACCGGCGTATTGCCGTTGTACAGGACCGCGACGTCGGTCGCGCTCGCCGCGAAGGCTACGGCCGCGAGGAGCGCGAAGGCGGATGCGATGAGCAGTTTCTTCATTTCGAATTTCTCCTATCGGATCTTCAGTACACGAGCTTCCATACGACCGAGGCGCCCATGAGGAGGGCTCCCCCCTCTCCGAACGCCTGGTGGGCCTCGCTCGGGGCGAGGAAGGGCGCGATCATCATCATGACGCCGCCCGCCGCGCCGACGAGCGCGTGGACGTTGTTCGCGCTCAGGCGAAACTTCGGCCCGACCTCGCCGTGGTGGGCGACGATGCCGAGCGCCATGGCGCTCGCCGACAAGGCCGCCGCGGTGATGCCGAGCGTCGCGTGGACGTCCTCGCCGACGACCTCGGGGTTGAAGATCCCAGTCGCCAGGCCCGTCGCCACGGCCGCCCAGCCCACGCCGAGGTGGAGGGCGCTCATGAAGCCGTTCCGCCGGAAGGCCTGAGGGCTGTCCACGATCGCGGGATCTTCGGTCCCGAAATCGACGGCATCCGCAGCCGGCGCCAATGCCGCCGAACCTTGGTTCACGGGCGCCTGTGAGTCGGCCGGCGCCGCAGCCGCGGTTTCTTGCGCCATGGCCGCGAGCGGGGCGCCGAGGGTCAGCAGGAGCGCGAGCAGCGCCGCCGAACCGCGGGCGCCGCTTTCCGATCTTCTGGTTTTCATGCTTCAAAAAGTAGCGGGGCGGCGAAGGCGGGTCTTTTCAGCCGCGTAATAACTTGTAACAAATTGTTTCAGCCCTCCCGAAGGGGGCGCGAGCGGGCATATACTCCTCGTATGCACGACGTCCCGGCCACTTCTCGCGTCCTCGTCATCGACGACGACGAAAAGCTGCTCGCCCTCCTCGCCGAATACCTCCCCCGATTCCAGATCGCCGTCCTCACGGCGAACTCCGCGCGGAAGGGCCTCGCGGTCTTGGAGGCCGAGGGCCCCGACCTCGTCGTCCTGGACGTGATGATGCCGGAGATGGACGGATTCGAGGCCTGCCGCGCCATCCGGAAGCTCGGCGACACGCCCATCCTCATGCTGTCCGCCCGCGGCGAGGCCATGGACCGCATCGTCGGCCTCGAGCTCGGCGCCGACGACTACATGGCCAAGCCCTTCGAGCCGCGGGAACTCGTGACGCGGATCGGCGCCATCCTGCGGAGGGCGGGCGGAAAACCGCGGACCGCGGTGATCCGCTCGGGCCCGCTGGAGATCCGGACCGCGGAACGCGCGGCCTACTTGGACGGGAAACCGCTGGAACTCACTTCGATGGAATACGAGTTGCTCCTGCTCCTGGCCCGCCATCCGCTCCGGAAATTCAGCCGGGACGAAATCATGAACCGCCTGCAGGGCATCGACGCGGGCGGCTTCAGCCGATCGATCGATATCCTCGTGAGCCGGCTCCGGTCCAAGCTCGGCGACAGCGCGCGCGAGGGCCGCTTCATCAAGTCCATCCACGGCTTCGGGTACGTGTTCGTCGGGGCGGGCGCATGAAGCGCTTCCTGACCGGTTCCGTATTCATGGAACTGCTCGCGATCTACGGCCTCGCCTTCCTCATCATCGCGGTCGGAGCCGGCGCCGCGCACGTCTTCTCCTCCGCCTCGCCGAACATGGACATGTCGCTCGACAACGTGCGGTACTATACCGAGCACCTCATCGATGAGCTCGGCGAACCTCCGGCCCTGGACGTCGCCTCCCGCATCTCGCTGGAGACCGGACTCCAGCTCGCCGTCTTCGGCCCCGGCTTCGCGTGGTCCACGAGCGACGAGCTCTTGGAGCGCGGATGGGCGTACCGGGACGCACGGCCCTTTTCCCGCGTGGTCTTCGAGGAGCCGGGCGATTGGATGATTCAGATCCGCCGCGGTCCGTGGCGATACTGTTTCTACGAATTCCACTCGGACTATCGGCTGACGCTCGCGATCTGGCTGATCTTGGGCTGCACCATACTCACCGCCCTCGCGGCCAGTTATGCCCTCGTGTGGCGACTGCTGAAACCCGTCCGGGACATGAACCGGGTCGCCCTCGAATTCGGGGTCAGCGACTGGAAGCAGCGGGTCAATCCGCGGGGGCACGACGAATTCGCCGTCCTCGGGCGCACCATGGATTCCATGGCGGACCGCATCGAAGGGTATATCCGGGAAACCCACGACCTCCTCGCCGCGATCAGCCACGAGCTGCGTTCCCCGCTCACCCGCATGAAAGTCGCCCTGGAGTTCATCGACGACGAGCGGATCAAGGCGTCCTTGGACGAGGAAATCCGCGGCCTGGATCGACTGACCGGGAACCTTTTGGAACAGCGACGCCTCACCACCCAGCCGGGCGCGCTCCATCGGGAACCCACCTCCCTGGCCGCGTGGATCGCCGCCGCGACGGAGCCGTACCGGCACGCGGCCGTTCCCGTGCGCGTGGAGATCGAAGGGGAAGACCGGACGGTGAGCGTGGACCAGGCCCGCATGGATTTGGCGCTCCGCAACCTCGTGGAGAACGCGCTCCGCCACGCCCCGGGAAGCCCGGTGACCGTGCGCCTCCGCATCGGAAAGGGCGCCGCCTTTTCCGTGGAAGTCGCCGACGAAGGCCCCGGCATGCCCGAGGACCTGCTCGGTCGCCTCGGCGAGCCCTTCCTGCTCGTGGATTCCGCGCGGTCGGGCTCCCGGCGCTCCGGGGGATTCGGCCTGGGTCTCAGCATCGTCCGGGCCGTGGCGGAAGCGCACGGCGCCGCCTTCTCCGCCCGAAACCTGAGCCCGCGGGGCTTCGCCGTCGCGCTCGATTTTCCCGAAGCTTCATGACACCGGTCGGCGATTGCGCTCCATCCAGCCCACGGCGAAATCGACGAGGGCCCGCTGCCTCATGAAGCGGCAGGGCGCGCCCGACGTTTCCCTTCCGGACCTCGCCCGTCGCCTCGAACGCCGCGCCGAGCTCCGGGAAGTCCTCTCCGTCATGGCGTCAGAGGAATTCGGCAATGGCGTCGAGCGCCGCGCGGACCTTCGCCCGCTTTCCCTCATCCAGGTCGATGAAGGGCCGGCGACAGGGTCCGCAGTCGACGCCGAGCACGCCCAAGGCGTACTTCGTCGCGGGGAAGATGCTCGCGTCCACGAGGGCCTCGATGAAGGCGTTGAGCCTGGCCTGGAGCCGCCGGGCCTCGTCGATGCGGCTCTCGGCCGCGGCCGCGCGTATCGCCTTGAAGAGCGCGGGGCAGAGGTTGACCGTCGTGCCGATGGTGGCGTCCGCGCCGGCCATCAGGCTGTACAGGTAGATCTCGTCGAACCCGTTGAAGAGGATCTTCGCGGGATACGCGTCCCGGATGCGCTCCAACTCGTAGAGGTTCATGGAGGTATGCTTGATGCCGATGATGCGCTTCTTGTCGAGCAGGGACGAGTTGCCCTTCTTGGTGAAGCTGATCCCCCCGGTGAATTGCGGGATGTTGTAGACGATGACGCCGATGTCCACCGCGTCCACCACCGCCGCGTAGTGCTCGAACACTTCCTGGGCCGTGTAGTTGTAGTAGATCGGCGGTATCAGGGACACCGCGGCCGCCCCTTGCGCCTGGGCGTGCAGGGAAAGCCGGATCGTGGCCCCGGTACTCAGGGAGCCCGTATGGACGATGACCGGCACCGCGCCCGCGGCTTCGCCCACGACGAGTTCGACTACCTTCTTCCGTTCCTCGGTCTCGAGCAGCAGGCCCTCGCCGGAGGAGCCGCAGCAGTAGAAGCCCTCGACTCCCCGGTCCAACTCACGCTTGACCAGGCGACGGAGCGCGGCCGTATCCAGGGAGCCGTCCTGCGCCAGCGGGGTAACGATGGCCGCGTATACGCCTCGGATGTTCTGCATAGTCCTTCCTTACCAGGCGGTCCAGCCGCCGTCCACGACGAGGTTGGAACCCGTCATATACCGCGATGCGTCGGAGGCGAGGAATACGACCGCGCCGTTATACTCATCGGCGGCCGCCATCCTTCCGATCGGGATGCGCGCGCAATAATTGGCCCGGAATTCCGCGTCCTGCGTTTCCCTGGCCACCCCGGAGGGCGTCAGCGTGTTGACGCGGATACCGACGCGGCCCCAGTAGGTCGCGCAGTACCGGGTCAGGTTGTAGACGCCGCTCTTGGCCGCCGAGTACGCCACCGGCTTGATGAAGGGCACGCCGGTCTTCTCCTCCTTGTAGGCGTAGATGTCCTGGACCGGACTCACCATGCCGTAGATGGAGCCGACGTTGACGATCGAGCCGCCGCGGCCCGCGGCGGCCATCCGGGCCCCCACCGCCTGGATGGCGAGGAAGGTCCCGACGAGATTGACCTCCACGACCTCGCGGAACACGGCCTCGGGAAAATCCTCGAACGGGCCCGACACCTCGGGAGGCGCGCTCGGCTGGGTATCGAGGCCCGCGTTGTTGATCAACACGTCCGGAACTCCCCACCGGTCTTCTATGGCGTCCAGGGCGGCTTCTATGGTCTCTTTCCGGGTGATATCCACCGGGAACATAGCCAGGAAGGGACTATCGGCGAGCCCCTCCCCGAGCGCCCGCCGGGCTTTTTCCCGATCGGCATGGCGGGAGAACACGGCGACCTTCGACCCGCGCCGGAGGAATTCCTTGACGAATTCGGTGCCGATCTGCCCGAACCCTCCGGTGACGATCACCACCTTCCCGGAGACGTCGAACAACTCGTCGATCATAGCCGTCCCTTCCGGGAATCGCGGAGCGTATCGTAGTTGAGGCGCAGCCCCAACCCGTGCTCCTCCCCGATGGTGATGAAGCCGTCCACCGGCTCGGGCGCGTCGACGAACACCATCCGGGAGACCTCCTCGAACATGAAGAGCCGTTCCAGATAGACGCCGTTCGGAGCGGGGGAAAGGAGGTGCATATGCATGGCGTCCATGCCGTGCGGCGCGAACGATACGTTCCAGGCTTGGGCGAGCGCGATGATCTTCAGCATCTCGGTGACGCCGCCGCAGCGCGTGACGTCCACCTGCAGGATATCGACGGCCCCGTTCATCAGGAGGTCCCGGACGCCGTACCGGGTGTACTCGTGCTCGCCGGTGGCCAGGGGGATGTCGCAGCACTGGCGGAAATGGGCCAGGCCCGGCAGGTCGTCCGCGAACACCGGCTCCTCGAAGAGCATGATGTCGTAGTCCCGGAGCCGGTTGCCGAGCTGCACCGCGGCCGCGGAGGTGAAGGCGTTGTTCGCGTCCACCATGAGGCCGATGTCCGGTCCGATGGCGGCCCGGACCGCGGCGATGCGCCGCACGTCCTCGTTGGGGTTCTTCCCCCCGTCGACGCCGACCTTGAGCTTGATGGTCTTGTACCCGCGGCCGACCATCATGAGCGCTTCCTGGACGAGCTCGTCGCGGCTGTAGGAAGTCCAGCCGCCGCTGGCGTAGGCGGGAAGGCGCCGCCGCGTACCGCCGAGCAGGCGATAGAGCGGAAGGCCGAGCATCTTCGCCTTCAGGTCCCAGAGCGCGATATCCACCGCGCTGTACGCGCAGAAGGACAGGCCTTTGCGGCCGACCCCGCGGACGTAGTGGAACGATTCCTCGTACAGGGCTTCGGTCTCCAGGGGACTCCGCCCGATGATCTTGGGCGCGATGCCCTTGTCGATCATCTCCTTGATGGCCTCTCCGCCCACCTCGTTGTAGGTGAGTCCGACGCCGTGGAGCCCGTCCGCGGTGGCGACGTCCACGACGACGTAGCCGATGGTCTCGACGTTCCGGGTCGAATCGGCGAAATTTCCCTTGACCGCGGTCTCTACCAGATACACATCGATCGAAGCGACCTTGGAATCTTTCATGACGCCCTCCTCGCTGGCGCGTTTCTCAGTTGAACAGGCCCGGCAGGAACGTGATGACCGCCGGGAAGTAGGTGACGATGAGCATGACGGCGAACAGGCAGGGCAGGTAGGGCAGGATGCCCGAATACAAGTCCGTGAGCTTGAGGCGCGCCACGTTCGAGGTGACGAACAGGGTCATGCCGACCGGCGGCGTGACCAGGCCGATGCAGAGGTTGATGACGACCACGATGCCGAAGTGCAGGGGATCGATCCCGAGTTGCATCGCCACCGGCAGCAGGATGGGCACCATGATCAGGAGCGCCGGCGACTGGTCCAGGAGCATGCCGACGACGAGGAGCAGGATGTTCACGAAAAGCAGGAACATCAGCTTGGAATTGGCGTAGGTGATGAAGAACTCCGTCACCGCCTGCGGGATGCGCAGGGCCGTGATGACCCAGGCCATGGCGCTCGAAATGGCGATGATGACCATGACGTTGGAGGTCGTCTTCGCGGTGTTCACCAGAGCCCGATACAGGTCCTTCCAGGAGAAGGTCTTGAGCACGAAGGCGCTCATGAACAGGGCGTACAGGACCGCGACGGCGGCCGACTCGGTGGCTGTGAACACGCCCGTAACGATGCCGCCGACGATGATCACCGGCAGGAGGAGGCAGGGCAGCGTATCGAGCAAGCTGATCCAAACCTCTTTCAGGGTCGCCCGTCGGGGGTTCTTGGGAAACCCGTGTTTCTTGGCCAGGATATAGACGGTTACCATCTCCCCGAAGGCGATGAGCAGGCCGGGGACGAAGCCGGCCAGGAACATGTCGCTGACCGAGACGTTGCCGGCGCACACCGCGTAGATGATCATGATGGTGCTCGGGGGGATGATGGGACCGATGATGGCCGAGGCCGCGGTAGTGGCCGCGGAGAATTTCCGCGGGTATCCCGCCGCGGTCATCATGTCGACTTCCAATTTGCCGAGCCCCGCCACGTCGGCGGTCGCCGACCCGCTGATGCCCGCGAACAGGACCGAGCCGAGGATGTTGACGTGGGCCAGGCCGCCGGTGATGTGGCCCACGAGGTTGTTGCAGAAGCGCACGATGCGCTGCGTGATGCCGCCCGAGTTCATGATCTCGCTGGCGAGGATGAAGAGCGGAATGGCCAAGTACACGAAGTTGTCCACCCCGGAGAACATCTTCATGGGGATGATCTGGAGACTTCCCCCCAAAAGGAAGAAGGCGAAGACGCTCGTGACGCCCATGGAAAAGAACACGGGGAGGCCGATCAGCATCGTCACGATGAAGAACGTAAGGATCGCGATGGCTATCATGGCGTCGTCACTCCTTGGAAGCCTGGGCTTCGCCGCGGGAGGCGAAGGGATCGATGGCGCCGCCCGCCACGCCGATGAGTTCGACGAGCGTCTCGAAGCCGATGAGGACCAATCCGATCGCCGGGGCCAGGTACAGCGCGATGCCGGGGGCCCGGAGCGTGGAAGATCGGAATCCGAGGTTCTGCCGGACCACCCGCACCGCGAAGATGAACGCGATCACGAGGAAGGCGAGCATGAGCAGGCGCGTCAGGTAGTAGAGCGCCGTCTTGGCCCTGCCCCGCGTACGGTCGTACACGAAGCTGATCGCCACCATGGAACCTTCCCGCAGGTTCACCCCGATGAGGAAATAGACCGTCCAGATGAGCAGGTAGCGGGCGAACTCCTCCGTGAAGGGGAAGGAGAACGCGAAGAACTTGACGATGACGAATCGATACAACACCTGGAACAACAGGGTCAGGAAACTGATGAAGACGAAGAGCGCGGTGACGCATTCGAGTCCCTTCGACGTTACCTTCGACAAACGGTCCAGCCGACCGTAGATACGGTACCAGAGCTCCTTCATACGCGTGCGCTCCTCGTTCATCGCTTACCGGTTACTTACGCTGATCCGCGATGGCCAAGATCAGGGTGTCGACGGTCTCGTTCCCGATCTGCTCCCGGACGTAGGACTGGGTCGCGTCGAAGATCACCTTGTGCCAGGCCCTCAAGGCTTCCCGGGTGGGCTGGGTCACGGTCATGCCCTGCTGCTTGAGGAATTCCACTCCCGCCTCGTTGCGCGTCTTGATGACCGCGTTCGCCGCCTCGGCGCCCTTCCGGGAACCGGCGACCACGACCTTCTGCAGGTCCTGGGGCAACTTGGCGAACAGATCGTCGTTGATGATGTAGGTCATGACCGAGGCCATGTGGCCGTCCAACGTGAGGTACTTCTGCACTTCGTAGGTCTTGTCCTGGATGATGTTGAGGACCGGATTCTCCTGTCCGTCCACGACCTTGGTCTTCATGGCCATGTACATCTCGGAGCCGGGCATCGGGACCGCGCGGGCGCCCATCGCCTCAACCATCTTGATGGATACGGGGCTCTCCATGACCCGGAAGGTGATGCCCTTCGCGTCGGACATCTCCTTGATTTCCCGCGTGTTGTTGGTGAAGTTGCGGAAGCCGTTCGAGCCGGTGTCCAAGACCTTGATCTTGGAGGCCTTCCGGACGCCTTCGAAGAGCGAGGCGCCCCACGGGCCGTTGAGGACCGCGTTGCACTCCTCGACGGAGGCGAAGATGCCCGGAACCGCCAACACCATGGTGGGCTTGTAGATATTGTTGAGCATGTTGACGTTGATGACCGCCATCTCGATGGCGCCCGACGAGACGCCCTGCACCATCTCCGCGGCGCTGCCGAGCTGTCCGCCCGAGTAGATGTCCACCTTCAGCTTGCCGCCGGCGTTGGCCTCCACGTACTCCTTGAAGACTTTCCCGTACATGACGTCAGGACTCTCCTGCGGATTCGCCGTGCTCGGAGTATACGCGAGCTTGATCACGTATGACGATGCGTCCTGGGTTCCGCCCGCGAACGCGAACGCGGCCCCGATCAGGGCCAACACCGTACCGATACGTATCGATTTCATACATCCTCCTTACGATAGTGCTCTAAAGGTTATCTCGTTCTCTATTGGAGAACATCATTCCTTAATTAGGAATGCATAATCGCATTGTAAGATGATTTTTCTGAGGTGTCAATCTTTTCCGTGTCGCGCGAGGAGCGGGGGCCGGCGCCCTAGATGCGGCTCCGTATCTCGTAGGCGGCGGCGATGAGGGCGGACGAGGCCCGCTCGATCATCTCGTCGGTGATCCTCTGCACCGGACCGGACACGCAGAGACCGCCGATGAGGTCCCCGCTCCGGGCGCGGACCGGCACGGCGACGCAGCGGATATCGATCTCGTGCTCGCAATTGTCGATCGCGTAGCCCCGTCGGGCCGAGGCCTCGATGTCCGCGAGGAGGGCGGACTCTTCCACCAGGGTGTGCGGGGTATAGCGGAAGCGCTCGGTGCCGATCCGTTCGCGGATACCGGCCACGGGCAGGGCGCTCAGCATCGCCTTGCCGAGGGACGTGCAGTACAAGGGGGCCTTCTCGCCCATCAGCGATCGGACGAGGAATTCCCCCGACATCGTCTTGGGATAGGTGTTGTAGAGGTAGAGCACGTCGAGGTCGTGCATGACGCCGAAATACACCATCACGCCGAGCTCGTTGGAGAGCCGCTGCATGGTCTGCATCACGATCGCCTGGTATTCGAGCCGGCTCGTGATGACGTAGGAGAATTCCAGCAGCTTCAACGATAGGCGATACAGGTCGGTCCCCGGCTTCTTCTCTACGTAGCCGGCCACGGCGAGAGTGGAGATCATGTTGTGGACATTGCTCTTGTTCATGTCCAGGCGCTGGGCGATCTCCGAGATGCCGAGCTCGGGAGTCTTCACGCTGAAGCACTCCAATATCTTTAGGCACTTATATAACGACTTTACTTTAACCTGGGCGTCCATTTATACACTCCGTTCTGCAATAGGTTACAGCGTTTTAGAATTCGTGTCAAAGTCGAAGCCGAAAAGGGATCATCGTCCCGTCCCGCCATCGCCCGAACCGAAATGACGGTTAAAACCATTCTCTGCCTTCCAGCGCGCGGCCGGCCCGGCTAGTATAGCGGGCCGGAGGCCCCCATGCAGGAAAAAGACCTCGATGCGATCATCGACCTCAACGCGCTCGGCCTGACCTTCCGGGACAAGCCCCTCATCGTCGGCGGCCTCGCGATGGAATACTACGGCCTGCGCCCGCACGGGGACGACATCGACTTCATCGTCTCCGACCGCGACTACCGGACCGCGCGCGCGGCGTATCCCGAATACCGAAAGGACATCTGGGCCGATTTCGGCATATCAGTCAAAGGATTCGAACTGTTCCGGAGCATCTACCGCCTCGACTACGACCATTACTGCCGGGGATCGATCGAATTCGCGCGGCTGAGGATGGTGGCCATCGACACGCTCTTCCGTATGAAGGTGTTCGCCCTGGACGCGGCGGAGAAGCACCGCGCCGACGTCGAACTGCTCAAGAAATACTATCAGCGCTTCGAGAATCCGGCCTACGCGGCCGTGCTGAACGCGCACGTGGACCGCTACCTCGCCGTGCCGGGCGGCCTCATCCTCAACGGGCCGTACGACGACGACCTCAAGACGCCGCCTTTCGCCCTTCCGTGACGCCCGGTCAGTGTCCCGAAGATTGGGGAAACCGAAGGCCCATCCGGGGTCATCGGTCCGCGTTCCCCGCGGTCCCGGTGAGCACGTCCTCCGAAAGGATACGGCGCAACTTTTCCGGTTCCTCGAAAAGGGGACTGTGCGCTGAAGCCGTGAAGGTGTAGAAGGCCTTGAGCGGGGCGGAGAGGCGGTCCAGGAAATCCTTCGCCAGAGGGTAGGAAACGGTATAGTCGTACGCGCCGTGGAAGAAGTAGACCGGAATTTCCAGCCGCGCGACCATCTCCCTCAAGTCCGTGGCTACCATCTCGTCCCACATCCGGGAATGGGAAAAGGCCTTGCCGCGCCAGAGGTCCGCCTTCTCGCGCAGGGTGTACTCGGGAAAGAACCAAGAGCGGAGGAAGACTCCCGAGACTACCGATTTCATGTCGCGGGTGGTGCCGACGCCGAGGGAATGCATGAGGCGGTCGCGGGCGGCCATCCAGGCGGATGGAAGCGACGCGTTTAGGGTTACCGGCGAGCGTTCGAGCTTCCGCGCCGCGCCGGCCTTCCCTTCTTCCCGATAGCGCCGGAGGATGTACTCGTAGGCGAGGACCTCGGATTCATGTTGGTAGGTCATCTGCGCCATCCCGAGGTAGGCGTGGAATAGTTCGGGGGCGCGGGCCGCGGCCTGGATCCCGACGAAGCTTCCGCCGGAATGGCCCATGAGGTAGATCTTGTCCACGCCGAAGCGACGGCGCAGGTAATCGGTCACGGCCAGGGTGTCGGCGATGGACTGCTCCAGCGTCATGGAAGCGGCGGGGATGTCGGCCGAATAGGAAAGGCCGGCGCCGCGCCGGTCCCACCAGCACACGGTAAAGAGGTCCTCCAGTCCGGTCGGATAGCGCTCCGTGAGGAAATATTCCGGCATCCCGGGGCCGCCGTGGAGGAAGAGGAGCACCGGGTTCGATACGTTCCTGCTCTTCAGGAACATGCCCTGGTTGACGCCGTTGATCTCCACCCGGATCTTCTCGGAGAGGCTGCCCGCGAGCGGGGCGCCCGTCTCGCCGCGGATGGGCGCCACCGTACCCGGGCTGCGGACCAGGATCGCGACGAAGAGCGCGAGTAGGCCGAGGATCAAGGCTGCTATCGTCATGACGGGTCCCATCCTTCGTAGAGATGCGCGCATGCATTCGAGTATACCGTGGCGCCCGCGATCTCCCATCCCAAAGCTTCGCGACACCGGAAAAAGCTTGCGAAAAAGGACCCGGCCGGAGTATGAATAGTCGCCATTTCAACCAAGGAGACAACGGCTATGCTCAACGATTTTCTTGAAGCGCGCTGGTACGGAAACAGCGCGCGCACCTGGTTCACCGCGCTCGCCATCGTCCTCGGCGGCATCGTCGTCGCCCGCCTCTTCTACTTCATCTCCACCAAGGGCGTGAAGCGCCTCGCGGAGAAGGCGCGGGGGCGGCTCCTCTACCTCATCGTGGACATGGTGGAAGAACCCCTGTCCCTCGTCATCATCGTGGCGAGCTGTTTTTCGGCGCAGCGCATGCTCGCCTTCCCGGCCTCCGTCGACGCCTTCATCACCAAGGTCGTCTCGTTCACGGCCATCCTCACGGCGACCTGGGCCGTCGCCCGCCTCGTCGACAGCCTGATCACCGAATACCTCCTCCCACGCGCCCAGAAGAGCGAATCGACCCTGGACGACCAGCTCCTCCCGATCCTCCGCAAGGGCGCGAGCACGCTCATCTGGATCGCCGGCGCGGTCAGCGCCGCCAAGCACGTCGGCTACGATCTCGGCGCCGTGGTGGCCGGGCTCGGCATCGGCGGTCTCGCCTTCGCCTTCGCGGCCCAGGATACCATCGGCAACCTCTTCGGCGGCATCGCCGTCTTCGTGGACGCGCCCTTCCGCATGGGCGACCGCGTGAAGATCGCGGGCTTCGAGGGCTGGGTGCGCGACATCGGCCTGCGGACCTCCAAGCTGGAGACGCTGGACGGCAGGCGCCTCACCATCCCCAACTCGATGTTCTCCAAGAGCGTCATAGAGAACGTGAGCTCCGAGCCCGCGACCAAGGTCGTCCAGACGATCGGCATCGACTGCCGCCACGACGCGGCCGCGGTGGAGAGGACCATCGAGATCCTCAAGGGCGTCATCCAGGAGGACGCGGACGTGGAGAAGAATTCCACCGCCTTCTTCAACGACATCGGAGAATCTTCGTTCAACGTGACCTTCGTGGTATGGGTGAAGAAGGGGGCCGACCTCGGCGCGGTGAAGACCCGCGTGAACCTGGCCGTACTCCGCAAGCTCGCCGAGTCCAAGATCGAGCTCGCGGTCCCGCTCCGCCGCACGATCCAATAGCGGCCTTCCCGTGCGGCCGAACCCGCTCCTCCGGTCCCTCCTGCCGGGCTTCGCGCCCATCCTCGTCTACATCGCCGCGGAGGCGATCTGGGGAGAGACGGCCGGCTTGGCGGCGGGTTTGGCCCTCGGCCTGGGGGAGTTCGCCTTCATCCTCATCCGCGAGCGCCGCGTCGACCCCTTCACCCTGGCGGACACGATCCTCCTCGCCGCGATGGGGCTGCTCTCGTGGGCCCTCTCCGATCCCCGCTTCTTCCGCTTGAAGCCGGCGGTGTCGGGCGGCGTCCTCTCCATCGTCTTGCTCGCCCTCGCCCTCGGCCCCCGGCGGCTCATCCTGCCCTACTTCCGGAAGCGGCTCGGCATGGGGGCGATCCCGCCGGCCGCGGAGCGCCGCATGCTCGCCATGATCGCGGGCTTCGCGGCCCTCACGCTCCTCCATTCCGCCCTCACCGCGGCCGCCGCGCTCTGGTGGTCCAAGGCCGCCTGGAACTTCATCGCGGGGGCCCTCTTCTGGATCCTCGCCCTCCTCTACGTACTCGCCTGGACCCTCCCCGCGTGGGCCGAGCGCCGCCGCGCCGCCCGCGGCGGCAGCG
>JAEXTK010000064.1 GCA_023406985.1 Spirochaetota bacterium | reverse complement strand
CGGCGGGATTCGCCGGATTGAGGCCGGCGTTCGCCGCGGCGAGCGCCTCGGCGGCCCTGCGGCCCGCGCCGATGATGGCCGCGGCGGGACCCGCCCCGGGGGCGGCGGGCGGGTGTTCGATGGAAGGATCCTTGATGTTCGCCATGACTCCCTTGACGCGAGTATCCTCCCCCTTTTAGTCTTCCGCAAGCTCTTTTCGATCTCGTTATCGTACGCGTTGGAAAAAACACGAACCGGTAGGTAGTCCGGTTGCGCCGCCTCCCCACGGAGGCCGGCGCCCGTAACCGGCTCGTCGAGCCGTCCATCCTCGCGGGTGCCTTTTCGTGCCCGGAGGCCCGTCATGGACGGAACCGAATTCACCGTTTTCTTTGAAGATCCCTTTTGGGTCGGCGTGTTCGTCGCGGACCGCGGCGACCGCCGTTTCGTCGCCCGCGTCGTGTTCGGCGCGGAGCCCGCCAACGCCGAACTGCTCCAGTTCATGCGCGAGCGCTTCGCGGACCTCGTGCGGGGCGCGCGGCCGCTCCCGCCCGAGGTCCGCCCTTCCGATCCCGCCCCGGCGAAGTCGATCAAGCGCGGGCTGCGGCGCGCGGCCCGGGAGCAGGCCGGCGGGCCTTCCCGAGCCATGGCCGCCGCCCACGCGGCGTTCGAACTCGCGAAAGCCGGCGCTCGCGGGGCGGAAAAAGGGCGTCGGGAGGAGGACGCCGAACGCCGGTTCGCTGAGCGGCGGGCCAAGAGGAAACGGGCCCGACGAGGGAAATGACGGATGGGCGGGCGCGGACGAATCCGCCCAAAAGCCGATCGGCGCATTGCGCGCGCCCGGGCTCCCGCCTACAATTCCGGACATGATCCTCTACGCGCCCCGGCTCGCCATGCGGTTCCTCGATTACGGCATCCTCATTCCCGTGCTCGATTCGCGCGCGGGCGCGGTGGTGGCCGGCCTGGAACGCGCGCGCCCCGCGCGGGCGCGGGAATCGATCGTGGAAGGATTGGAGGGCGCGGCGCGGCTCCTCGGCATCGAACCGTCCGCCTTGGCGGTAGGTCGCGCCGACTTGGAGCGTGTGCACGACGCGCGCTTCGTCGCGCGCCTCTACGACGGAAGTCCGTGCGGCGGGCTGGAGAAGGAACTCCTCTCCACCTACGAGCTCATCGGGAGCGACGGAAGGCCTCATCGCTATGAGCCCGACCGCGCCGTACGACCGCTCGCGGCCCTCTTCGATACGATCCTCGCGCAGGTGTCCGCCTCCTACGCGACCGCGCTCCTCGCCTTGTCGGAGGCGGGACCTATGCCGGGTTTCGCCTTCTTTCTCGGCGGCGGTATGCACCACGCCCGGCGCGACGCGGGTTCGGGATTCTGCCTCGTGAACGACATCATGATCGCCATCGCGCGCCTCCGCGCCGAGGGACGCGCCGGTTTGGTTTGGGTGATCGATACGGACGCGCACAAGGGCGACGGGACCGCGGAACTCGCGGCGACGGACGAGGATACCCTGACCCTCTCCATCCACATGGCTACCGGCTGGCCCCTGGACGCCGCGACGGTGGAGGCCGCTCGGCGGGACGGACGCGGAGGTTCCCGGGCTCCGCTCATTCCGAGCGACGTGGAGATTCCGGTGGCGCGGGGGGAAGACGCGCGCTACGTGGAGTATCTGGCGGAGGGGCTCGGACGGTTGGAGGCCCTCTCGCGTCCCCGGCGGCCCGATCTGGCGGTGGTGGTGGACGGAGCGGACCCGTACGCCCATGACGGGCTGGCTTCCTCCGCCGACCTCGCGCTGAGCCTGGACCAATGCTTGGAGCGCGACCGGCTCGTCCATCGCTTCCTCTCCGACCGCGGGATCCCCGCGGCTTGGCTCATGGCGGGCGGGTACGGGGAGCGCGCGTGGGAGCCTCCGACCGCATTCCTTTCCTCCATAACGGCGGGATGATCCGGCGGCGCCGTTTCCGTCCTGGGCGGGGCCGAGGCCGCGCGGTTACTCCGAGGCGGGAGCCGGTTCCTCGGGGCGGACGGGGGTATCCATCGGGAGCGCGATGGTGAAGACCGCCCCCCTGCCCGGTTCCGAGCGTACGGTGAGCTGCCCGTGGTGCTTGGCTACGATGATGTCGCTGGAGATGGAGAGCCCGAGGCCGCTGCCCTTTTCCGCGGTCTTCGTGGTGAAGAAGGGATCGAAGATACGTTCCCTCACTTCCGCCGTCATCCCCGGTCCGTCATCCTCGATCTCGCAGATGACGTAGGGCGGTTCTTCCCTGGTGGTGATCGTGATCTTGCCTTTATCTTTCCTTCCCTGCGAGGCGATCGCCTGGGCGGCGTTCACGAGGATGTTGAGGAGCACCTGGTTGATGGGGCCGCCCTCGGCCTCTACCGAGCGTACGCCGCCGTAATTCCGTTCGACCTCGGCGACGTACTTGATCTCGTTCCAGGCGACGACCAAGGTGCTCTCTATGCCGTGTTCCAGGTCGTACGGAGCGCGATGCGGTTCGGAATCTACGCGGGAGAACGCCTTGAGCTGGCTCACGATTTCCACGATGCGCGCGAAGCCGTCCTCGGATTCCGCGAAGAGATGGGGAAGCTCCTCGGCGGCGAACGCGAGATCCAGGGTTTCGATGATTTCCTGTTTCAGATTGAGCGGCAATGCGGGAGCGGCCGCTTCCCAGGCGCGCTGGAACGCGGTGAAATAGCGCCTGAGGCTCAGGTGGTTGCTCTTGAGGAAACCGAGCGGGTTGTTGATCTCGTGGGCGACTCCCGCGGCGAGCTGTCCGATGGAGGCGAGCTTTTCCCGCTGGACGAGGGCGATCTGGGCCTCTTGGAGACGGGCGTTCGTCTCCGCGAGTTCGATGTTCACTTTCCAGAGCGCGTTCTCGTTCGCGATGCGGTCGCTGATGTCCTTGACGATGCCTTGGACTTCGGCGACGGAACCGTCCGCGCGCCGGATGGCGTGCGCGGTCTCGATGCAGAATCTCGGTTCGCCGACCGGATTCTTCACGATGATCTCGTAGTCTTTCACGAAGCCGAACTCTTCGATGCGGGTACGGAAGTACGCGCGGTCTTCAGGATTGACGGTGAACTCGGAGAACAGGTGCCCGACGGCGTCGAAACGGTTGGCGAGCCCGAGCAAGGTCAATCCCGCGGGGTTGATGGAGGCGATGCGATCTTCCGCGTTGACGGTATAGACCATGTCCCGTGAGTTCTCAAAAAGACTCTTGAGCTCGGATTCACTCGCCCTGAGTTCTCGTTCCGCCCTGAGGCGTACGGTTTCCCTGCGGTTATATTCCGTGCGCGCGTCGAGGAGCGGTTCTGCGAGTTCCAATCCGTGGGCGATCATCCATCGGTCCGTGGATTTGAAGGGGTCCGCGAGCTTGAGGAAGACCATAACCAGGTAATACGGACCGTCGCCCCCGATGGAGGCGACGAGCATCTTGCCGTCTCGGCTCGCGCGTAAGGTCTTGCCCGGTTGCGCCGCCTTCGGGATGGCGCGTTCCATGACGGACCGCCGCTTCTCCGCGTCCTCCGGGGCGGTGGCGGCTGCGGCGTACGCTTCGACCGTCGAGGCTCCTTGTTCATCCCTGCGATGCAAAAGCGCGGCATCCGACGAGACGGCCGCGGAGAATTGTTCGAACATCGCGCGGAAAACCGGCGGGTCGTCATCGAACCTCAACAAGGTCCGTGCAAGACCGTTACGGAACCGCATGGTCCTGCTGATGAGATTGAAGTCGTGCGGGTCGGCCCCTGCGCTCATTCGTTACAGCTCGTTTGATCGGGATCGATGGCGAAATACGTCCAGAGTCCGAGCATCTTGAAGATATCCTGGACCTTTCGGGGAACGCACCGCAGCGCGAAGGGGATGCGGTCCTTGGTGTATTCGATCATCGCGGCGGAAAGGATGCCGATGCCCGTGGATGAGACGTAGTGGACTCCCCGCAAATCCACCGCGAGGCCGCCGCTCATGGCCGCGGCCTGCTTCGCCGCGCGCAAGAAATCGTGGAAATCGGTCGACGAGGCGGTATCGAGCACTCCGGAGAGGCTCACGACGAGGCGCGGGGGACGCGGGGTGCAGGCGAGGCGAATGGAAGAATCTCCGTGCCGCGTCGCGTAGCGTTCCGCTTTTTCCTGGAGTTCGACCTCGACTTCTTTCATTCCACTCTCGCGGTCATTATGGTCACGTCGTCGGTGAAAGCCGCCTGCTTCATGCGCGCGAGGGCGGCGTCCATGACCCGTCGGTGGTAGTCGGCTCCGTAGGTTTCGGCGGCGAGGGTTTCCTTGATGGAGATGCGGGTGCTTGATTCGCCGTGCTCCACGAGGCCGTCGCTGTAGACGAAGAGGCCGTCGCCGATCTCCAGCTGGATTTGCCGCTCAGGATACATCACGGAAGCCGCGAAGCCGAGCGCGGACCCCGAAGCGGGCAGCTCGATGGGTTGGCCGTTGCGGACCAGGTACGGGTGCTCCATCCCCGCGTTGGCATAGGTGAAGCTGAGCTCTTCCCGGTCCAGGACGCCGGCGAAAAAGCAGACCATGAGACCGGAGGTCTTGCGCAGCTCGAAATTGAGCCGATCGTTGAGCCAGGAGAGGAACGCTCCGGGGGAGAATCGCTTCCCGAGGGCATTGCGCACGTATTCCGGATAGATGATGGCCTTGAGCATGCCGGTCACGAGCGCTCCCCGGACTCCATGGCCCGCGACGTCGCCGACGAGCATGAGATAGCGGCCGGGGCTCAGGGCGATGACGTCGTAGTAGTCTCCGCCGCAGAAGAGACCGGGCACCGGCCGCCAACTCGACCGGAACTCCACCCCTTCCGCCTTGAGCGGGTTGGGCTTGAGCAAGGCGCGCTGCATCTCGCCGGCCCAGCGGAGTTCTTCTTCCAGCATGGCGCGGTAGCGTTTGTTTTCACGCTTGACTTCGTGGTGTTCGAGCGCCTTCTCGAGCTCGGAGGTCAGGTAGTCGGTGTCCCACGGCTTGAGCAGGTAGCTGAAGGCGCCGGCCTTGACCGCCTTCATGATCTCCTCCACCTCCGAATACCCGGAGAGGAGCATGGTCACGATTTCCGGCCATTTGTCGCGGATCTCCACGAGCAGGTCGCTCCCCTTCATGACGGGCATGCGGAGATCCGAAACCACGACATGGAAATCCTCGGGGCGCTCCTTGAGGAGGTCGAGGGCTCCCTGCGCGGAGGTTACGGTCTCAATCGCGACGCGGCGTTCTTTGGCCCAGGGTCGCAATTCTCGTTTCAATGCCGAAAGTATATTTTCCTCGTCGTCCACGAAGAGGATGTGTGGAGAGTCGGTGACTGCGATTTCCATGCCTCAATACTAGTCCGCCAGGCGCGAAAGGCAAGTTCCGGGGCGCGCGCGGCGAGCGGCGCGCCCCCTGTACGGCCGGCACGGAATCAAGGTAGGCTGCTGTCGAGACCGGTTTCTCGGGAGGAAGCGACCTATGAAGAATACGATCGTCTTCGGAGCGGCGCTCGCCGCGATGATCGCCGTCGGCGCGGGCTTCGCCGCGCGCCTCGGCGACGGAGCCTCCCATCCGGGCCGGCCCTCCGCGAACTTCATGGAATTCAAGGGCGGAAGGCAGATCGAAGAGACGCGGAAGCTCGGTTCGTTCAACGCGATCTCCCTGCCGGGCTCCGGCAACGTCCGTATCCGGATCGGCGGAGAACATTCCGTCGTGGTCCGCGCGAATGAACGAGTCATGCGTCAGGTTGAAACCGACGTCCGGGGCGACGAACTCGTCCTCAACGTGCGCGGTCCGAATTTCGGGTCCTCGGTGGAGTACGAGGTGACGGTGCCGACGCTGCGCGCTATCCGCGTCTCCGGTTCGGGCGACGTCGTCGCGTCGGATACCATCGCCGGAGATTCGCTCCAAGTCAGCATCCTGGGCTCCGGCTCGGTGGAAGCGAAGGTGCACGTGGGCTCGCTCTCCGTCAACAGCATGGGCTCCGGCGACCTCGCCTTCAGCGGGGACGTCGACGCGGCGGAAGTCAGGATCCACGGCTCGGGAGACCTGGACGCGCGCGGCCTCAACGGCCGGCGCGCCGAAATCTCCATCTCCGGTTCGGGCGACGCGAAAGTGGGCGAATTCCAGGACCTCAGCGCCAACGTGATGGGGTCGGGCGACGTCGAGTACCAGGGCAACCCCCGGCTCACCACCCACACGCCGGGTTCCGGCGAGGTCACCCGGCGCTAGATATCCCTATTTGACATCAGCCGTCCGCCGTGTTAGGATGCGTGTACGTTAACGCAGGAGGCGTGGATGACGGTCAAGGAAATCGCGGAGTTAGCCGGCGTATCCATCGGCACCGTCGACCGCGTGTTGCACGGGCGGGGCCGCGTCAACGCTGATACCAAGAAGCGCATCCAGGCCATCGTCGAACGATCCGGTTTTACGCCCAATCCCGTCGCCCGGCGCCTCAAGCGGACCAGGGAGTACCGCTTCATGGTCTTGATCCCGAATGCCGCGGAGGACTCCGGGTACTGGGGTCAGGCCTCTGCGGGAATCGCGGGGGCGGCGGACGAGATCGCGTCCTTCGGCGTCCGGACCATCGTCCACGAGTTCGACCGGTACGATCCCGCCTCGTTCCGCGCGGCGGCCGATGCAGCGCTCGCGGGAGAGCCGGACGCGGTGCTCCTGGCCCCGATCATGCCGGAGGAGGCGCGCAAGTTCGTCGCCCGCCTGGACGACGCCGTTCCCTACGCCTTTTTCGACGCCGACCTGCCCGGCACGAGGCCGCTCTGCGCCATCGGACAGGATTCCTTCCGGGGCGGCTACCTCGCCGGCAGGCTCGCGACGCTCTTCGCCGCCGGAGCCGCCGGAGCCGCCGGAGCCGCAGGCTCCGCGGTCTCCGCGGGCGCCACCGGCGGATCCGATAGCGCGGGGAGCGGGGGCGGGAAGACGGGCCCGTTCGCCGTGCTCGCGGCGCACGCCGAGGATTTCCACATCGCCACGCGCCGCGACGGGTTCCTGGCGTACGCGGCGTCCGCCGGTTTTCCCGCGGTCCTCAAGGAGTCCGTCGACCTGGAACACGAAGCGGCGGCCTCCCGCACCTTGGCCGACCTCCTCCGGGAGACGCCCGACCTGGCCGGCGTCTTCGTCACGAGCGCCTCGTCCCACCGGATCGCGGAGGCCGCCCGCGGCCTTCGGGAGCGGCGGCGCTTCGTCGTCATCGGGTACGACCTCGTGCCGGATAACGAGCGCCTCCTCCGGGAAGGGGCGATCGACGCGATCATCTCGCAGCGGCCCGAGACGCAAGGCCGGCGCGGCCTCCTGGACCTCTACCGTTCGATCGTCGTGGGCATCCCCGTGGATACGCGCGTGGACGTGCCCATCGATTTGTACATCAAGGAAAATTTACCGGCGCCGAACGCGAGGAACGCGGCGACGGATGCGGACGCTGATCCGGACTTCAATCCGAAGGATCAGGGCCCGAAAGGAGCGTAAGGTATGGGAGCAAAAAAAGGCGAGGCCTACGTCATAGGTCTGGACTACGGAACCGACTCCTGCCGCGCCGTCGTCGTGGACGCGGCGGACGGGAGCGAGGCGGGCGTCGGCGTGATGAATTACCCGCGCTGGGCCAAGGGGCAGTACTGCGACCCGGCGACGAACCGGTTCCGCCAACACCCCCTCGATTACGTCGAGTCGCTTGAAGGCGCCGTGAAAGGCGCGCTCGCCAAGGCGGGCAAGGGCGTCGCCGGGAAGGTGAAGGGCATCTCAATCGACACGACGGGGTCGACCCCCTGCGCGGTGGACGCGGACGGCGTCCCCCTCGCGCTCAAGAAGGAATTCGCCGAAAATCCGAGCGCCATGTTCGTGCTCTGGAAGGACCACACCGCGGTCGCCGAGGCGGCCAAGGTCAACGAGATAGCGCGGACCTGGGGCGGCGTGGACTACACCAAGTTCGAGGGCGGCGTCTACTCCTCCGAATGGTTCTGGGCCAAGATCATGCGCGTCCTGGCCGACGACAAGGCCGTCGCCAAGGCCGCCTACTCCTTCGTGGAGCACAGCGACTGGATGCCGGCCCTCCTCTGCGGCACCAAGGGCGTCGCGGAGATCAAGCGGAGCCGGTGCGCCATGGGCCATAAAGCCATGTGGCACGCGGACTTCGGCGGCTATCCCGCCGACGAGTTCCTCGCCAAGCTGGACAAGCGCCTCCCCGCGATCAAGGCGACCCTCGGGAAGGACACCTATACGAGCGACCAGGTCTTCGGCCGGCTCTCCGCGGAATGGGCGCTCAAGCTCGGCCTGCCCGCGGGCATCGCGGTCGGCGTGGGCGCGTACGACGCCCACATGGGCGCGGTCGGCGGCGGCGCCAAGCCGGGCTGGATGGTCAAGGTCATGGGCACCTCCACGTGCGACATGATCGTCGGCCCGCGGCCCGCGGGTACGGAGCAGCCGGTCCGCGGCATCTGCGGCCAGGTGGACGGCTCCATCGTCCCGAGCATGCTCGGCTACGAGGCCGGCCAGAGCGCCTTCGGCGACGTGTACGCCTGGTTCAAGAAACTCCTCATGTGGCCGATGGATTCCCTGTTCGCCGAGGTGGACAGCGTGGGCGACGCCACCAAGGCCAAGCTCGCCGAGGCGGTGGGCAAGAAGCTCATCCCCGCCCTGGAGAAGGCCGCCGAGGACATCGATCCCGCCTCATCGGGCGTCGTCGCCCTGGACTGGCTCAACGGACGGCGCACCCCCGACGCCAACCAGGCCCTCACCGGCGCCCTCACGGGCCTCTCCCTCGGCTCGGACGCGCCCCGCGTGTTCCGCGCCCTCGTGGAGGGCACCGCCTTCGGGGCGCGCGCCATCGTGGAACGCTTCCGCGAGGAGGGCGTCGCGATAGACGGCATCATCGGCATCGGCGGCGTGGCGCGCAAATCGAGCTTCGTCATGCAGATCGTCGCCGACGTGCTCAACGCCCCCATCGCCGTGGTCGCGAGCGACCAGTCGGTGGCCCTGGGCGCTTCCATGTTCGCCGCGGTCGTCGCCGGCATCCATCCGAGCGTCGAAGCGGCCCAGAAGGCCATGGGCGCCCCCATCGAGAAGACCTACAAGCCGAACAAGAAGCGGGCGGCCGTCTACGACGGCATCTACGCCAAGTACCGCGCCCTCGGCGCGTTCGTGGAAGGCCAAACGAAGTAAGGATCGGGGCTCCGGCCCCAAAGGAGAGATTCATGATCGATCTTAAGAAATTCGAGTTCTGGTTCGTCGTCGGCAGCCAGGACCTCTACGGAGAGGAAACCCTCAAACAGGTGGCCGAGCACGCCAAAATCATGGCCGCGGGCTTCGCCAAGGAAGCCAGCTTCCCCGCCACCTTCGTCCTCAAGCCCACCGTCCTCACCCCCGCGGGCATCCGCAAGGTATTCGAAGAAGCCAATTCGAATCCGGCCTGCGCCGGCATCATCACCTGGATGCACACGTTCTCGCCGTCCAAGATGTGGATCGGCGGCCTCTCCATCAACAAGAAGCCGCTGCTGCACCTCCACACCCAGTACAACCGCGACATCCCCTGGGCCACCATCGACATGGACTTCATGAACCTGAACCAGTCGGCCCACGGCGACCGGGAGCACGGCTTCATCCATGCCCGCATGCGCCTGCCGCGCAAGGTCATCGTCGGCCACTGGGAGGATCCGGAAGTCCGCCGCCGCATGGCCGTCTGGATGCGCGCCGCCTGCGCCCTCGCCGACGGCAAGGAGTCCGTCTGCGTGCGCTTCGGCGACAACATGCGCGAGGTCGCCGTCACCGAGGGCGACAAGGTGGAAGCCCAGATCAGGTTCGGGTGGCAGGTGAACGGCTGGGGCGTCATGGACCTCGTGGACGTGATCGCCAAAGTCAAGGACGCCGACGTGGACGCCATGATGAAGGCGTACGAGGCTGCCTACGACTTCGCCCCCGCGGCCAAGTCCGGCGCGGGCCTCCAGGCCGTGCGCGAGCAGGCCAAGATCGAGTGCGGCATCAAGGCCTTCCTCCAGAAGGAGAAGGCCGGCGCCTTCACGACGACCTTCCAGGACCTCCACGGCCTGCCCCAGCTCCCCGGCCTCGCGGCGCAGCACCTCATGGCCGAGGGCTACGGCTTCGGCGCCGAGGGCGACTGGAAGACTTCCATGCTCGTGCGCGCCATGAAGGTCATGGCGTCGGGGCTCAAGGGCGGCACCGCGTTCATGGAGGACTATACCTACCACTTCGAGCCGGGCAAGGAGACTATCCTCGGCGCCCACATGCTCGAGATCTGCCCTTCCATCGCGGCCACCAAGCCCCGCATCGAGGTCCACCCCCTCGGCATCGGCGGCAAGGCCGATCCGGCCCGCATCGTCTTCGACGCGGCGCAGGGTAAGGCCGTCTGCGCCACGGTCATCGACCTCGGCGACCGGTTCCGCCTCCTCGTCAACGAGGTGGAGTCCGTGAAGATCGAGAAGCCCATGCCCAAGCTCCCCGTGGCCAGCGTGCTCTGGAAGCCGCTCCCCAACATGCGGGACGCGGCCGAGTCCTGGATCATCTGCGGCGGCGCCCACCACTCGGGCTTCTCCCATGTCGTGGACGTCGAGTACCTCCGCGACTACGCGGAGATGGTCGGTATCGAGTTCGTCCGCATCGGCGAAGGTACCAGTCCCGACCGCCTCCGCGACGAGCTCCGCTGGGCCGAGGCCTACTGGTCGGGCCGCTAGACTACCTGCCGCCGCCGCGTACGCGGGAGGCGCACGGTCTGGGTCCGGGGACTGCCCGCGGCCCGGGCCGTATTCATGGAAGGAGCGCGTAGTGTCCAGCTATCCGTACAAGTCCCTGCGGGACGAGGCCTGGGAAGCCAACATGGAGATTCCCCGCCGGGGTCTCGCCATCTACACCTGGGGGAACGTCTCGGCCTTCGATCCGGTCAAGGGCGTATTCGCCATCAAGCCCTCCGGCGTCTCCTACGACATGCTCAAGCCGGAGAACCTCGTGATCGTGGACCTGGAGGGGACCGTCGTGGACGGGAAGCTCAACCCTTCGTCCGACACCAAGACGCACCGGGTGCTCTATGCCGCGTTCAAGGGCATCTGCGGCATCACCCACACCCACTCGACCTACGCCGTGGCTTGGGCCCAGGCCCGCAAATCGGTCCCCGTCTTCGGCACCACCCACGCCGACCACGGGGCGGAGACCATCCCGTGCACGGCGATCATGAGCCCCGAAGCCGTCAAGAAAGATTACGAGCTGGAAACCGGCAACCTCATCGTGGATACGTTCAAGGAGGCCGGTATCGATCCGCTCCATATGCCGATGGTCCTCGTGGCCGGCCACGGCCCCTTCGCCTGGGGCGAGAGCGCGGCCAAGTCCGTGTACCACGCCGCCGTCCTGGAAGAGGTCTGCAAGATGGCCCAGCTCACCTTGAGCCTGAACCCCGTGGCCCAGCCCTTGCCCGAACACATCGTGCGCAAGCATTGGGAGCGCAAGCACGGGGCCGGCGCGTACTACGGCCAAGGGAAATAAGGTCCCGATCCCGAAACGCGCGGCGCTCCGTTCGTCGCGCGTCGTGCCGTCCTCGGAAAAAAAAAGACGCCGGAAGGCGTCTTTTTTCTTGTCCCAGGGGTTCTCCGCTACCCCTTTTCCTGGGAAGATGGATGCCGACCGGGTGACGAAGGGAATCGTCGTCGCGGATGGGGTTTTTACGATCATGTGGTATTTTTAACAAAAGTAATGTCAAACCATCGTTCTACCTCTCGGGGGCTAAGATGAAAAAAGGTATCGGCGCCGTTTTCTTGATCCTGTCCGTTCTCGCTCTGGCAATCCTGTCGTGCGCGGGGACCCCTCCCGCGTCCAAGGCTCCGAGGAAGGCCGAGGAAAAACCCGGGACTTTGGTTTTTCTACACGTCAACACAGCCGCCGAGTACCACGATATCTCGGCCATCGCGATCGAGAAGTGGAAAACGGCGGGCATCGCCTCGTATTCGGTCGATCGGTACGCGGGCAAGGCCTCTTCCCTCATCGTCTTGGAGATCGGGACCTTCGTCATCACCGGAAAGAAGATCAGGATCGTCGCGGGAGACTACGACCTTGAGGGGACGATCGACGATACGGAGATCGTGATCGGGAGCATGGTGTATACCCTGCAATGAGCGCGAAGCCGTGTATCCAAGAGTCCGTACGCTTTGTTTCGGGTGTGGCGGACGACTAAAGCCGCGGACGACCCATGCGCCGGCGACCTGACGGTATGCGGCGGAATGCGCGCGCCCGCGAGGGTAAAATCCTTCGCGAGCGGTTCTCGTGAATACGAACGAGGGCATGTATTCATCGACCAGGAAAAAACGGAGGTTCTTTCGATGTTCAATTCAAAGCTGTCCCCCTGGTTGCTCGTCTTCTTCGCTTTCTCTGCACCGGCATTCGCAGAGGAACAAGCATCCAAGACCACGGAGGTGACCTGGCACGGATTTGCGCTCAAAGACCTGGACGCGACTCGTGTTGGATTGAATTGGGTCTACGGCGATGACGCCGCGGTCGACGGCGCACAACTGAGCCTGCTTTTCGGCGCCTCGGGTCAGAACACCGAGGGTTGGCAGGGCTCGCTGCTCACGAGTTTGACCGGCCAGACCATGACCGGCCTCCAGTCTTCGCTGTTCTACAACGGTTCGAACGAACTCAGGGGAGTGTCTCTCGCCCTATTCGGCATCAACAATGCCATAAACGGCGTTCTCGGTACGCAGATCGGCTTAATCGGCAACTTCAGCGGCCAAGATTCCTCATACGGACAATTGGGCCTCGTCAATTACACCGAAGGGTACGCCGGGATCGGGCAGGTCGGCGTATTTTCCTTCAACCGAGGATTCCGGGGCGTGCAATTCGACCCCCTCGCTTCAATTTCCTTTGGAGAGATCGTCGGCGCGCAAATCGGCAGCGTCAATTATGCCGAAAAATTCACCGGTCTCCAGTTCGGCCTGATCAATATCGCGAACGAGGGAACCGGCGTCCAATTCGGTCTGATCAATATCTCCAATGCGCTGCATGGCGTGCCGATCGGTATCCTCGATATCCAGCGCAACGGTGAGAACCACTTCTTCTATACCCTGGAAACTCCGTTCGACGAAGCCCTCGCTCAACAATACCACTCGATCGGATATCGGTTCGGAAGCAAATACTTCTACAAATCGATGAATTTCGGCTTCAGGACCGGTCGGTACGATTCGCAGTTGCCGCTCTATTCTTTCGGGCTTCAGGTCGGGGGGCGGCTGCCGATCGTGAACGAGACCGTCGCTTTCATGGCGGATATGGGAATCAACGTAGCGAACTGGCACCAGGCCATAAAAATCGATTCCAGCGAAACCTTTCAGGATCACCTCATTCCCGAAACGAAAGAGATGCTCGAGTGGAAGTTCTCCAAACGGTTCGGAATGTTGTGCGGTTTGAAACAGCGCTACTACGCCGACCTATGGAACGACGAGTACCTACCGGACAACGCGTTCGCGTTCATTAAAGCGCCGGGAGGGAACCTCTACATCCAAAACAGCTTCTTCATCGGCGTGGAGTATTGAACCGGTAGACCCAGAAAACTCCTAGCTGAGGATTTCGTTCACGAGGGACCAAAACGCCAATGCGGAGAGGACGGCGAGGAACACGCCCGAGGCCTTGACGAGCGCGCGGACCGCGCGGTCGCCGAGAAAGGCTCCGGTGCGACGAACGGCCCAGAGCAACGGAATGAGCCAGGCTTGGACGCCGACTATGGTGGCGGCGAGCACGAGACCGAAGCGGAGCGGGGATCCCGCGATGTCCGCTCGCTTAATGAGGAAGAAATTTCCCGCGAGTGCGATCCAGCCGACCACGGTTACGGGATTGAGCAGGGTAACGCCGATGCCGGCTAAAAAGGTCCCCCTCCTTCCAGCCGCGGGCGGGGGCGCGGTCCCGGCGATGGAGGACGCGGTTTCTCCCGACCGCGGCGCGCGCGGTTTCAGGGCGTCCCAGGCCATCCACGCCAGGAGCGTTCCGCTCGCGAGCCATAGGGCGGCGCGCAGGGGGCCGTTTTCCGCAATGAAGACGGCTACTCCCGCGTACACGAGGACGATGTAGAATACGTCGGCGACGCAGGAGCCGAGCTGGAACACGAGTCCGTTCCCGAGTCCGTAGCGCAAGGTCCGCTGCGCAGCTACGATAGTGACCGAACCGGGGGGAATGGCCACCATGAAACCGAGTACGAAGGCAGAGGCGAGAAGAGCCAGCATGGAGGGAAACTACCCGGGCGAGCGGGCGCAGGGCAAGCCGGACAAGAGAGAATCGGCGATGGGCGAACTCGGCTTCCTCCATATCCTCAACGACGGATTCTTCGCCAGCCTCCCGCTCCTCATTCCGTTCATCCAAAAAGATATCCCGATGGAGTTCGGCAAGATCGGATTCCTGACGGGGCTGCTCAATAGCGCGGGGATAGCGCTCGCGCTCCCCGCCGCCTCGTTGGCGGCTGCGATGGGCGGTCGCCGACTCCTGGTTTTCGCCGCCTTCCTCTATTCCGCGGCCTTCATCGTCACGGGCCTGGCCGGGAGCTACGCCGTCTTAATGATAGCGTTCATCGTCGCGAGCCTGGGGTTCGGCGTATTCCATCCCGTGAGTTTCGCCCTCATCGCGAACGAGAGCCGCGACGAGGAACTCGGCAATAGGATGGGCAATTTCACGGCCATCGGCGATATCGGCAAGCTCGGCATTTCCGCCTGCGTCACCTTCCTGGTGTCGGTTCTCGCGTGGCGCGGCGCCGCGCTCGCCTACGGGGCGATCCCGCTGGCGGCGATCGCTTCCCTATCGCTTTTTCGTCGGCCCGCGACCGCCCCCGCCCCGGCCCGGCCGCACGGTTCGGCAAAGGCCCGCGGGTTGCGCCGGAGCGCGCGCTACCGCGTCGCGGTGACGGCGTGTTTCCTCGATACGTTCGCGAGCTCCTCGCTCTTCGCGTTCATTCCCTTCCTCTTCGTGCATCGGGGCGCGCCGCCCGCGCTCTTGGGCGCCTTGTCGGGCGCCTTTTTCGTTGGCAATATGCTCGGTAAGAAGGTGATCGGGCAAATAACCGATCGATTCGGCTGCCGGAACGTCTTCATCGTTTCCGAAATCGCCATGGCGATCCTCCTGGTGGTCCTGAGCGTCCTCGAGCGCTCCGCGGCGATCGCCCTCGTCTCCGTGCTGGTCGGCGCGGTCACCAAGGGGACGGTACCCGTCATCAACACCCTGGTGGCGCAATCGGTGCCGGATCGGAGTCTCAACGAGCGGGCCTTCGGCTTCGTCTCCACGGTAGGCGGAATCGCCGCGTTCGCCGCGCCGATCGCGTTCGGTTTCCTGGCCCAACGCGCCGGCATACTCTCGGTGTTTTGGGGAAGCGCGGTCTTCGCGTTGCTGGCGACAATCCCGATCTTGGCCGGCTGGGAGGCTTCCTTGCCGGCGAAGCGTTGAGGAAGGGGGAAGAAACCATGGCCGGAAAGATGTGCCCGAAGATCATCCCGGAGGGGACGCGGCTCACGATGAAGACGGAGACCGCCTTCGCCCTCAACGAGCATCCGCGCGTCTCGGGCCGCTTGCGGGAAGCGCCGCCGCGGCGCTACTGTGGGGCATGATCGATTCCGCCGCCCGCTCCTTCGACGCCGTCGCGCGGCTCTACGACGCCGCGCGGCCCGGCTATCCCGCCGAGGTCTACGATTTCATCGAGGCGCTCAGGCCGTTCGGCCGCGGGAGCCGCATCCTGGAGGTCGGCGCGGGGCAGGGCGCCGCCACGCGGGAGATCGCCGACCGTTGGGACGCGGGGCTCGTCGCCCTGGAGCCGGGCGAGAATCTCTACGCGCTGCTCAAGGAAAAATTCGGCGGGAACGCGAAGGTTCGAATAGTTAACTCGACCTTCGAGGAATTCGCGGAGGACGGGCCGTACGACGGCATCTTCTCCGCCACGGCTTTCCACTGGCCCGATCCCGCGGTGAAATACGCCAAAGCCCACCGGCTCCTCGCGGACGATGGGCTCCTGGCGCTCTACTGGAACAACTTCTCGGTAGCCGAAGCGGCGGTCGCGGCCGAGATCCAAGGAGTCTACCGGAAGTACTGGCCTCCCCAGGACGTGCCCCACGATCCCGAAGCGGCTCAGCGCGCGGGGATGGAGCGCAAAAGAGAAGAGCTGGAGTCGAGCGGTTATTTCGCCTTGGCCGCTCATACCGTCTTCGAGCGGAGGCTGCGGTTCGGCCGCGATCGCTACCTCGCCCTCCTCAGGACCTTCTCCACGCATGCCACGCGCGACGCGGCCATGATGGAGGACTTCTACGGCGAGATCGGCCGGGTCATGGATGCCGCCGGCGGCGCCATGGACGTGCGGATCCTCGTGAACGTGGAGCTCGGGAAGAAGCTCCTTTGACGGTACGCGCGGCCGCTCAACGTCGGTACCGGTCTTCGCTCGGGCGCCGTCCGTTCACGCGGGCGTACGCATTGGAGAGGCTATAGGGGTTTTTGAAACCGACGAGCTCGGCGATCACCGCGAGGGAATAGTCGGTGGTGCGCAGGTATTCGGCGGCCCGGTCCAGGCGGAGCCGCGTCAGGTGGTCGCCGGGGGTGCGGGCGTAGAGCGCCACCGTGTCCCGGTGGAATTGCCGGTCGGACCGGCCGGCGGCCGACGCGAGTTCGGAAATCCGCCACGACCGGCCGGGCGACCGGGCCGCCCGGTCCCAGGCGGCGGCGACGGCGCGCAGGACGGGATCGGGCGGGGACGCGGGCCGGATAAGGCGTTCCAGATGGACGGCGATGAGATCGGCGAGCGCGGAGGCGGCGCGGGAGGCGAGGGCGGCCTGGCTCGCCGATTCCGCCGCGTAGTCCTCCATGAGGGCCTGGAGCCGCCGGAACGCGTCGATATCCCCGCGCTCGACGCGCAGGGGGCCGACGTCGATCCAATTCGGCACGCGCTCCAGATGGAACCAGCACGCGGACCATGACGGGGCGTCCAAGCGGTACTCATGCGGCGTAAGCGCGGGCACGACGAAGAGGTCTCCGCTCTCCAGGGCGCAGTCGCTTCCCCGCGCGCGGAGATGCCCCCGGCCCGCGAGGGTGGCGAAGACGACGTGGTGGCGCTCGCCCTCGCGCGCGATCCGGTAGGAGGTGCGGAATTCGCTGACGCCCGCGAGCCTGAAACCGTGTATCCCGAGGCCGCCTCCCGCGGTTCCTCCGAGGAAGGTTTCCCGGCAATCGGGATGGATGATGACCGTATTGCGTATGGGGATGTCATGCTGAGACATTCCATTTCTCCCTATTAGGTATGACTATACAACGCATAGGTCGATTTGTGGAGGTTGCGTCATGACAGGTAAGAGTATTTCGGCGAAGATCGCGATCCATCCTGCGTTCGCGCTCGGTTCCATCGATGACCGGCTGTTCGGCTCCTTCGTGGAGCACCTCGGCCGCAGCGTCTACGGCGGGGTCTACGAACGCGGACACCCCCGCGCGGATGCCGAAGGCTTCCGGGACGACGTGGCCGACCTCATCGTGGACCTCGGCCCCACGCTCGTGCGCTATCCCGGCGGCAACTTCGTCTCCGGCTACCGGTGGGAAGACGGCGTCGGTCCGCGGTCCTCGCGTCCCGTCCGGCCGGACCTGGCGTGGCGCACCGTCGAGCCGAACGAATTCGGTACCGGCGAGTTCATGCGCTGGTGCCGGAAGGTCGGCGTGGAACCGATGATGGCCGTCAACCTGGGCACGCGCGGGATAGAGGACGCGTCGCGCCTCCTCGAATACTGCAATCTGGGCGGCGGGACCGAACTGAGCGAACTGCGCCGGGAGCACGGAGCTCCCGATCCCTACGGCGTGAAGCTCTGGTGCCTCGGCAACGAGATGGACGGTCCCTGGCAGATCGGTAGGAAGACGGCGGCCGAGTACGGGCGGCTCGCCGCGGAGACGGCGAACGCCATGCGGATGGTGGACCCGTCCATCGAACTCGTCGCCTGCGGTTCCAGCTACCGCGCCATCGAGACCTACGGCGAGTGGGAACGCCAGGTCCTGGAACTCTGCTACGAGCGGGTGGACTACCTCTCGCTCCACACCTACTACAGCAACGCCGCGAACAACGGCGGGGAATTCCTCGCGCGGAGCGACGAGATGGACGCCTTCATCAAGGAAGTGGTCGCGATCTGCGACGCGGTCAAGGCGCACCGCCGCTCGCCCAAAACGCTCAAACTCTCCTTCGACGAGTGGAACGTCTGGTTCCACACCCTCGAGGACGACAAGAAGGTCACGCCCTGGCAGCGCGCGCCGCGCCTCCTGGAGGACGTGTACACCGCGGAAGACGCGACGCTCGTGGGCGGCATGCTCATCACCCTGCTCAACAACGCCGATCGGGTGAAGATCGCCTGCCTGGCCCAGCTCGTGAACGTCATCGCGCCCATCATGACGGAGACCGGCGGGCGCGCCTGGCGCCAGACCATCTTCCATCCCTTCGCCCTCACCGCGGCCGCGGCCAAGGGCGGAACGACCCTGCGCCAGGCCGTGGAAAGCGACCGCTACGACGCGGGCACCGCGAAGGACGCGCCCTACCTCGCGAGCGCGTGCGTCAGGACGAAGACGGGCGGCCTCGCGGTCTTCGCGGTGAACCGGTCGCAGGACAAGGACCTGGAGCTTTCTATCGAGTATCCGCATCTGGAAGGCCTGGGATCGCCGCGCTGGAAGACGCTCCGCCACGACGATCCCAAGGCGACCAATACGGCCGACCGGCCGAACGAGGTGGTCCCCGTCGACGGGGGGAAGGTCGAGGTGCGGGGCGACGTCGCCAGACTCGCCTTGCCCGCGCGGTCGTGGAATATCATCGAATTCCGGGGGACCGGGGCCTGACGCCTGGAACGGCGGATTTTGCTTGACAGGTGCTCACGTGGTGCTATAGTGGTTACAAGTGGTTGTAACCACTTGTAACCACCGAGGCCGGAATGAACCACGAAGATACCATTCGAAAAAACGCGCAAGAATCCTTCCAAGCCCAGGTGGAGTCCTACCTCCTCGGCAAGATCGAGGTCGGCCTCTGGAAGATCGGCGAGAAGATCCCCTCCGAGCGGGAGCTCGCCGAGGAGCTGGACCTGAGCAGGACGACCGTCCGCAACGCGGTGCTCGCCCTCACCTCCCGCGGCATCTTCGAGCGGTCCATCGGGCAGGGGACCTTCGTGAAGCGGCCCCCGGCTCCCAAGGGCGAGAAGCGGCCCGCGAAGGGGACCCTCGGTTACGTCGTCTGCAAAGAGCGTTCCGTGCGGAAGCCGCTCGCGGGCGAGGCCTTCTACTTCGACGTGTTCTCCGGCATCGAGGAGGAGACGGCCCGGTCGGGACGCCACACCCTCTTCACCTACCTGGACGATTTCGACCCGGAAGAGCGGGCCGCCTTTGAAGGTTTCCTGGACAAGGTGGACGGCGTGGTGGTGGAGGAGGCGCGCAACCCGGAATTCCTCGCGGGCCTCCGGGCGAGCGGGGTCCCCGCGGTGCTCCTGGCTCCGACGGAGACGGCGGAGGGCCTGGACCTCGTGACGATGGACCTGGCCGCCGGCGTCAGGAAGGCGGTGGCCTACCTCCGCGGCGCGGGCCATGAGCGGATCGCCATCGTCAACGGCCCCCTCGGCCTGGATAGCGCCCGCGTGCGGTACACGGCCTGGCGCGAGGCCATGGAGTCTTCGGGCTGCGCCCCCGACGAGGCGCTCGCCGACGGGGACGAGGGGTGGTCCGCGGAGGCCGGCTACGCGGCGGCCAAGCGCCTCATGGAGCGGAGGGGCGACCTCACGGCGATCTTCTGCGCGAACGATCTCCTCGCGATCGGCGCCCTCTCCGCCCTCTCCGAGCGCGGATGGCGGGTTCCGGAAGACGTGAGCGTGATGGGTTTCGACGATACGGAACTCGCGCGGCATGCCTCGCCGCCGCTCACCACGATGCGGATCCATTCGCGGGATATGGCCCGCACCGCGGCGCGCCGCCTCTTGGAACGCGTCGAGGATGCGGACCTGCCCGCGGTGAAAATCGAATTTCCTATCGATCTCGTGGAAAGAAAATCGTGCGCGGAGGTGAAGAAGAAGTGATCGATATGAACAGCCGCGGTTCCGGTTTCCGCCGGGAAGCTAGATCCCGTAGCCGCGGCCGTCGGGTACCTTCGATTATAGCCGTTCGGCGATCGACCGTACAAGTCGCCCAGAGCACAGCAAAAGGAGACATCGGATGAACGCTCTCAAGAAGGCCTTCTTCATCGTCATGGCGTCCCTGGCCGCGACCGCGTTCGCGGCCGGTACCGCCGATCAAGGCGCAGGCGCGAAAGGCAAAGTCAATATCACCTTCATGGCGTGGTACAACACGACCCAGTCCGAAGGACAGGCGGTCCAGGCCAAGATCGACGAATTCAACGCGTCCCAGGACCGGATCCACGTGACCCTCATGATCATTCCGCGCGACGGGTACGAGACCAAGGTGAATACCATGGCGGCCGGCAAGCAGCTGCCGGACGCGACCCAGCTTTCCGAGGCCATGGCGGTGGAATTCGCCGCCGCGGGACTCCTCGCCGACGTGAGCGGCATGTATCCCGCGAACGACGCCCCGCTCAAGTCCCTCACCTTCACCTACAACGGGAAGGCCGTGGGCTACAGCTCCGGCAACGAGGTCCTCCTCCTCTACTACAACAAGAAGATCTTCGATAAGGCGGGGATCCCCTATCCGCCGGCCAGCGCCGACAAGGCGTGGACCTGGGACGAGTTCGTCGCGGTGGCCAAGAAGCTCACCGTGGACAAGAACGGCGTGACCGCGGACAAACCGGGCTTCGATCCCAAGAACATCGTCCAGTACGGCGCCGACTTCAACCGGATCTGGTGGATGTGGCCCATCGCCTGCGTGTCCAACGGCGGCGGCCTCATGAGCGCCGACGGCAAGGAACTCCTGATCGGCAAACCCGAATCCGTGGAGGCGATGCAGGCGGTCGCCGACCTGTACGTGAAGCACAAGGTCGCCCCCTCCCGCGCCGACCTCAACGCGATGGCGACCCTCGACGTGAACCTCCTCACCGGCAAGGTCGCGATGGCGACCTCCGGCCAGTGGGAAATCGGCGTATCGCTCAAGAACTCCGTGCCCGACGGCCTGGACTACGGCGTCGCGGTCCTCCCGAAGCTCAAGAAGGCGGTGACCTACAATACCGGCGCGCCCTTCGGCGTGTTCAAGACGAGCGCGCACCAGGCGGAGGCCATGGAATTCGTGCGCTGGTACGCGGATGAGAAGAACGTGTGGTCGCCGCAGATCACCGAGGGCATCCTCATGCCGGTGAAGGCTCGCTACTACTCGGACGAGAAGACCATGCGGTCCTGGGCCGATCCGGAGGTCACCAAGACCGCCCGCCCGCCCTTCGCCCAGTACAAGACCGCCGTCATCGACTACGCGATGAACAACGCCGTCCAGGTGCCGTGGTACTACTTCAACGGGTACCAGGGACTCAACGACATCCTGGAATCGGGTATCGACAACGTCTGGAACGGCAAGACGAGCGCCAAGGACTATATAACTTCCATCCTGCCGCAGCTGCAGAAATACTTCGACGAGCACAAGGCGAAGTAGGCCCATCGCAGGCGGTCCGAGAGGCTTCACGGCCTCTCGGACGGCCCGTTCCCCCAAAAGGATTCCCCGATGAAATTACGAGGCAGATACAAGGACGCCCCGACGGCGTACCTGTTCCTTACGCCCGCGATCCTGGGGCTGATTTTCATGACCACCCTACCCATGCTCGGCGTGGTGGGCGTCAGCCTGACGCGCTGGAGCGGCTTGACTCCGCCATCGTTCGTTGGCCTTGAGAACTACAAACGGCTTTTCTCCGGCGATATGTTCTTCGCCCCCTCGGTGAAGGCGACCCTGACCTTCGCCCTGGGCGCGACGCTCGCGGGCACGATCTACGCGTTCGCCGTCGCGATGATGCTCAACCGAAAGATCCCGCTCCGCGGTTTCTTCCGGTCCGTCTTCTTCCTCCCCTACGTCGTGCCCATCATCGGCGCGAGCATCGTCTGGGGCTGGATGTACGAATCGAACTTCGGCGTCTTCAACTATTTCCTGAGTTTCTTCGGCCTGGACAAAGTCCAATGGCTCGGGGACGAGCGGACCGCCACGCCGGCCATCATCGCGCTCACGGTCTGGGGGCTCGGCAACATCATCGTCATCTTCCTCGCGGGCTTGCAGAGCGTTCCGAAGACGTACCTGGAAGCGGTGGAGATCGACGGGGGTACGGCGTGGCACAAGTTCTTGCACGTCACCATGCCGCTCATGTCGCCCATCATCTTCTTCAACGTGCTCATGAGCCTCGTGACGAACCTACAGATCTTCGTGCCCGCCCGGTCGCTCACGAACGGCAGGCCCAACAACTCGACCCTGTACATGGTCCTCCTCATCTACCGGGAGGGCTTCGAGCGGAACAACTTCGGCCACGCGGCCGCGGTGTCGTTCATCTTCTTCCTGTTCGTCGGCGCTTTGACCGCGCTGATCTTCGCCACCTCCAAGCAGTGGCTCTTCTTCGAAGGCGAGTGAGGCAACCATGAAAGGCAAAACCAGCGTCGACGTCGTGGTCACGGCGGCCGTAACTCTCCTCGCCCTGGCCTGCGTCTTCCCCTTCTTGTGGATGGTGCGCTCTTCGGTCATGTCGAACATCGCCATCAACGCGTTTCCGCCCGAGATGATCCCGAAGGAGTGGCATTGGGAGAATTATCCCTACACCCTCACGGTCTTCCCGTTCGCCCGCTACCTCCTCAACACGCTGATCATCACGGTCCCGTCGCTATTCGGGGTGCTCATCACCTCCACCCTGGCGGCGTACTGTTTCGCCCGGCTGGAATTCCCCGGCAAGAAGGTTCTGTTCACCATGGTGATCGCCTCCATGCTCATGCCGGGAGCCGTGACGATCATCCCGATCTTCATCGGCTGGACTTTGCTCGGCCTATCGAGCGGTTTCACGCCGCTCATCGTGCCGGCCTTCCTGGGCGGCGGCGGCTTCAACATTTTCTTGTGCCGCCAATTCCTGATGACGATTCCGCGGGACCTGGACGAGGCGGCGATCATCGACGGCGCGAGCCATCCGCGCATCCTCTTCGGCATCCTGCTGCCGCTCATCAAGCCGGTGCTCATCTCGATCTTCCTCTTCACGTTCATCCTGTACTGGAACGACGTCATGGGGCCGCTCATCTACATTTCGCGGAACGAGCAGAACACGATCTCGCAGGGTTTGGCCAACTTCCGGGCCGGCTTCGGGACGGATTACCGCTCGATCATGGCGGCCTGCACCATGTCCATCGCCCCGAGCGTGGTGCTGTACTTCTTCGGGCAGAAATACTTCATAGAAGGCATCGTGCTTTCGGGGATGAAATCATGACACCTCTCACGGATACGAGCGCCGTCCGAGGCGAAACCGCGGCGTCGTCCGCGCCGTCGGCCACGGCGGCCACGGCTGCGGCGCGGGCCGATTACCCGATCCTGCCGACGCCGTTCACCGCGGTGAAGCTCAACGACCGCTTCTGGTTCCCGCGGATGGAGACGAATCGGAAGGTCACCATTCCCGTCGTGCTCGCGCGGTGCGAACAGTACGGCCGCGTCGACAACTTCCGCAAGGCGGCGGGCCTCATGGAGGGGCCCTACGTCGGCACGCATCCGGGCGACGACACCGACCTGTACAAGGCCATCGAGGGGGCATCCTACTCCTTGGCCCAAAGCTACGACGCCGAGCTCGACCGGAAGCTGGACGGCCTCATCGCGGTCATCGCCGCGGCCCAGGAAGGGGACGGATACCTCTTCACGAACCGGACCATCGACCCCGCGCACGTGCTCCCCTTTTCGGGGAAGGAACGGTGGTCGAGCCTCGTGCAGAGCCACGAGCTCTACGACAGCGGGCACTTGTACGAGGCGGCCTGCGCCCACTACGCGGCGACGGGGAAACGGACCCTGCTGGACGTGGCGCTCAAGAGCGCCGCGCTCCTCCTCCGCACCTTCGGGCCCGACAAGAAGCGGGATATTCCCGGCCACCAGATCGTGGAGATGGGCCTCGCGCGGCTCTACCGGGTCACGGGGAACCGCGAATACTTGGAACTCGCCCGCTTCTTCCTTTTGGAGCGCGGACGCCACGAGACGCGGCCGCTCTACGAGTTCGAGGATAATCCCCGGTACGCCCAGGACCATATCCCCGTCCTGGAGCAGCGCGAGGCGGTCGGCCACGCGGTGCGCGCGGTGTACATGTACAGCGGCATGGCGGACGCGGCGGCCCTCCTGGGGGACGCGGCCTTCGCCGAGGCCATCGAGGGGATCTGGCGCGACGTCGCGGAATCCAAGGTCTACCTCACGGGAGGCCTCGGCGCCCGGCACAAAGGCGAAGCCTTCGGCGAGGCCTTCGAGTTGCCGAACGCCACGGCCTACGCGGAGACCTGCGCAGCCATCGGCGGAGTGATGTGGAACCACCGGCTCTTCCTCCTCACGGGGGAGGCCAAGTACATCGACTTCCTCGAGCAGGTCATCTACAACAGGCTCCTCGCGGGCGTATCGCTCTCCGGGGACGAATACTTCTACGTGAGTCCGCTGGAGTCGGACGGCAAGTTCCTGTTCAACCACGGGAGCGCCGGGCGGCAGCCTTGGTTCGACGTCTCCTGCTGTCCGACGAACCTGAGCCGGTTCTTCCCATCGCTTCCCGGCTACTTCTACGCGACGCGCGGAGGCGACCTCTACGTCAACCTCTACGCTTCGGGCGGGGCGGCCGTGGAAGCGGCGGGCACGCGGTTCGGCCTGACGCAAGAGACGGACTACCCTTGGTCGGGGACGGTAAAGATCACTATCGGCCTCGGGACTCCCGCGAAAGCCCGCCTGTTGTTGCGCATTCCCGGCTGGGCGCGGGAGCGCGTCCTCGGCGGCGGACTGTACCGGTTCTCGGCTCCGGCGAAAGCCGAGCCGACGCTCCGGGTGAACGGGGCTCCGGCGCCCATCCGGCTTGACCGGGGGTACGCCGTCGTGGAACGCGAGTGGCGCGACGGGGACGCGGTGGAGCTTGAACTGCCCATGCCGGTGCGCAAGGTCCGCTGCGATCCTCGGGTCGAGGATAACCGCGGCCGTGCAGCGCTCCAGCGCGGACCGCTCGTCTACTGCGTGGAAGAGCGGGACGCGTCCTTCCCGGTGGCAGATCTCGCGCTCGGCGCAGAGTCGAATCTCGGCGCGGCCTGGGACGGCGACCTCCTCGGGGGCATCGTCGTGATACGGGGGACCGGCTTCACGGCCATTCCGTATTACGCCTGGGCCAACCGCGGGGTAGGGCCGATGCGCGTCTGGCTCCGGGATTCCGAATAAGCCTTCACGGGCGGGAGGATGCGGAGTAGACTCCAGGAATGGACTACTCCGACATTCCTCCCGCCGAGGCGTACCGCCTCCTCAATACCGGCGGCCTCGTACTCGTCTGCACGCGCGGCGCCGACGGCCGCTACGACCTGGCGCCCGTGGCGTGGAACTGCCCTCTCGACTACGATCCGGTCTCCCGGGTCCTCGTGGTGATGGATCCAGGGCACCGGACCGTGGCCAACATCGAGGCGGCGAAGGAGTTCGCGCTCGCGCTGCCGACCTGGAACCAGCGCGACCTCGTGGAGCGCGCCGGGTCCGTATCGGGTCGAGGGGTCGACAAGTATCGGGAGTTCGGGATTCGCGCCGCGCCGGCCGCGATAGTGGACACCCTCGTGCCGGAGGGAGTCGCGGCGCGCATCGAGTGCCGGCTCCTGGAAATTCATCGGATCGGCTCGGTAGCGCTCATCGCGGGAGAGGTGGCGGCCGCGGCCCCCCGCGCCGCCCCCAGGCAGCGCCGGCG
>JAEXTK010000148.1 GCA_023406985.1 Spirochaetota bacterium | reverse complement strand
GGGGCGCCCCGCCCCCCCCCCCGCGGCGGGGCCCCCCCGCCCCCGCGGCGGCTCTCCTCCGTTGCCAAAAGGACCGCCTTCGGCTACCATCGGTACATGTCCAATCCCGAGCTGCCCCCCGTCCTCGCGGGGGCCCGCATACACCTCGTCGGCATCAAGGGTACGGGGATGTGCGCCCTCGCCGAACTCCTCCATCGCGCGGGATCGCGCATCACCGGCTCCGACACCGCGGAGGTCTTCTACACCGACGCGATACTGCGGGAGATGGGGCTGCCGTACGCCGCCGGCTTCGACGGCCGGAACCTGCCGCCCGACGCCGAGTACGTCATCCATTCCGCGGCCTACGCGGTCGAGACGAACCCGGAGCTGATCGAGGCGAAGCGGCGCGGCCTGCCGATCCTCAAATACACCGAGGCCCTCGGGTCCTTCTCGGGCCGTTTCGATAGTTCGGGGATCGCGGGCGTCCACGGCAAGACCACGACCACCGCGATCGCGGGGACCCTGCTCCGCGCCGCGCGGCTCCCCGCGCAGATACTCGCGGGGAGCGCCGTCGGGGATTTCGGCGGCCGGTCCACGCTCTCCCTCGGGGACAAGTACTTCGTCGCCGAAACCTGCGAGTACCGGCGGCATTTCCTCGCGTTCAAGCCGCGCAGGATCGTGCTGACGAGCGTGGAGAGCGACCACCAGGATTACTATCCCACCTACGAATCGATCCGCGAGGCCTTCGTGGAGTACGCGCTCGGTTTGCCGCGCGGCGGCGAACTCATCTATTGCGCGGACGATCCGGGCGCCTCCGAAGTCGCGGCCATGGTCCGCTCGCGGGACGACCTCGTCTTGACCCCCTACGGGCGTTCGGCGTCGGGCGCCTTCCGCATCGAATCGATCGAGCTCGCGGAGGAGCGGACCGTCGTGGCCGTGGCCGGGCTCCGCGGAGACCTCCGCGTCCGCGTGCCGGGCCGCCACGTCGCCATGGACGCGGTCGCGGCCCTCGCCCTCGTTTCCTCCATCCTCAGGACCGAGCGGGGCGCTTCCGCCCTGCAGGATGTCCTGACCGACGATACGCGGGATGCGGTGCGGCACGCGCTCGAGGACTTCCGCGGTTCGCGGAGGCGGTCCGAGATCGTGGGCGAAGCGGGCGGCATCCTCGTCATGGACGATTACGCGCACCATCCGACGGCCATCCGGACCACCTTGGAGGGCCTCAAGGCCTTCTATCCGCGCCGCCGGCTCGTCGTGAGTTTCATGTCGCACACCTATACGCGGACCGCGGCGCTCTTGGACGAATTCGCCGCCTCGTTCGGCGCCGCCGACGAGGTCGTCCTCCACAAGATCTACGCCTCGGCGCGGGAAACCTACGAGGGCGGCGTGAACGGAAGGACCCTGTTCGATAAGGCCGCCGCGCTGCGGTCGTCGGTCCGCTATTTCGAGGAGCCCCTGGACGCCGCGGAGCCGCTCGCCGCCGAGCTGCGGCCCGGCGACCTCTTCATCACCATGGGAGCCGGCGACAATTGGCGCCTCGGACGGGCAGTCTTGGCGCGGCTCGAGGAACGCACAAGGAGCGCAGAATGAAGAGCATGACCGGCTACGGATACAAGGAGCGCAGCGACGACCGTTTCTCCGTGTCCGTGGAGATCAAGGGCTACAACAACCGCTTCCTCGAGATTTTCGTGAATCTGCCGCCCTATCTTTCCCCGCTCGAAGGGCGGCTCAGGGATTACGTCGCCGCGCGGTGCGAACGCGGCAAGATCGAGCTCTCCGTGCGGGCCAAAGACCTCGGCGGCAACGTGACCGTCTCGGTGGACGAAGCCGCCGCCGCCGCCTACTTCCAGGCCATCAAGAAACTCGCCGCCTCCCTGGGCATCGAAGAACAGCCGCGGCTCTCGACCATCCTCGGCCTGGAGGGCGTCCTCCTGACGGACAAGATGCGCGATCCGGAGCGGTACTGGCAGGCGATAGAACCGGCGCTCGCCGACGCCGTCGCCCAATTCGAATCTTCCCGTATCCGGGAGGGAAAGGCGACCGAGGCGGATATCATGTCCCACCTCGATTCCATCGAGAAGGCCGTCGCCCTGGTCGCCGCGCACGTGCCGGAACTCGAGCGCACCATCACCGACAATATCCGCACCCGGTTCCGCGAGGTGCTCGGCGACGCGGTGGACGAGAACCGCGTGCTCGCCGAGACGGCCGTCCTCCTCATGAAATACACCATCTCCGAGGAACTCGCGCGTCTCCGCGCCCATCTCGGCGAATTCCGCGCCGAGGCGGAGCGCAACGGCGCGCCCGGCAAAAAACTGGATTTCCTCTGCCAGGAGATCAACCGGGAGATCAATACCATCGGATCCAAATCGCCGATCCTCGAGGTGGGACGCGCGGTGGTCTCGATGAAGGATGCGCTCGAGAATATCCGCGAGCAATTGAGAAATATCGAATGAAGACCAGCGAAGCGCGAATCGCCATCTCCGGTAAAAGCGGATGCGGCAACACCACGGTGAGCAAGCTCGTCGCCGACGAGCTCGGCCTCCGGTTCATCAACTTCACCTTCCGCAGCCTCGCCCAGGAACACGGCATCACCCTCAAGGAGGTCCTGCGCCGGGCGAAGGACGACGATTATTGGGATCGCAGCGTGGACGAACGCCAGGTAGCGCTCGCGCGGCAGGACGGCGGCTGCGTGCTCGGTTCCCGGCTCGCCATCTGGCTCCTGGATGAGGCGGACCTCAAGGTCTACCTGCGGGCGACGCCCGAAACCCGCGCGCGGAGGATCCAGAACCGCGAGGGCGGTTCCCTGGATGCCATCGCGGCCTTCACCGCCGAGCGCGATCACCAGGACCATAGCCGCTACCGGTCGCTCTACGGCATCGACACCGACGAGTACGGCTTCGCCGATCTCGTCATCGATGTCGACGACCTCGCGCCGCCGGCCATCACCGCCCTCGTGATCGCGGCCTTGCGGGAGAAATACGCGTCGTGAATTGACGGGGAAATCGGGAACGCTATACTAAAAAAAAGGATCCCCATGAGTTCAAATCGTCCGGTTCTTTCCCTCGCGATCGGTCTTTTCCTTGCCTCCCTCCTCACGGTCCCGCTCCTCGCCGAAGGTGCCGGTAGCCGGAACAGCGCGGGGCGCGGCGTCCGTTCCGAACTCGGAGCGTGGCTCTACGCGGGCGGGGACGGCGCCGAGCGCGCCGCCGCCGACTTTGACGACGCGGCGTGGACCGCGATCGGACTTCCCTCGACGGTCGCCCTGGAAGGCGGTCGCTGCTGGATCAGGACCCGCTTCGCCGCCGCTATTCCCGCTCCGCGATATCTCTTGCTCGGCCGCCCCGACGCCGCCGCGGAGGTGTACCTGAACGGGGCCCTGATCGGCCTCCGCGGTTCCGGATTCCCCGCGTATTCCGTCCCGACGAACGACGTGAGCACCTTCCTGCTCCCCGAGTCGCTCATGAACGAGTCGGGGGAGAACGTCATCGCCATACGGCTGGAGGCTCCGAGCTCGATCTTGTCCCTGAGCCCCCCTTCGATCGGAAACGGCGACGCCGAGCGCTTCGAACGGAGGGTCCGATCCTTCTTCAACTATCAGCTGTACGCCATCCTGGCCGCCCTCTGCGCCTTCATCGGGAGCTACTTCTTCGTCCTCTGGCTTACCCGCCGCGTGGAACGGACCAACCTCTGGTACGCCCTGGCGTCCCTTTCCATCGCGTTCTATTTCTTCGGCATCGGCTCGGATATCGTGCTGTTCTCCTTCACCCTCACCAAGGCCCTCACCAATTCCTGCCTGCTCCTCTCCATGGCATCGCTCGTCGCCTTCTTCGTCGCCTACTTCAAGTTGCGGCGACCTCGCTGGTTCGCGGCGGCGCTGACGGTCATTCCGGCCTGCAACCTCATCGCGTACCTGCTCGCCAGGGACAGCATGGCCGCCATCGCGACGGTCTTCCTCGCGGGACTCGCGTTCGTCCAGGCGGCCATCATCTTCATCGTGTTCGTGACCGTTCGCGGCGTCCTGCGCGGAGACCGCGAATCCATCCCCCTCCTCGTCGGCGTGGCCCTCGGCGTCGTCTTCGGCACCTACGACGTCGTGCACAAGGCCGCCGGCATCGATCCCTTCGCGTGGCTGCAGGGAATCGGCTTCTTCTGCATGAACATTTCCCTCTTCGTGACGCTCACGCTCCGGTCCTCGCGCCTGTATGCGGAGCTCGAGCGTTATTCGGCCGACGTCAAGGACAAGACCGCCGAACTCGGCGCCTACGTCGAGCGGATCGGACGCACCGCGGATTCGGTCACCGAGCTCGCCGCGGAGATCGATCGGGACGCCGCCGCTGCAGCCTCTTCCGCCGGCAAGCTCGCGGTAACGGCCGCGCGCATCGGGGAGAACGCCGAACGGCAAGCCGCCGCCGTCGCCGATTCCGAAGAGTCGGTGCGGAGCCTTGGCGCCTCGTTGGGTTCGGTCCGCGCCGGCGTCGAGGCGCAGGCCCGCGGCGTCGAGGGGGCCGCCTCAGCCATCGCGGTGGTCGCGAAGGAGGCGGCGGCGGTAGCCGCGAGCGTCGAGCGCACCGCCAGCTTCGCCCGGAGCCTGGAGTCGGGCGCGGGCGAGGGGAGACTCGCCATGCGCGCCCTCGACGAATCCGTGGAACGCATCCGCGATACGACGGGCGGCATCTCGTCCATCGTGGACGCCGTGGAGGATTTCGCCGAGCGGACCAACCTCCTGGCCATGAACGCGGCCATCGAGGCTGCGCACGCGGGGGCCTCCGGCCGGGGTTTCGCGGTCATCGCGGCGGAGATAAAGAGCTTAGCCGCCGCCTCCGCCGAGCGGACCGCGCGGATCCGGGAATCCGTGGCGGAGATCGGCAGGCGGATCGGCAACGGCGTGGACGCCAACGGGCGCGTCCGCGGCGTCCTGGTCGCGGTGGCGGACGGGGCCCAGGCCGCCTCGGCCGGCATCGCTTCCGTGGGAGAATCCCTCATCGCCCAGCGGGCCGCGACCGATACGCTGCGCGCTTCGCTCGAGGCGCTTTCGGCCGCATCCGCGTCGATCAAGGCCGAGGCCGAACGGCAAGAAGCGGACGGCGATCGCATCAGGGGCCGCATGGAGGAACTCGTGGCCATCTCGGATGAGCTCCGCGCCTCCATCAGGGGCATCGCCGCCGAGAACGAGGCGATAGCCGAATCCGTCCGCAACCTGGCCCAGGTTTCCCACGACGGCAAGGAGGCCGCGCTCGAACTCCGCCGTATGTTGGAAGCGCGGAGATCCGCGTGAGCGGATCGCCGTTCGCTCCCGCGGCGATCGCGGACTTCCGTCAGGCGGTCCTCGACCACTACCGGGAACGGGGACGATCCTTCCCTTGGAGGGAGACGCGCGACCCCTGGCTCATCCTGGTATCTGAAGTCATGCTCCAGCAGACGCAGACCGAACGAGTGATACCCTACTGGCAGCGCTGGAGCCGGCTTTGGCCGACCCCCGCAGCCCTCGCCGCCGCCCCCCTCGATGCCGTGCTCCGCGAGTGGAGCGGCTTGGGATACAACCGGCGCGGCCGTTTCCTCAGGGACGCCGCGGCCCAGATCGTCTCCCGTTTCGGCGGCAGCGTCCCCGCCGATCCCGCCGACCTCGAGACCCTGAGCGGCATCGGCCCCTACGCGGCCCGGGCCATCGCCTGCTTCGCCTTCGGCGCGGACCAGGCGTTCGTGGAGACCAATATCCGAGCCGCCGTCCTCCATTTTTTCTTTCCCGACCGGGAGAGAGTAAAGGATACCGAAATCCTGCCCATCTTGGAGCTGGCGATGGACCGAAGCGATCCCCGCCGCTGGCACTGGGCCCTCATGGATTACGGCGCCGCACTCAAGCGCCTCACCGCGAATCCCAACCGGCGGAGCGCCCACTACGTGCGCCAATCCCGCTTCGAAGGTTCCCTCCGCCAAGCCCGCGGCGCCGCCCTCAGAGTCCTCGCCTCCGAAGGTCCCGCCGACCTCGCCGAGCTCGCCGAGCGCACCGGCCTCTCCCCCGACCGCCTCTCCGCCGCCCTCTCCGGCCTGGCTTCCGACTCCCTCGTCGCCGAACGCTCCGGCCGCTATTCCATCCCTTGACACCCCCCTCCCTTTCGAGCTATTTTCCCCTCATCGCGGCTGTCGTCTGGTCCGAGCGCCCCTGCGAGGAACAAACGACAGCTACCTTGAAATCGTTCGCGTGAGCGAACACGTATATCGCGGCTGTCGTATGGCGAGCGCGTCTCCGCGCGAGACAAACGACAGCTACCTTGAAATCGTTCGCGTGAGCGAACACGTAAAATCGCGGCTGTCGTATAACGGCTATTACCCCAGCCTTCCAAGCTGGAGACGAGGGTTCGACTCCCTTCAGCCGCTGCGATGTCTGGCCCGCCAGTAGGCGGGCTTTTTTTTGTCCGCTGAAGGGAGTCGAACGTCCGAACGCGCCGATTCCGCCGCGCGCGTAAGCGCGCCAGTACCATCTATACCTATCGGATGCGCCCTCAGGCGCAGCGGAGCGAGGATGAGCGGCCAGGATGGCCGCGGCAGCGTTCGGACGCGGCCTGGAGCGCGGCGGCACGACGCCGACGCGCGGAAGGCGACTCCCTTCAGCCGCTGCGATGACGGGCCCCCCTTATGGCGGGCCCTTTTTATTCGCTGGAGGGAGTCGAACGTCGCGGCGCGCC
>JAEXTK010000140.1 GCA_023406985.1 Spirochaetota bacterium | reverse complement strand
CCGGCGCGCCGTCCCGAACGAAGGTGAGGGCGAGGCACAGGAGGTGCCGAGAGGCGCGAAGGCGTCCGCAGGTCCGAGGCAGGATGCCGAGGGCCGGAGGAAGAATCCCTCAGCGCCCATCATGAATAGGCCGCCCATCGGGCGGCTCTTTTTGTCTACGGCGCTGAGGGATTCGAACCGGAGCGCCGTCCCGAACGAAGGTGAGGGCGAGGCACAGGAGGTGCCGAGAGGCGCGAAGGCGTCCGCAGGTCCGAGGCAGGATGCCGAGGGCCGGAGGAAGAATCCCTCAGCGCCCATCATGAATAAGCCGCCCTTCGGGCGGCTCTTTTTGTCTATGCGCTGAGGGATTCGAACCGGAGCGCCGTCCCGCAGGGCGCGTCCCAGGACGGGACGCGAGGCGCGAAGGCGGACCGGAGCGAGCGCGCCTGAGGCGCGCGATGCGGAGCGTCGGTCGCGCGAGCGACCGGTACAACCATTCCACGCGCTGCGCCGCCGCAGGCGGCTTACCTGAGCGCCGCGCCGTGGACGCGCGGCGTTGGGGATCGCAGCCCGCGCCTTGTGCCGAAGCGAGAACGGCCGTATCCTGTAGGCAGATTCGGGGAATCGATCCGATTCGCGAGGCCTCGCCATGATCCGAAAAGGGACGCTGAAGAAAATACTGAGTTTCCTCGGTCCGGGGTTCTTAGTGACCGTCGGGTTCATCGACCCGGGCAACTGGGCCACGAACATCGAGGGCGGTTCGCGTTTCGGGTACACGCTGCTCTGGGTCATCACCCTGAGCACCCTGGTGCTTCTGGTGGTCCAAAACATGGCGGCCAAGCTCGGAATAGCCACGGGAAAATCCCTCGCGGTGAACATCCGGGATGAATTTCCGAAACCCTTGGCCGCCCTTCTCGGCCTCACGGTCGTGCTCGCCTGCGTCGCCACCGACGTGGCCGAACTCCTCGGCGGCGCGATCGGATTTCAGCTCCTCTTCGGCTTTCCGTTATGGGCCGGAGCGCTCATCACCGTTTTCTTGGAAGTTTTCCTGATCGTCGGCCAGCGCTATCATCGCCTGGAGCGCGTCATCATCGCCTTTCTCGGAATCATCGCGCTCTGTTACGTAGCGGAAATCATCATCGTGCGGCCGGCGTTCGACCAAGTATTCCTCGCCATGTTCACGCCGAAACTGGACCGGACGAATATCTATGTCGCGATGGCGATCCTCGGCGCCGTCGTCATGCCCCACAACATCTTTCTCCATTCGAACGTCATACATTCGCGGGACTGGGGAATCGACGACCGTAAAAAGCGTTCCTTGCTCAAGTACGAAAAGCTCGATACGCTCACCGCCCTCACGCTCGGCTGGGTCGTCAACTCCGCCATGATCGTAGTCGCCGCCAAGGTCTTCCACGAACACGGCGTCCCCGTAGACAGCATCGAATACGCTTCGCGGACTTTGACGCCGCTCGCCGGTCCCCTCGCCGCCCTCCTCTTCGCCGTCGCGCTCGTCTTTTCCGGGGTCGGGTCCTCGGTGACGTCCTCGATGGCCGAAGTGAACGTGATCACCGGCTTCCTCGGTAAACCGGAAGACCCGCGGACGCTCCTCTATCGCGTCTCGACCTTCGTCACGGCGATTCCCTCGTTCGTCATCATCCTCTTGGGGGTGGATACCTACAAGATACTCATCTTCAGCCAGGTCGTGCTGGGCGTGCAGCTTCCCTTCACCCTCATCCCCCTGCTGCTCCTCTGCAGGAAGAAAAGCGTCATGGGCGTCTTCCGCAGCGACCTGCCGGAGTTCGTCGTCGCGACGCTCATCTCCCTACTCATAATGGGGCTGAACGTTTTCTTCCTCTACTCCATGGCGAAAGGAGGCGTTTGATCATGGGCGTATATCGCAAGATTCTCGTTCCTCTGGACTGTTCGGAGGTCGACGAGGCGATCGTATGCCATGTAGCCGCGCTCGCGAAATCGGAAGGCGCTACGGTGGTCCTCGCGCACGTCGTCCATTCGCATACGCTGGATCAGGACCGGGCGCTCAAGGAGCGGGCCCTGGCGTGCACGACGCGGCACGCCGCGAAACTGGAGTCGATCGGCGTACCGACGGAGACGCTCCTCTTGAGCGGGGAACCGGAAGTCGAGCTGGTGCAGGCGATCAATAACGGCGATTACGACCTCATCGCGATGGCGACGCACGGACATCGATTCTTTTTGGACGTGCTGCTCGGCAGCGTCTCGGATCATCTTAAGCACGAGGTCTCCGTACCCCTCCTGCTCGTACGCGGAACCGCCTGCGCTGAGGGTTGACCAGCGCGCCCGCCGGCCAACGGAGGGACCTAAAAAGGGCGGTCGCCCTTCGCGCCTCAAGCCTTTCATGCTAGAATAGCGGCGATGGAAAGCGCGAGCGAAACGAACAACCAGAGCAGCATCGTCACGTTCCGGGACAAGATGGTCGTCGTGGAAGATCCCGCCACGGGGAAACGGACGTCCGTGATCGTCATCTGCGAAAAGAACGGATCGATCGTCCTCGCCGACGCGGAGGCCGACATGCCGGCCTACGTGGAACGGCGCGCGTTTACGGGATACCCGACCGACGGGGCCATCCTCGCCGAAATCGAATCGGTGCTCGGCGGCACGCGCAAGCTCGTTTCGGTGGCCGAACGGGGAGTCGAACTCGACCTTTCCGCCCTCGCCGGCCTCAAGAAGATGCCGGTGGACATCTTCGACGACGTCTACCTCGGCGAAGTCAAGGAGCGGGCCCTCGTGCTCTGCGTGGACGTGCGCAACTTCAGCGATTTCCTCTGCTCGAACGACGAGGGCGACGTCTTCAGGCTGATCAAGGATTTTACCTCGAACCTGCTCTCCTGCGTGAACCAATTCGGCTTCGGCTGTTCGTACTACAAGCTCATGGGGGACGGCGCCATCGTGATCTGGGACGAGACCGACCAGGACACGGTGCTCGGCGCGCTCGAGGTCTTCGACTCGTACACCGCGTTCCTGGACGAGGAACTCTTCAAGCCCTACCCGGGGCTCGGACTCGCCGGAGCCCTCGTCATGGACAAGGTCTTCAAGTACGAGATTTCGGCCGAGGCGTCCCAGCTCAAGTACCGCGACTACGTGGGCTACGGTATCAACTTGGCGTGCCGCCTCCAGGGACTCGCGGCCGCGGACGAGTTGGTCATCAACCGGAACCTGGCCGCCACCGGCCTCGTACCGTGCAAGGGGAACACCTGCGAGGAGGGCCTCGCCGATCTCCGCGCCCTGAAAGGCCTCAAGGAGGAGGACCGCACCGCCGTCCTCCTCTACGACCGCAAGCGCTGACCGCCCTCGGGCGGATCAATCGACCAGAGCGTAATCCACGGTGGTGACCACCCGGACGATCTTCCGCTGGGGAAGGCTCGGGTCCGCGTCCTCTATGGTGAAGAGCCCCTGGGAGGCGTTCCGGATCTTGCCGACCCGGCTTCCCGAATCGCGGGCGAACTGCTCCGCGGCGCCGCGGGCGTTCCCCGTTGCCTCCGCTATCATCTCCAGCTTGATCGCGTTGAGGGCGGTGAACACGAACTGGGGCCGGAACTCGTAGTCCTTGGACACCGCGACCCCCTCGCCGACGAGCTCCAGCGATCGCTCCATGGCGGCGAGGACGGCGGCCACGTTCTTGGACCTGGCCAGCACCGTCGCCTGCGCGACGTAACGGTAGGTCCGCGCCTCTTGGGAGCCGTAGAGTTCCGCCCGGGAATCCCGGACGGTCGGGGGCGTCCTCGTGATGTCGGTCTCCGCGATCCCGGCTTTCGCCAGGAAGGCGGAGACGGCCTCCGACTTGGCGGCGACGTCCCGCCGGAGCTCGTCCAGGGAATCGGAGGCGGCGCTGAAGGTGACCGGCCAGACCGCGAGGTCGGCGTCCACCTCCCGCTCCGCGAGCCCCCGGACGACGACCGTGCGGCCTGAGTCCCGCATACGGACGAGGCCGAAGGAGACGGCCGCTCCTGCGGCGAAGAGGCCCACGGCGATGACGGCGGCGGCGCCCAGCTCGGCGCGGCGGCCGGCGGCGCGCGGAGAAACGGTTTCCACGGGTGAGGTTTCCATACCCGTAGCTATAGCGCTCCCCGGCGTTTCCGTCTACCTCGATCCTTCGCCGAGTCCCGCGAGGATGGCTTCCTGCGTCCGCTCCACGAGGGCGCGGCGCTCGTCGCCCTGGAGTCCCGCCGTCGGGATCGGCTTGCCGAAGGCCACGCGCACCCGCGCGCCCCGCACCCGCATGGCGGACTCCCAGACGTCTTCGCTTCCCGTTATGGAAACGGGCACGATGGGGGCGTCCGCCAAGGTCGCGAGCTTGAAGGCCCCCGGCCTGAAGGGCAGCATCCCGTGGCCGCGGTTGCGCGTCCCTTCGGGGAAGATGATCATCGCCCCGCCCCGCCGGATCCGCTCCACGCCGGCCTCGATGGCCCTGCGGGCGTTCCGCGCGCTCTTCCGGTCGATGAACACCCCGCCGAGCAGCCATACGTAGAGCCCGACGAAGGGATAGAACGCCGCCTCCTTCTTGGCGGTGAACCCGAAGGGCCGGTCGATGAGGGACAAGGCGATGAGTATGTCGAAGATCCCCGGATGGTTGCCCACGAAGCAGACGCCGCCCGCGGCGGGGATATTCTCCAGGCCGCGCGCCTCCAGGCGGGATCCCGTCGCCGCGATGATGAGCCGCGACCAGACGAGCCCCACCCGCTGCATGAACCGCGCGGCGGCTGCGCGAAGGCCGATGAGGCGCAGGATGAAGGCGGCGGCCCCCAAGGGGATCACCGCCACGAGGGTGAAACAAAAGAGCATGAAGAAAGCGACGGTTTTCAGCATGGCGTTCTCCGAACGACGCATTGTACCACGGCCGGGGAATCGCCGCGGACGAAGTCCGCGGACTTTCCCCTAGAGGGAAACGCCGAGGGCGGCGAGCTCCGCCCGCGCTGAAGCGGCGTCCTTCCAGAGCCGGCCCTCGATGCCGACCGCCTTCGCCCCGGCGACGTTCGCCTCGATATCGTCGAAGAAGACGATTTCGGCGGCCGCGAGGCCGAGGGCGGCGATCAGGGCCTGGTAGATGGCCGGCGCGGGTTTGTTGACCGCCGCCTCGCACGAAAAGATGCCCGCGTCCACCGTCTTGAAGATCGGGAAACGCTTGCGCGCGAGCGCGAGGAAGTCGTGCGGCATATTGGAGAGGATGCCGATCTTGAGGCCCGCCTTCTTGGCGTCCTCGGCGAGCTTCACCGTTTCCGGATTGAGGTTGGCCCAGCTCTCCAGGTCCGTCCGCACGAGGGCGGCGAGCGAACCTTCGTCCAGAGTCACCCCCACCGACGCGAGGGCGCCTTTGTAGTATTCCGCCCCCGTGACCGCCCCCTGGTCATACGAAGAGCGGGTCTTCCATACCACGTCGGCCATGGTCGCCTCGTCCACGCCCGCGATGGTGGCCAAGAGGCCCATGGTTTCCGGATCCTGCGGCGCCGAAAGCACGTTACCGAAATCGAACACGACAGCCTTGATGCCCATCAGAGAAACTCCTTACCTATCGATTATCTTATCCAGCGAGCGCGGCCAGCTTTTCCCGGATGAACTCGCTTTTTTCTTTCAATCCTATCGTCCCCGTCTGCAGCACGAGGATGTTCGGCGCCTTCGGATCCAGCTTCACCTTCCCCGCGCTCTCCTTCATGAGGCGGATGAGGCGATCGACCTTCACCTTGGACACCTTGGCGAACTCCACGCGGACGAGGCCGCCCCGTTCCTTAAGCGCGGCGACCGACAGGTCGCGGCAGATGATCCTGATCTCGGCGAGGGAGAGCAGGCTCCCGACCTCGTCGGGCAGCGGGCCGAACCGGTCCAGGAGTTCGGCGAACACCCGCTCCAGCTCGTCGCGGGTCTGGATGGAGGCGATCTTCTTGTAGACCTCCATCTTCTCCTGCGCGCCCTCTATGTACGTATCGGGAATGAAGCCCGAATACTCCAATTCAAGGTAGGTCTCCGCCTCCGCCTCGTAGTTCGCGTCCTGGAGGCGCCGGACCGCCTCGTCCAGGAGCCGGAGGTACAGGTCGAAGCCGACCGAGTAGATATCGCCCGACTGTTCCCTGCCGAGGAGGTTGCCCGCGCCGCGGATCTCCATGTCCTTCATGGCGATCTTGAATCCGCTGCCGAGCTCGGTGAAGTCGGAGATCACCTGGAGGCGCTTCATCGCGAGCTCGGAGAGTGCCCGGTCCTTGGGGTAGAAGAGGTACGCGTAGGCCACCCGGTCGGACCTTCCGACGCGGCCGCGGAGCTGGTAGAGTTGGCTCACGCCGTACATGTCGGCCCGGTCGATGATGATCGTGTTGACGTTCGGGATGTCGATCCCGTTCTCGATGATGGTCGTGGAGACGAGGACGTGGAAACCGCCGTGGATGAAGCGGTGCATCACGTCCTCCAGGTCCTTGGGATCCATCTGGCCGTGCGCGGTGTCCACGAGCATCTCCGGCACGAGGCGTTCGATCATGCGGCGCGTATCGTCCAGGCTCTCCACCCGATTGTGGAGGAAGAAGACCTGTCCGCCGCGTTCCACCTCCCGCCGGATGGCGGCGGCGACCCGGTCCTCGTTGAACTCGTCGATCGCGGTCTCGATAGGATGGCGGTTGTACGGCGGCGTCGTGAGGAGGCTCATGTCCCGGATCTTGAGGAGGCTCATGTGGAGGGTGCGCGGAATCGGCGTGGCCGAGAGCGTGAGCGCGTCCACGTTGGTCTTGAGTTCCTTGAGCCGCTCCTTGTCCTTGACGCCGAAGCGCTGCTCTTCGTCGATCACCAGCAAGCCCAGGTCCTTGAAGACGACGTCCTTCTGGATGAGCCGGTGCGTGCCCACGAGGATATCGATCTCGCCCTTCTTCACGGACTCCAGGGTCCGTTTGACCTCGGCCTTGTCCACGAAGCGGGAGAGCATGCCGAGCCGCACGGGGAAGGAGGCGAAGCGCTCCTGGAAATTCTCGTAGTGCTGTTCCGCCAGGATCGTGGTCGGCGCGAGGAAGGCTACCTGCTTGCCGCCCATGACGGCCTTGAAGCAGGCGCGGACGGCGACCTCGGTCTTCCCGTAGCCCACGTCGCCGCAGACGAGGCGGTCCATCGGGGCGGGGCTCTCCATGTCCGCCTTGATCTCCTCCACGCAGCGGAGTTGATCCTCCGTCTCCTCGAAGGGGAAGGCCGCCTCGAAGGAGGTCTGCCATTCGGTGTCGCGCGCGAAGGCGAAGCCCTGGGCCGCCTTGCGTTTGGAATAGAGCTCGATGAGCTTTTCCGCGATGTCCTCGACCGACTTCTTGACCTTGCCCTTGCGGTTCTCCCAACTCTTGGAACCGAGCTTATCGAGCCGCGGCGCCTCGCCCTCGTTGCCGATATAGCGCTGGACCAGGTTTACCTGTTCGATGGGGACGAAGACCGTCTCCTCGTCGGCGTAGACGAGCTTCACGTAATCGCGCTCGTGGCCGAGCGCCTTGATCCGCTCTATGCCCTCGAAGAGGCCGATGCCGTAGTTGACGTGCACCACGAAGTCGCCGGGGTTGAGTTCGACGAAGGTGTCGATGACCGCGCTGCGCGTGTGCTTGAGCGACCGCGGGAGGCGCTTCCTGCGGCCGAAAATCTCGTTCTCCTGGACCGCGATGAACCTGAGGTCGGGGAGCGCGAAGCCGGCCGAGAACGGGAGGGCGGCGACCGATACGGGGAGTTCCTTGAGCATCTCGGCGATGCGTCCGGCCTGCGTGTCCGATTCGGCGAAGACGGCGAGTTCCCAGCCGCCCTTGACGAGGTTGGCGAACTCTTCCTTGAGGTACGTGACGTTGCCGAAGAAACTGCGCGGCGGATCGCAGGCCACGGAGACGCGGGTGGAGAGCGGGTCCCCCTCGTGCTTGATCGTGCGGAACGAGACGCGCCGCTCCCGGACGAGCGCGAGGTCCTTGAATTCCAGGAGAAGGCGGGAAGGATCGGGCACTTCCCGTTCGCGCCGCGCCTTGCGGTAGAGCCCCTGGTATTCCCTGACCAGGGACTCCTGGGCGTTCTCGAGCCGCTCCCGGTCCACGAAGAGGACGGTGGCGTCCTCTCCGAGGTAGTCCAGGAGGCTCGCGCTCTTCTCGAAGGCGAGCGGGAAGTACAGTTCCTCGCCCGCCGCGCTCCGCTTGGCCATCAACTCCATGACGACGGTCGCGCCGCCGGAGGGGAATTCCTCCATGGCTCGGAGATTCTTCTCCAGCTGGCCGATGCGCTCGTCGGTCCAGACGAGTTCCTTGGCCGGCCGGAGGTAGAGCTCGGCGGAGGAACCGGTGCCGCTCTGATCGGCGGGGTTGAACCGCTTGATGGATTCCACGCTATCGAAATCGAAGAGGATGCGGTACGCCTCGTCGTCCCCGGGCATGAGGACGTCGAGGACCTCGCCGCGGAGGGCGAACTCGCCGGCTACCTGCACCCGCGGGACCCGGGTGTACCCGTAGAGGGAAAGGCGGCCGGCGAGGGCGGCCGTGTCGATCTTCCCTCCGGGGGCGATGCGGATGAGCAGGGAACGGAGGGAGTCGGGAGGCGGCACGGGCGTCAGGAGGGCCCGCTCCGCGGCTATGACGATGCCGGTCTTTCCGAGCGCGAGGGCGGAGAGGGCGGCCGTCCGCTCGCCGAACACCGCGGAGAGCGGCGCCATGTCGCGGTACGGCATCGTTCCCCACCAGGGGAAGCGGATGGTCACCGTCCCCGCGGTATCCAGATCGGCCGCGAGTTCCTCGGCCTCCTTCTCCGTCGGGACCACGAGGAGAAAGGGACCGGGAGCGGTGCGGAAGAGCTCCGCGATCAGGATGGCGGCGAAGGAACCCTCGGCGCCCTCGATCTCCAGAGGGAACCTGCCGGCCTTGAAGGCCGTCGCGCAATCCGAAACCGCTTTGGATCGACGCAACTTGGAAGCGAGCGCAGGAAAGGATAAGGTATTCATGGAGGCGTTCCGATTACTATACTATACCCCGGTCTCTCGGGTGACCTTGGAGTTTCGAAGTGAAACGATCGACCATCGCCGCAGTCCTCCTCCTCGGAAGCCTCGCCTTCGCCGGTGCGGGAGAAGTCGACGTCGCGATTCGCTATTTCGACAAACGCGTGTACTACGCCGGAAGCGACGGCGGCCCCGTACTCGTGCAAATCACCGTCGCCAACCGCGGCGCGTCCACGTACCGTTTCAAGCTCGCGGACGAGCGGGCGTTTTCCGTGGATTTCGAGGTACGGACTATCTCGAATCGTCTCGTCGAACCGACCGAAATTCTTACCAGAAAGAGAACGCAAGATCAACCGGTGTTTTTCCGCGAGGTTTCCGTGGAACCGGGCGAATCGCTCTCCTTCACGGAGGACCTCCGGGAGTACGCCCGCCTTGACGGGGCGGGATCCTACGTGGTCCAGGCGCGCCTCTTCCCCGAGCTCTTCCGCGCCGAGGGCGCCCCTTCGGCGCCCGGCAAGCTTCCGCCCCCGCCGGTCCTTTCCAACCGGCTCTCCCTCTCCCTGCGCCCCGCCCCCCTCGCGGAGGACGGCGTCGCGCCGGCGGCACTCGACGTGGAGACGGGCGCCATCCTGGCCCGGGAAAGCATGCCCCCCGACCAGGTCGTGGAGTACGTCCTCCAGGCGCGGCAGAAGGGCCAGTGGGAAAAGTTCTTCCTGTACCTCGACCTGGAGGCCATGCTCACGCGGAACGGTTCGCGCAAGCGGGCCTGGATGGCCGAATCGGAGGAAGGCCGCAGGCGCATGCTCGACAAGTACCGCGCCGATCTCCGGAGCGCGGTCGTGGACGGCGACATCGCGACCATTCCCATCGATTTCACCGTGGAGCGGACCACGTACGGCGCCGAAGAGGGCACGGTCACGGTCATCGAGAAATTCCGGTACGGCAACTACGTCGAGCGCAAACGCTATACCTACAACCTCAAACGCCGCGACGACGTATGGACGATCTTCGATTATGCGGTGGTCAACCTGGGGACCGAATGAAGGCTCTGCTCGTCATCGGATCCGAAGTCGCCCATAAACTCGTCTCGTTCTACCTGCGCCCGCTCGGTTTCGAGATCATCCGGTACCGCCAGCCGCTCAAGGCCATGGACAACGTGGACGAGGTGGATCCGGACGCCGTCATCGTGAGCGCGGAGGACTTCCCCCGGCACTGGAAGACCCTCGTCCAGTTCATCCGGAGCGACCGGTCCACGCTCAGGACGGTCATCGTCATCCTCAAGGGTTCCCACTTCCCCTTCGAGGAGGCCGCCAAGGCAGCCCACATCGGCGTCAACGGCATCGTTTCGGAGAACCTGGATCATCCGGACGAACTGGACCGCCTCCAGAGCATCCTGGGGCGGTACGCCCCGGTCCGCGAGAACCGGGCGGCCCACCGCATGCGGCCCGCGGACTGGGACCGGATCGAATTCGTCTTCAGCCGCCCCGACGACGGCTCGATCGTGGCGGGCCGCGTGGAATCCATATCCTCGAGCGGCCTCGCCTTCCTGCCCGACCATCCGGGTTCGGTCGCCTCGCTCCAGAGCGGCATGGAGCTCACCGACTGCTCGCTCCGCGCGGGCGACTCCATCCTTTCCCCCTCCTGCGGCGTCGTGCGCGTCGACCGCGTCATCGCCCTCACCTTCACCTCCTTCGACGACGCCGAACGCGCCGCCCTCGAAACGTACCTCCAGGAACGCCCCCTCCGCGAGCGCAAGCACCTCGGCTAGGGGCCGCGGCCGCACCCGACCCGCGCCCCGCCCCGGCGGCGCCCTGTGCCCCGGCCCCGGCGCCGCCCTGCACCCCGCCCCGGCCCCGGGCGCATTGCCGCGGATCGCCCGAGGTCGTATAGTTGAGGTGGAGGTACCGAATGAGCATCGCCAGCTATCTTGGAACCGCGCCCCTCTTCGAGATCGCCAAATACGAAGGCGGCCCGCCCCTAGATGCGGTGGCCTTCTCCGGCGCGCCGCGCCAGCACCCCTTCGAACCCGATAAACTCATCCTCGTATTCGAGCCCTTCGGCGAAACGCCCGCGATCATGGAATTCAAGCTCGCCGACGTGATCCACGTCGAAGATCTACCCGCCCCGGTCACCGAGCGCGGGGAAGGCGTCAGGCTCGTCCGGATATGGGTCCGCCGCGGCGCCTTCGGCGTCATGCACGAACCCTTCGAGGTCCAAGACCCCATCCGCCTCATGAAGAACTCCAAGGACTTGCACGAACGCGTACTGAAGAGCTTCAGGTAGGGGGCGGCCTTTGCACGCGGTCCCGCGTTTTTTCCGAGTCGAAGGGGCGGCGCCGGAAGGCGCCGCGGAGGCACAGGGAGGCGCCGCGGAGGCACAGGGAGGCGCCGCGCGAGGAACGTCGGCGAAGGCCGGTCCGCCCGCGATCCGCTGCGAGCTCTGCCCCCACCGGTGCCGCATCCCGGCGGGCAAGGCGGGGCTCTGCCGCGTGCGCGTGAACCAGGGCGGTCGGCCCGCCCTCCCCTTCTACGGCCGCGTCTCCGCCCTCAGCATCGATCCGATCGAGAAGAAACCCCTCTACCACTTCAGGCCGGGCTCGTCCATCCTTTCGGTGGGGTTCGTCGGCTGTAACCTCCGCTGTCCCTTCTGCCAGAACTGGGAAATATCCCAGGCCACGGACGCGGCCGCGCGCACCTTATCGCCCCGCGCGCTCGTGGAGGAGGCCCTGGCCGCGCGATCCTTCGGCATCGCGTACACCTACTCCGAGCCGACCGTCCATTTCGAGTACGTCCGGGACGCGATGGAAGCCGCGCGGGAGGCGGGGCTCGCGAACGTCCTCGTGACGAACGGCGGTATCCTCGAGGAGCCGGCGCGGGAACTGCTCGCGCTCACGGACGCGGCGAACGTGGACCTCAAGGCCTTCAACGCGCCCACCTATTGGCGCGTCCTCGGCGGCGACCTCGCGACCGTCATGCGCTTCATAGAGGTCGCGGTCGCCTCCGGCGTCCACGTGGAAGCCACGACGCTCGTGGTTCCGGGCCTCAACGATTCGGAGGACGAAACGGACGCCTGCGCGACCTTCCTCGCGGGCGTTTCTCCTGACCTTCCCTGGCACCTCTCGGCCTATCGGCCCGAGTACCGGTGGGACGCGCCGCCGACGAGCGCGGACTCCCTGCGCCGCATCGCGGAGCGCGGGCGGAAGAAATTGTCCTACGTGTACGTCGGGAACATCGCGGGCGAATCGAACGACACCGTCTGTCCGCACTGCGCTTCGGTGGCGGTGCGCAGGAACGGTTATCGGGTGGACGCGACGGGTCTCGCCTACGGAAGCGGCCCGAACGGCACGAGCTGCCGGTGCGCCCGCTGCGGGGGGGCGCTCCCGTTCAAATGAGCCGGAGAGGCGGCGCGCGCCGCTGACGCCGGGCGCCGGCCTTCGGCCTCAGCGGAGGACCAGGACGGCGGCTACGGCGACGGCCACGAGGGCCAAGGCCGTGACGAGATACACCCAGACGGGCAAGGCGCCGATATTCTCCGGTCGCGCGGTTCCGCCGTGCCCGTCCCCCCGCGCGAACGGCTCGGGCCCGCCGGCCCTCCCGGCCGCGAGGGCCGGCTTCCCCGAAGAATACCCGCACGCGGGACATCCGTCCGCGAAAAGGTGCTCGGGTCCGGTGAAGGCGCACTTCGGACAGCGGACGGAAGAAAAGAGCCGTCCGCAGACCGGGCACCGGGCCGACTTGCGGGGAACCTCGGCGCCGCAATTCTCGCAGAAAAAATGGGGGGATCGGCTCATCGGTATGACCCGGCGAGCACGCGGTCGGCGGCGGCCAGGGCCGCCGCGTCGGCGTCCGCCCGGGCGACTACCGGTCCGTCCGGCGCCCGCTCGTCCATGCGCCGGTACCGCGCCCCGTCGCCCTCGGCCATGGAGACCCGATACGACCTCGACTCGTCGCGCGCGACGGTGAGGAGGCGTTCGGCGCCGAGGCGGAATTCCGCGAACAGCGCGGAACAGGAGAGGGAACCCGCGATCGCCGCTCGGCGGCCGTAAAGGGGAGCTTCCGCGGCGTGCACGCATTCGGCCGTGAGCGCGGAGGAGCCGTACAAGAAAATCGAACGCGTGAAGGTCGTGCAGTCCAGGCGCGAAGCCGAAAGGGGATGGCCGAAGAGCAAGAACAGGAACGCGAGCACCTCGCGCTCGGCCGCGGCGTCGGCGAGGATCGCGGAGACCGAAACGCCCGTGGGCCTCCCCCATTCGCCGCTCGCGAGCCTCTTCCCGAGTTCAAGAAAGACCGGGTCGTAGCGGAGGACGAAGCGGAGAGGCGTCGACACGGGGCCTCCCTCAGCCGGCGGCTTTTTCCTTGGCGGCCGGCGTATCCTTCTTCTCCGCTTTCTCCGCCTTGGGAGACGCGGCGTCGGAGGATGAGGAGACCGGCGCGGAGGCGGCCTTCTTGCTGCCGCCGTTGTCGGTGACGTAGAATCCCGACCCCTTGAAGATGATCCCCGAACCGCCGTTGATGAGTCTCCGAATATCCTTACCACACTCGGGACACGTTTTGAGCGGTTCGTCCTTCATGCTTTGGAACGCCTCAAACTGGTACCCGCAGCTTTTACATTCGTATTCGTAGGTAGGCATGTCGATGGTCCATCCTCTAGCGCAAAGAAATCTATTGTTTGGAATATATCGATACGTCTGCGCAAAGTAAAGCTATCTCATCGGCCGTCAGGGGCGCGGATTTGAGGACCACGACCGGTCCCTCCACTCCCGGCGCCGCGGCTATAAGCGCCGTAACGAAGGCCGGGACCGGGAGGCCTCCCGCGCCGTCCAGGGCGGACCGGACGAGCTTCAGCATGACGGCCAGGGCGCGCGCGCGTTCCGCGGACGCCGCGACGAGGCGGGCCTCCAGGAAGAACCGGTCCGTACCCGTTTGGGGTATCAGGGCGAAGACGAGGTCGTCCACGGGCGGCTTTATCGGTACGCCCGCGCCGGCCAGGATGGCGGAGATGGCGGCCGCGGGCTCATCCACCCATCCGGCCAGCGAGGCCCCGTTCCCGGCCCGATCGTACTCCGCGGGAGGCGTCGGCGGGGACGCGGAGACGAAGGGCTCGCCGTCCGAGACCACGGCGCGGTCGCGGCTGAAGGCGAGGGAAATTCCGTCGTCCGACCTCCAGTAGCGGGCGCCCGTCTCGGTCGCCCTCCGTTTCCAGGCCGGGCTCAAGGCCAAGGAGAGGGAGCCGCGCGCCGTCGGGTAGCGACCGGCCGCGGCGACGAGGTAGCGCCGCGAGCCTCCCGCGCGGTAGAGGGCGACCGCGGCCGAATCGGTCCGGTCGAGCGCCGCGGAGGCCTTGCCCCCGGAAGGAATTTGCTTCGCGAGCGCGGCGAGGACGGGCCGCGCCGAGGCGATGTCGACGCGGAAGTACAGCGCCGCCCCCGTCCCGAGGCCGTCGAACGCTCCCGCGGGACGGCCCGCGGTCCCCCGCGCCGTGGCGCAGGAGGCCGCGAGCAGGGCGGCGAGGACGAGGGCCGCAGAAAAGGTTAGGCCTTCACGATCGAGACGCGCCACGATTCCTCGCCGGCCTCCACGTCCGTCATCCCGCCGGCCTCGCCCCAGACGACGGAGGTCGCCAGGGTCTCGGAGGCGACGTACTCGGAGAAGGCTTCCCAGGCCTTCTTGAGCCGGTCGGAGCCCGCGAGGCGCATGGAGATGCGGTCGGTGACGTCGAAGCCGGACTCCTTGCGGAGATTCTGGACGCCGCGCACGAGGTCGCGGACGTCGCCTTCCAAGGACAGCTCCTCGGTGACCTCGGTATCGAGGCCGACGGTGAGGGTGCCCTCGTTGGTGACCTTCAGGTTGGCCTTTTCCAAGCGCCGAACCTCCACCTTCTCGGTGGTGAGGTCCACCGTCTTTCCGGCGATCTCCACGGCGAGGACGGCCCCGTCCAGGAGTCCCTGGATCTCGGCCTGGCTCAGGGCTTCGATGCGCTCGGCGGCGAGTTTCATGTCCTTGCCGAGCTCTTTGCCGAGCACCCGGAAATTGGCCTTGGCCTGGTACTCGACCAGGTCCTCCTCGTTGTCGCGGAAGACGACCGACTTGACGTTGAGCTCCTCGCGGACGATCTCCTCCATCTCCAGGAGGACCTTCTTCTCTTCCGGGTCGCGGGTGACGAGCTCCACGGTGCGGAGGGGCTGGCGGACCTTGACGTTGTACTGGTAGCGGAGCGACCTTCCCATGGAGACCGCGCGGCGCACCACCGCCATCTTGTATTCCAGGGTCTCGTCCTTCCGGGCCGCGATCGGGACGGGGAAGTCCGCGAGGTGCACCGACTCGGGATCGCTCTGGAGCCGGAGGTTGCGCCAGATGGCCTCGGTGGTGAAGGGCATGAAGGGCGCCGCCACGAGCGTCACGGTGCGGAGTACGCTGTAGAGCGTGCCGTAGGCCTCGGCCTTGTCCGAATCGTTCTCGCTCCGCCAGAAGCGGCGGCGGGACCGGCGGATGTACCAATTGTTGAGCAAATCGATGAACTCGACGATGGGGTCGATGGCCTTGGACATGTCGTAGGAGTCGAGCGCCGCGCTCACCTTCTCCACCAGGGTCTCGGCGGTGGACAGGATCCACTTGTCCAGGGGATTCGACGGGTTTACGGGGGCTCCGGTCGGGGAAGACGCGTCGATGTTCGCGTAGGTCACGTAGAAGCTGTACGAATTCCAGAGCGGGATGAGGATGCTCTTGAGCACCTCGCGCACGCCGTCGTCGGTGTAGCAGAGGTCGTCGGCCCGCACGACCGCGGAGTGCATGAGGAACAGGCGGAGGGCGTCCGCGCCGAACTTGTTGATGACGAGCATCGGATCGGTGAAGTTCCGGAGGCTTTTCGACATCTTCTTGCCGTCCGCGGCGAGGACGATGCCGGACACGACGCAGTTACGGAAAGCCGGCTTCTTGAAGAGCGCCGCCGCCAGGATGGTGAGCGTGTAGAACCACCCGCGCGTCTGGTCGAGCCCCTCGTTGATGAAGTCCGCGGGGAAGTGCGAGTCGAAGAATTCCTTGTTCTCGAAGGGGTAGTGGTTCTGGCCGTAGGGCATGGCCCCCGACTCGAACCAACAGTCCAAGACCTCCGGTATGCGCCGCATCGTTCCGCCGCAGGCGCAGGGGATGGTGATCGTATCCACGAAGTGCTTGTGGAGGTCGGTGGCCTCCACGCCCGAGAGCTCCTTGAGCTCCGCGCGGCTCCCGACGACGGTCATCTTGCCGCAGTCGGGGCATTTCCAGATCGGGAGCGGGTTGCCCCAGTAGCGGTTGCGGCTGATCGCCCAGTCGCGCGCGCCCTCCAGCCACTTGCCGAAGCGGCCGTCCTTGATGTGGTCCGGCACCCAGTAGATCGTGTCGTTGGCGGCCAGCATGTCGCCCTTGATCTTCTGGACGTCCACGAACCAGGACCCGACCGCGCGGTAGATGAGGGGGCTCGAGCAGCGCCAGCAGTGGGGATAGGCGTGGAGGATCTGGTCCCGCTTGACCAGCTTGCCCTCGGCCTTGAGCCGCTCCATGATCGGCTTGTCCGCGTCCTTGACGAAGACGCCGGCGTAGTCCGCGACCTCGGAGGTGAACTTGCACTCGGCGTCGATCGGGCAGATCGTCGGCACGCCCGTGCCC
>JAEXTK010000085.1 GCA_023406985.1 Spirochaetota bacterium | reverse complement strand
GAAACCAACCGACCGCCTTCGCGCGCGGACTCATGCGCGCGAAGACGGATACCGTCGGCATCCTCGTGCCGTTCATCACCAATCCTTACCACAGCGGGATCGTAGACGCAATCGAGAAGGCGCTTTCAGCCCGGAACGTACGCATCTACCTGTGCAATTCGCACGAGTCCTCCGAGTTGGAGGCGCGGTACGCGGACGAGCTGGTGCGCCGCAACGTGGACGCGCTCATTTTCGCGGAGACCCGGGGAATCAACAACGATCACGCGGTTTACGACGCCATCGATGAACGGATGCCCGTCATCCTGGTGAACGAGCACTTGCGCACCGATACCCGGCACCACATCGTCCGCTGCGCCCAGGAACCGGGACTGATCGCGGCGTTGGACCACCTCCTGGACCGCGGCTACCTGCCCGTGGACCTCGTGATCGGCGACGGCTCATGGTCGTTCGACCTCAAGGAGCGGGCGTTCCGCGATCACCTCCAGCGCCGCGGCTTCGGCGCCGCCGAACTATCGGTCGTCCGCCTCGCGTCCGTCAACGTGGAGGACATCGTCCAGCGCTGCGCCCGCTACGCCTCGGAGGCGCTCGGCCGCAAGCGGCCGCCGCGCGCCTTCGTCGCGGGAAACGACATGATGGGCGTCGGCCTCCTGCAGGGGACCCTGGCGGCCGGTTTCCGCGTGCCCGAGGACGTCGCGGTGATCGGCGTCGACAACTCCCTCGCTTCCCGCCTTTCGGTGCCGCCGCTCTCGACGGTGGATCTCCGGGAGGCGGAGGTCGGGCGCCTCGTCGCCGAGGCGTACTTCGCCATCAAGGGCGGGAGCGCGCCCGCTTCCCCGATCCGTACGGAGATCGAATCCTCCTTCCTCAACCGCGGTACCGCCTGAGGCGGATACCGGATCCGCTCCTATCCCAAAGCTTCGGGACACTGAAGAAGATTTTCGTTGACAAAAGGCGCATGCGGGTTTACAAGAATTGTAAGCGCTTACATTTTTATTGGTAGCGCTTTCATGTTACAATGCTGAAAGGAGGACTCCATGAAGAAGCAGGCAATGTGCGCCGCCGTGATGACTCTCGCCGCGGCCGTCGCCTTCGCGGAAGGCGGACAAGACAAGGCGGCCGGGAGCGAGGCGCGGAAACCGATCAAGATCACGGTGGCGAGCAGCCAGCCGGCACAGGAGAACGCGACGGTGGCCTTGGAGGAGATCGCCGCGGCTTACGAGGCCGCGAATCCCGGCATCGACGTGGAAGTGGTGACCTATGCCCGCTACGAGGATACCATGAAGACGAAGATGGCCGCCCGGGACCTCCCCGACCTCTTCGGAACGCACGGCTGGTCCGTCATGCGGTACGCCGAATACCTGGAGCCGGTCAACGACCGGCCGTGGTTCTCCAAGATCAATCCGACCATCAAGCCGGTCATCACCGACGAGGCCGGAAAGGTGTTCATCCTCCCCTTCGATATGGACGTCGCGGGCATCGCCTTCAACGTCGACGTGCTGGAGAAGGCGGGCGTCGATCCCTACGCGATCAAGACCTGGGACGATTTCAAGGCGGCGTGCGCGAAGGTGAAGGCCTCCGGCAAGATAGCGGTCCACGTCGGCGGCAGTCCCAAGGACGATTGGACGGTCGGCAACTTCTACGACTGGACCGCCCCCTCCTTCCTCATCACGAACGAGAAGGCGAATTTCCGGAAGCAGCTCAAGGACGGCACCTTCGACTGGAACAATTGGGTCAAGGTCGCCAAGCTCCTCGTGGACTTCCGCGACGCGGGCTTCCTGAACCCCGACTATACCCAGGGCACCTGGGAAGACGTCGGCCGCAAGTTGGGCGCGGGCGATGTCGCCTTCGGCCTGTACGGCAACGTCGTCATCGGCGAGGCCAAGCGCTTCAATCCCGCGGGGCGCTTCGGCTTCATGCCGGTTCCCGCGGCCTCCAAGGACGACACGCCCACCCTCATCACCGGCGAACGCATGACGCTCGGCGTCTGGAACAAGTCCCCGGTGAAGGCCGAGGCCCTCAAGTTCCTCGATTTCTGCGCCCGTCCGGAGAACATCAATAAGATGGCCACGGTGAACGGCAATCCCACCGGCCTCGTCGGTACGGGCTACGGCTCCGAACTCGGGGACCTCGCGCCGTCCTTCAAGAAGGTGGAAGGCGTCCGCGGTTTCGGATACTTCGACCGGGAATACCTGCCGAGCGGCATGTGGGATTCCATGTGCAAGACCGGCACCGGTCTCCTCTCCACCACGATGACCATGGATCAGGCCGTGGCCAAGATGAAGAACGATTACCTTTCCCTCCGCGGGAAATAACCGGAAGACGCGCGATAGCCGCCCGGAAAGCCCGAAGGGTTTTCCGGGCGATGCCGTGGAGGCCCTCGTGGAAGCGACGTATAGAAGAACCGATATCATGTACATCCCGGCCCTGCTCCTCTTCGCCGTCTTCGTGGTCTATCCCTTCTGCGACGGCGTCAGGATCGCCTTCACGAACTGGAACGGCTTCTCCCAGAAGTACGCCTTCGTGGGATGGTCCAACTTCAAGCGGCTCGCGCTCGACGAGAACGTACGGATCGCGTTCGGCAACACCCTCGTATACGGAGTCGGAAGCACCTTCTTCCAACAGGTCCTCGGGCTCTCGTACGCGCTCCTCCTCAACCTGCGGTTTCCCGCGCGGACCTTCGCCCGCGCGGTCGTGTACCTTCCGGTCCTGATCTCCGCGGTCGTCATGGGCTTCATGTGGTACTACCTGGCGCAGTACGACGGGGCCCTCAACGAAGTCGTCGTGGCGCTCGGCGGCGAGAAACGGCTTTGGCTCGCGAGCCGCGCCGGATCGGTGACGATGATCACCGTCATCAACGTACTCCAATTCGTGGGGATCTCGATGGTCATCTATCTCGCGGGACTGCAAGGCATCCCCGGTATGTATTTCGAAGCGGCGGAGATCGACGGCGCGAACGCGTGGAGCCGCTTCGCGCACATCACCCTGCCGCTCCTCTATCCGTCCATCGTGACCAGCGTCACGATCAACCTCATCGGCGGGCTCAAGCTCTTCGACGTCGTCATGGCGCTCACGGGCGGCGGGCCGGGCTACTCTTCCCACTCGCTCGCGACGCTCCTCCATACGACCTACTTCGGTTCCCAGATGGCCGGCTACGCGGCCGCGATCGGATTGCTCCTCTTCTGTTCCATCCTTCTCTCCACGGCGCTCCTGCAGGTCGCCTTCAAGAAGCGGGAGGTCAAGTACTGATGAACGCGCGACCCGATCGCGGCATGTACCGCGCCGCACTGACCCTCATCGCGCTCGCGATCTCGGCCCTCCACGTCGTGCCCCTCTGGATCACCGCCATGGTGGCCCTCAAGAGCCGGTCCGACCTCTCGTCCCGTTGGATGCCGCCCGCTGCTCCCGTTTGGTCCAATTTCGCCGCGGCGATCCGGACGGCGGAACTGCCGCGCGCCTTCCTCAACACCATGATAGTCACCGCGGCGAGCACCGCGGCCACGATCCTCATCGGCGCGATGGCCGCGTATCCGCTGGCGCGGAACCGTTCGCGGAGGAACGAGGCGGTGAAGCTCTTCGTCCTCTCCATCATGATGATTCCCGCGTTGAGCCTCCTCGTCCCGCTCTATTCGCTCCTCGTCAACTACCATGCGATCAGCACGCTCTGGGGCATCGTGCCGATCCACGTGACCTTCAATCTTCCGTTGGCCATCTTCCTCTACGCGAACTTCATCGGGACCATTCCCCGCGATCTCGACGAGGCCGCCGTGATCGACGGATGCAGCGTGTTCCGGGTTTTCGATCGGATCATCCTGCCGCTGCTCAAGCCGGTAACCGTTTCCGTGCTCATCCTGACCGGCGTCGCGGTCTGGAACGATTATCAGTTCTCGACGTATTTTCTCCAGAAGCCCGTTTCCCGCGTGGTGACCTTGGCGATCGCGTCCTTCTTCGGACAGACCTCCAGCGACCCGAACGTGGCGGCCGCGGCGGCCCTCCTCGCCGTGCTGCCCGTCCTCGCGCTCTACGTGGCGCTCCAGAACTATTTCGTCAAAGGCACCGTGGACAGCGCGGTAAAATAAGCGAACGCAACAAGGCAGGTCATCATGTCGATACAGTGGAACGAGTCGAGTCGCGAATTCCATCTCCGCAACGCCTCCGTCAGCTACGTGCTGTCCGTGTTGAGCGACGGTAGCCTGGGCCTGGCCCACTTCGCCTCGGTTTTGGCCGAAGGACCTTCCTACGGCCGGATCATCGCCGCCGAGAGCCGGGCCGCCACGCTCTACGCGGAGGGCTTTCAACCCGATTCCTGTCCGGACTACGCGCCGCGCGAGTATCCGACCTCCTTCCGCGGGGATTTCCGCGCGAGCGCGATCGAGGCGGCTTCCGAGGACGGTTCGCCGCTGGCCCTGGACCTCGCGTACGCGGGGCATCTCGTGCGGCCGGGTAAACCGGCGATTCCCGGGCTCCCCGCGACCTACGCCGAAGAAAGCGCCGAGGCGGAAACCCTCACCGTGTTCCTGCGCGCCGCGGAGGCCGACGTGGAGGTCGATCTCCACTACACGATCTTCCGGGATCATCCCGCCATCGCCCGCCGCGCCACAGTGCGGAACGGAGGAGGACGGCCGATCAGGCTCCTGCGCGCGCTCTCCGCGGCCCTCGAACTTCCCGACGCGGACTGGGACCTCATCCACTTCTCGGGCGCCTGGGCCCGGGAGCGCCGCGAGGTCCGGCGGCGCCTCTGCCAGGGGCAGCAGTTCGTGTCCAGCACCCGCGGCCAATCGAGCCACCAGCAGAATCCCGCGATCATCTTCTCGCGGCCGGACGCCACGGAGACGGCGGGCGAGGCGTACGGCTGCGCCCTCGTGTATTCGGGCAACTTCCTCGCCGGCGCGGACGTCGGCTCGCACGGCAACGCGCGCGCGGTCATCGGCATCGATCCGAGCACGTTCTCCTGGAAGCTCGGTCCCGGCGAGGCGTTCGAGACGCCGGAGGCGGTGTTCGCCTACTCGGCGGCGGGGCTCGGCGCCCTTTCGCGCACCTACCACGAGCTCTTCGGCCGGCGGCTCGCGCGCGGGCCCTGGCGGGATCGCGCGCGGCCGGTCCTCATCAACAACTGGGAGGCGACCTACTTCGACTTCGACGAGGCGAAGCTCCTCTCCATAGCCGAGTCCGCCTCTTCCCTCGGCGTCGAGCTCTTCGTCCTGGACGACGGGTGGTTCGGGGAGCGGGACGACGATACGAGTTCCCTCGGCGATTGGGACGCGAATCCGGCCAAACTCCCCGGCGGTATTCCCGGCCTCGCCCGGAAGATAGAGGCGCTCGGCCTCCGCTTCGGCCTCTGGATCGAGCCGGAGATGGTGAGCCCGCGGAGCCGCCTCTTCGGCGAACACCCGGATTGGGCGGTCGGTCCGATGGGCGGGAAACGGACGCTCGGACGCAACCAATACGTGCTCGACCTTTCCCGGCCCGAGGTGGTCGAGCACCTCTACGTCACGCTGTCCCGGCTGCTCCGCACCGCGTCCATCTCCTACGTGAAATGGGACATGAACCGGAACCTGAGCGATCCGTTCTCCGCGGCTCTGCCGCCGGACCGGCAGGGCGAGTTCTACCATCGATACGTCCTCGGCCTCTACGAGCTCTACGGCAGGCTCACCTCCGATTTTCCCGAGGTCCTGTTCGAGTCGTGCTCCGGGGGCGGCGGCCGTTTCGATCCGGGGCTCCTGGCCTTCGCCCCCCAAGCCTGGGCGAGCGACGATTCGGACGCGATCGAGCGCCTGGCCATCCAATGGGGCACGAGCTTCTTCTATCCGACCAGTTCGATCGGCGCCCACGTCTCGGCGGTTCCGAACCATCAGGTGGGCCGGACGACGCCCCTCGGTACGCGTACCGCGGTCGCCTCCTTCGGCGCCTTCGGCTACGAGCTCGACCCGACCCGCCTCTCGGCCGAAGAACGCGGCGCCATCGCGGAGGACATCGCCTTCTACAAGGACTGGCGCGCGGTCTTCCAGTTCGGCGCCTTCCATCGGCTCCGCGGCCGGAGGGACGCCGACGGCAACGAGGTCGCCTGGATGTCCGTGTCGGCCGACCGCCGCCGCGCCGCGGTCCTCCGCGTCCAAACGCTCGCGACGCCCAATCCGCCCTCGGGCCGGCTCCGCCTCCGCGGGCTCGATCCCGGCCTCCGCTACCGCGTGGCCGTGCGGCCGTCGTCGCCGGTGGAAGGGGAGGCCTCGATCCGCCGCAACGCGGGCCTCCGCGGCGGCGACGAGCTCATGAACGTCGGGCTCCTCCTCGGCGGCGACGGCTGGGAAGGCATCCCGCGCGGAGACTTCGCGTCGTGGATCTTCACGCTGGAGGCGGACGTCCCCGCTTGACCCCGCCTCCGCGGCCCTCCTATACTTGAGCCGGGGAAGGGGAGGATCAGGCGAATGCGACCGGCGTCCGCGGTTTCGGGTATCGACCCTGACCTGCTCCGGGGCTCCGAGTTTTTCTCCGCCCTGCTGGAGGAGGACTTGGCGTTCGCCTCGTCCCGTACCGGCGTCCTCGCGCTCAAGGCCGGCGAGCGCCTCTTCTCTACCGGGGATACCGCAGCCCACTTCTATATCGTACGCGAGGGTTCCGTCCGGGTCTTCCGGCCGCGACAAGACGGCGGCTGCGACGAGATGGCCGTCTTCGCCCCCGGCGACGCGCTCGGGGACTTCGACTTCGCGCGGCGGGCCGCGTTCGACGCGTGCGCCGAGGCCGTCGTCGACTCGACGCTGCTCATGTTTCCCTGCGCCGGCGCGACGATGGACGACCTCGCGATCGAACGTCCCGCGACCGCCGCCCGGCTGCTGCTCCGTTCCCTCGCCATGATCGCTTCCCGCCTCCGCTCCACCCAGGTCCTCATCTCGGCGAACTCGCCGTGGGTCCGCGAGCTGCGCCGGAGATCCATGGAGGACCCGGGCACCGGCCTCTGGAACCGGGTCTACCTGGACGAGGAGGCCGTCCGGTTCGGGAGCGAGCCCTACGCGCTCATCCTGCTCAAGCCCGATCGCTTCAAGGAACTCGTGGATTCCCGCGGGCACGCGGCGGGAGACGAGGCGATGATCCGCATCACGGCCGTGCTCAAGTCCGCCGTGCGCCGGTTCGGACGCGGTTTCGCGGCGCGGCTCAAGAGCAACGAGACGGCGGTGTTCTTGCCGTACGCGACCGCCGCCGAGGCCGAGGCCGTCGCGCTCCGCTTGGCCGCGGGCATCGCCGCGCTCGCTCCGGTGGCCGGAACCGGGGAACTGCCCCCCTTCGCCTTCTCCGCGAGCGTCGTCTTCGTCGCGCGGCCCGCCGCCGGCCCGGCGTGGGCTCCCTGTTTCGAGGCGGCCTACGCGGGCCTCCTCGCGGCGTGGAAGCGGGGCGACGGCGCGATCGCCCGGATCCCGATCGAACCGATTCCGGCCGCCCTGGAGCGGCGATCATGAATTTCATCGAAGATACCCTGGCGGCGACGCCCCTGTTCTCCCGGATGAGCGGCCTGGAGCTCAACGCGGTGCTCGCCTTCCTGGAGCGCAAGCGCATCGGCAAGGGCGAGGTGGTGTGCCGCGAGGGCGACCGCGGCGAGGAGATGTTCATCGTCCTGTCCGGCCGCATCGGCTCGTACAAGGAAGAGGCGGACGGGACGTCGCGCAAGGTCTACGAATTCGCGACGGGGCGGTTCTTCGGGGAGATGGCCATCATCGAGGGGGCTCCCCGGTCGGCCACCTGCCGCGCCGAGGAGGATTCGGATCTCCTGGTCCTGGAGGGCATCGACTTCTATCGTCTCGTGTTCGAGCATCCCATGATCGCGCTCAAGCTGCTCGGCGCCATCGGCGAGGTCATGACCGCCTGGCTCAACGAGTCCAGCGATTTCCTCAACGACCTGGTCCGCTGGGGCGAGACCGCCCGGCGGCGGGCGGTTACCGACGAACTCACGGGGCTCTACAACCGGCGGTTCCTGGAAGAATCCATCGAGAACCGGTTCGCCATGATGACCGGCGGGCGCCGCCTCGCCCTCGCGATGCTCGACCTGGACCGTATCCACGAGGTGAACGAGCGGTTCGGCCAGAAGGCGGGGGACGAGGTGATCGCCCGCGTGGGCGCTTCCTTCCGCGGCGCCCTCCGGGACGGCGACATCGCGGCCAGGCTTTCCGGCGACGAATTCGCCTTCCTGCTCCCGGACGCCACGCTCGAGATGGCGGTCGCCGTCGCCGAGCGCCTCCGCCTCGGGGTCGCCTCCCTGGAATTCTCGTTCCCCGATCTCGCGGGCGAGGGGTTGGTGTCCCACATCGTGCACGCGAGCGTCGGCGTCGCCGCGTTTCCCGGCCACGCGTCCACCCCCGCGGCGCTCATGGAAGCCGCCGACGCGGCCCTCCGGTCCGCCAAGCACGGCGGCAGGGATCGCGTCGCCATGTCGGTGCGCTGAGATCATGAATATTTATACGGCCCTTGACAGTTTTTTCGCATATCATTACAGTGGCCTCATGAACCGGATCGTCGCGCACCTCCATCATCATCATGGATACTCAAGAAGGGGCGTGTAGGGTCCGGTAGCCGCACGAGGCGGCACCGTAAGCGGTACAAGCGGCCCGCGGGGGGGGGGGGCGCCCCGCCCGGGG
>JAEXTK010000065.1 GCA_023406985.1 Spirochaetota bacterium | reverse complement strand
CCGCTCCCCGAAACCTGGCGGCGCCTCCACGGTCCGGCCGACGACGCCGCGTCCCTCACGGCCGCGGCCTTCCCTCTCGTCGCTACCTTCGCCGCGGCCCTCTGCCGCTCATGAGCGCACGCGCTCGTCGCCGCGGGCGCTCGGTCACGATCGCGCGCTCACGGACGCGCGCGGAACCGTTCGATGGCGCCGATGTAGAGGCGGTGGTAGTCCTTATCGGGATAATGGACGTTCAATCCGAGATCGATGAAGCGCTCGGGATCGATATCCTGCGCGTATAATTTCCTGCAGTAGAACACCTCGCGCGCTTCGGCGAAGGACAGGCACCCGTCATCGAAGACGATCGGCGTGAGGCCCGCCCCCGCCGCCTTGTCGCAATCGCGGCCGGAGTGGGCGCCGAAAAAACTCAGCGCCTTCCGGTAGGCAGGATCGAAAAAGGAGAGCGAAAAGGAGTCGGCCCGCTCGAGATAGCCGAAGGTATGCCGCGTCGGCCGCACGAAGGCGAAGGCGACGTTCGCGTTCCAGAGGACGCCGAGGCCTCCCCAGGAAGCCGTCATGGCGTTCCAGTCCCGTTCTCCGCCCGCGGAGATCAGCATCCAATCCTCGCCGATCCGGGCGAACGGGGAAAGCGAAAAGGACCGGACGTCCTTTTCCGTCCACCCTCCCCCTGCAGCCTGCGCCGCGGCGTTCATCGTCCGTCCTAGATGCCGAGCAGGGCCGCGTACGCCTCAAGCGCCGAATCGCCCGAAGTGCGCGCGAGGACCTTCTTGGTGAGGAGCTTGCCGAGCTGGACGCCTTCCTGGTCGAAGCTGTTGAGGTTCCAGACGAAACCTTGGAACATGACCTTGTTCTCGAAGTGCGCGAGCAGGGCGCCGAGGGCCGCGGGCGTCAGGGAAGCGCCGTAGATGAGGCTGGAAGGGCGGCCGCCGGGGAAGGCCTTGTTCGCGTCCGCGTCCGTCTTGCCCTTGGCGAACGCCACGATCTGGGCCGCGAGGTTCGCGACCAGCTTGGTCTGGCTCGTCGACCCGTCCACCTCCACGTCCTCGCCGAGGAGGCTGGAGGCGAAGCCGACGAACTGGAGCGGCACGACGTCGGTACCCTGATGGAGGAGCTGATAGAACGAATGTTGGCCGTTCGTGCCGGGCTCCCCGAAGACGACGGGTCCCGTGGCATAGGAGACGGCCTCGCCGTTCCGGTTGACCCGTTTGCCGTTGGATTCCATATCGAGCTGCTGCAGGTGCGCGGGGAACCGCGACAGGGCTTGGCTGTAGGGCAGCACGGCCGTGGACGGGTAGCCCAGGACGTTCCGCTCCCAGACGCCGAGGAGGGCGTCCAGGAGGGCCGCGTTTTTCCGGATGTCCTTCTCCTGCGCGGCGGCGTCCGCCTCGTGGGCTCCGGCGAGCAGTTCGGCGAAGGTTTCCTTACCGAAGGCGAGCGAGAGTATCACGCCTCCCACCGCGGAGGTGGAGGAATAGCGGCCGCCGATGAAATCGTCGATGTAGAAGGAGTCCAGGTAGGCGGGATTGTGCGCGAGCGGGCTCGTCTCGCTCGTGACCGCTACCATGTGCTTGGCGCTATCGAGGCCGGCGGCGGCGAGCTTGGATTTCACGAAGAGCTCGTTCGCCAAGGTCTCCTGGGTCACGCCGCTCTTGGAGACGAGTACGAAGAGCGTGCGCTCGAGCTCCGCCTGGGAGAGCACCTGGGCGGCATCGTCGGGATCCACGTTGGAGATGAAGCGGGCCTGCATCTTCCGCCGGCCGCCCTTGTCGGCCCAGTTCTCGAGCGCGAGATACAGGGCGCGCGGCCCCAAGTCGGAGCCGCCGATGCCGATCTGGACCGCGGTGGTGAATTTCTTGCCGGTCGCGCCCACGATCCGGCCGGCATGGACCTTATCGGCGAAGGCGGAGAAGCGCGCGCGCTGATCCGCGTAGAACGCGCCGAGATCCACACCCTCGTGGACGACGGGTTTGCCGAGCCGGCCGCGCAAGAGGTGGTGGAGGACGCGGCGCTTCTCGCCGGTGTTCATGATTTCGCCGTCCAAGAGCGCCGAATACTTGGCGATGAGTTCCTGCTCGTCGGCGAGGGCCTGGAGCGCGTCGAGCACGGCCTCGTCCGCGGCCTTGGCCGCCCACGAGTAAGTCAATCCGGCGGCGAGCGGAGTCCGCGCGGCCGCGACCCGTCCGCCGTCGAGCGTCTTGGCGAAATCGAACTGCTTCCCTCGGGGAGCGAGGGCCAAAAGTTTCTTGAACGCGGTGGTAGTATCCAGGTTGATGTAGTTCGGCATGCGGTTCTCCTTGACCTAGTCTTCCAGCTCGGGAATCTTGTCCTTCATCTGCGCCATGAAATCCTCGCCCGTGATGCCGTCGCGGAGGCACACGAACACGGTGTTGTCCCTGCCCGCGATGGTGCCGAGTACCTCGTCCAGGGCCAGGTTGTCCACGGCGAGGGCGACGGAGTCGGAGTGGCCCGAATACGTCTTGATGACCACCATATTGAGCGACCAATCGATCGAGATGTAGCCCCGCAGGAAATCTTGGACGAAGGTACGCTCGGTCTCCTGGCGATCGTCGTCGCCGGGCAGGGAATAGACGTAACCGTTGTGGCCGTCCGAAATCTTCCCCACCTTGAGGAGCTTGAGGTCCCGCGAAAGGGTGGCTTGGGTTACGACGAAGCCTTCCTTCTGGAGGTGGCCGAGCAGGGTTTCCTGCGATTCGATGCGGTAAGTCTTTATCAGCTTTCGTATCGCCTTGAGGCGTGCGAGTCTTTCTTTCACCGGTGTCTCCGCGGGCTCTCGGCCGCTACCTCAGGAATAAATATGCCCAATCAGTGCATAAAGATACGACGTAGGTCGATTTTGTGCAAGGCCCTACGGGAATTCGGAAGTCGCGGGATTCAAGGAAAATTACCCGCGTGCCGATTCTGAAAGGGGGGACCTCGTGGATACCGAACACGCTGAAGGCGATATTGACCGGAAGGCGACGATCGTAGGCGCCCGCAATAACGACGCGACCCTGGAAATAACCTTCTCGGAGCACGATCTGGAAGCCCGCGCCAACCTCTATCCGCCGGTCGGCGACGGGCAGGCGCTCACCCCCGACTATATCGCCTCGATCCTTGAGCGGCTCGGTATCACCCACGGCGTCAACTGGGACGCCGTCCAGGAAGCCGCGCTCGAATGCAACTTGAATCGTAAACCGGTCCGCTCGGTGCTCGTGGCGCGCGGCGAAGAGAGCCAAGAAGCGGTCCACGAGTATTACGAGATGGACGCCGCCTTCCGCGATTGGCCCCCCGCCGCCGTCGAAGGGCTCCCGCGCATCGACTTCCGGGAGATATCGCCCTTCATCATCGTGAAGAAGGGCCAAGCGCTCGCGCGTCTCATGCCGCGCAAGGAAGGCCGGGACGGCGTGGACGTGCACGGCAACCCGATACCGATGCAAATCCGGAAACCGGAAAGCGTCTCGGGCGGCGCGAATACCCGCAAGACCGCGGACGCCATCGTCGCAGCCTGCGACGGGAGGCTCGTGGAAAACGGGACGGTGCTCAGCGTGGAGGAGACCCTGGCGATCAAGGGGTCCGTCGGCTACGCCACCGGCCACATCATGTTCCCCGGCGACGTCGTGATAGACGGGACCATCGCGGACGGCTTCAAGGTCTACGCGGGCGGGTCCATCGTATCCAAGCAGACGGTGGACGCTACGGACCTGGTCGCCAAGAAGGACCTCATCATCGCCGGCGGCATCATCGGACGCGGCAGGGCCTCGGTCCGCGTCGGCGGGACGCTCCGCGCCAAATTCGCCCAGCACTGCCGCATCGCCTGCCGCGGAAACGTCTTCCTGAGTTCGGCCGTCATCAACGCGACGAGCTACACCCTGCAGCGCCGCGCCCTGGGAGATATGGG
>JAEXTK010000024.1 GCA_023406985.1 Spirochaetota bacterium | reverse complement strand
CCGCAGGGGCCGCCGCAGGGGCCCGTTCACTTACGGCATGAGCTGCCAGAGGCCGACGTCGAGCCAGCGGTCGAATTTCCTGCCGACCTCCCGCATGACGCCGACGCGCTGGAAGCCGACGGCGGCGTGCATGCGCTCGCTGGCCTCGTTGCCGGTCACGATGCGCGCGAGGAGGACGTGGAAATCGGCCGACCGCGCGTGATCCACGAGGGCGCCGATGAGGAGGGTCCCGATTCCCGTTCCGCGCCGGTCCGGCCGGACGTAGACGGAGGTCTCGCCCGTGCCGTCGTAGGCGCAGCGTTCGGACCAGCGGGAGATCGTCGCCCAGCCGACGACCGCGCCGGCGAGGTCGGCCGATTCCGGCACCGCGTCTCCGCTCAAATCCGGAACCGCCCCGCGCCACGCCGCGTCCTCGGCGATGAAGGCGGAGAAGCGCGCATCGTGGGAGGCGAGCCAGGCCGCCCGATCCGCGACGGTCTTGGGTACGGTATCGAAGGTGGCGGTGGTGGTCCGCACCGCGTCGTCGTATATGGCCGCTACGGCGCGGGCGTCGCCGGGCAAGCCCGACGTGCCCGGCGCGACGCGGCGGACGATGATGGTCGATTTCGCTTCCATAGGGGGAATATAGCCTCCGCCGTTCCTTCGTGCTAGCATGGCCGCGGAGGAACACACATGGATAGACGCGCCATCGTCGCGGCGGACGCTCCCGCCGCGATCGGACCATATTCGCAGGGGATTTCGATCGGACAGGCAGCGGCCGGCCGCCTCGTGTTCGTTTCGGGCCAGACTCCCATAGATCCCGCGACCGGAAAGCTCATAGACGGCGACGTGCAGGCGCAGGCTCGCCGGTGCCTCCAGAACGTCGCCGCGGTCCTCAAGGCCGCGGGCAGCTCCCCTGACCGCGTGGTGAAAACGACCGTATTCCTCATCGATATGGCCGACTTCAAGGCCATGAACGAGGTGTACGCGACCTTCTTCGGTTCCGTGCCGCCGGCCCGGTCCACGATCGCCGTGGCGGGCCTCCCTCTGGGCGCCCGCGTGGAGATCGAAGCGATCGCGATCGCCGACTGACGACTGTGGACGGCTGGGAGCCGACGGACGAGGCCGTCCGCTACGCGTACGGCCTCGCGTTCCGCCTGACGGGCGACGAGGACGCCGCGGGCGATCTGGCCCAGGAGGGCCTCCTGGCCGCCTGGAAAGCGCGCGCGACGCTCGCGGACGCGGCCGCGGGGCGGCCGTGGCTCCGCCGCATCGTCGTAAACGCCTTCCTCATGCAGGCGCGCTCCGCGCACGCCCGGCGCGAGACGGAATTTCCGGACGGCGATCCCACGCCCTACGCGGACCTGACGTACCCGCCGCCGGACGCCGCGGCGGAGACGGATGAGGCGATCCGCTCCATCCGCGACGGCTGCTTCTTCGCCATGGCGCGCAACCTCACCGACGAACAGAGATGCGCCTTCGTGCTCGCCGACATGGTCGGCCTCAGCGCCGCCGAGGCCGCATCGCTCATGGGGGTCGGAACGGCGGCCTACCGCGGCCTCCTGCACCGGGCCCGCGCGAACATCAACGCCTTCTTCGGGGACCACTGCTCCCTCGTGCGGCCGTCCAATCCCTGCGCCTGCGCCGCCTGGAGCCGCCTCGTCGCCGACCGCGCGGCCCTGCGGTCAGCCGTGGCCGCCCGCGGGGGACCGCCGCCCTTCGCCGATCCCGCGTACGCGGGCCGCGGCGACGTCGCGACGGCCCCCGCCGTCCTGACCCTCTTCCGCTCCATCCCGGATCGCACGCCGCCGCCTTCCTGGTTCGAACGGACCGGCGCGGCCCTCGCCGGGCTCCGGTCCGCGGGGTAGGCCGCGGAGATCTCCGGGTTTCGGCGCACCGCGCGAATTTTCCCAAATCTTCGCGACACCGCGCACCGTTTTCCGGTTCTCCGCATCCGGTAGGGATGGAGGACATCGATGGATCGTAAAGAACTGGAAGAACGGCTCGCGCCCTGCGGCTTGGATTGCGCGCGGTGCGTCAGGAAGCAGGGCGGAGCGGTCGCGAGGCTGGCCGAGGAACTCGCCGGAAGGCTTACGGGCTACGCGGCCTTCGCCGCGCGGTTCGCGGCCACGGATCCGACGCTCGCGGGTTATCCTCAATTCGAGGCGATGCTCGGCCGGCTCGCGGGGGCGGACTGCGGCGGCTGCCGGAGCGCGCGCGGCCGCGGCGCGGACAATCGCTGCGGATTGCCGGGCTGCGCGGCCAAGGTCTGCGCCGCGGAACGCGGCATCGCCTTCTGCGGCGAATGCGCCGAGTTCCCCTGCGGCCGCAACGCGTATCCGGAGCAGCTCGCCCTCCGCTGGAAGGCCATGGGCGAGCGGATAGCCGAGGTCGGCGCGGACGCGTACTACGCGGAGCAGGCGGCGCGGCCGCGGTACTGAACGCCTTCGGGCGGCCGCAGTCCGCCGCCGCCCCCGGTCGGGCGCAGTACTGAACGCCCCCGGGCGGGCGCGGGCCGCCGCCGGTTACGCGCCGGGGCTTCCCGCCGGCGGGGGGCCGGGGTATACTCGGCCGGTCGGGGGAAACGCATGGGCGACGTCACTATCATCGGCATCTGCGGCGGGTCCGGTTCGGGCAAGACCACCATCGTACGGAAGATATCGGAGCTCATCTCGGACTTCGTGTTCCTGCCGCAGGACAGTTACTACAAATCGGCCGAGTTCATCTCCAACACCAACATCACGGCCTTCAACTTCGACCACCCCGAGGCCTTCGACAACGAACTCCTCATCGAGCACCTGGCGAAGCTCAAGAAGGGCGAGGCCATCGACGTGCCGCGCTACGACTTCGTCCACCATCGGCGCGAGGCGGAGACCACGCGGGTGGAGCCGAAGAAGCTCATCATCTTCGAAGGGATCATGATCTACACGGAGAAGCGGGTCCGCGATCTCATCGACCTGAAGATCTTCGTGGATACGCCCGACGACATCCGCTTCATCCGGCGCCTCACCCGCGACATCAAGGAACGCGGCCGGACCCTCGATTCGGTCATCGAGCAGTACATGAACGTGGTCCGGCCCGGCCACTTCGAATTCATCGAACCGACCAAGGCCTACGCGGACATCATCATCCCGGAGGGCGGGCACAACGAGAACGCCCTGTCCGTGCTCCTCTCGTTCATCCGGACGAGGGTCTGACCCCCGGACGCGCCGCCCGCGCCGGCCTCCGACCCGCCAAAAAAATTGACAATAGTTTGGAACCCCCGTATAAAGGATTGAGGTCCTTCGGCAATGTATCGCAGCGTAAAGAAGTCCGTCGACATCGTCACCATCGCTACGGCGACCGCGCTCTTCGCCCTGTTCGCGCCCGTCCTCACGACGGGACTCCCGATTCCGGGCAAGGTGGCGGTGGCGGGTCTGCTCTTCATCGGCCTCTCGTCCGCGAGCACCTTCCTCCTCCGCCGCGCCGACGCTACGCTCCGGGACCGCGCCTTCGTCCGGGGCGATACCCGGGTCCTCGGCGTGTTCGTCGACCGCCTCCGGTTCTGCTTCACCACGAACGACCTCATCCGCGCCTTCCGCGACATCCTGGAGTTCACGGCCGACTGCACCGTCCTCCTCGTGGACATGCCGAAGCGGTACGCGGTCTACAACAGCCCGGGCATCATCGGTTCCGACCCGGCGATATTCTCCGAGATCGTGCGCCACTACGACTCCTGGCGCGACGGCGTCTACTTCTTCGACGATAAGCTGGACCTCGTGTCCGACCACCGCAAGGCGCGCGGGTTCTTCGTCGTCAAGGGCGGTCTCCACTGCTACTTCTTCATGCGGTTCGCGCGCATCATGGAAGCCGACATCTTCCCCGAGCTCTACGCGGAATTCCAGAGCTTCCTGAAACGGAACGAGACGATCGAGAAGATGTTCTCCATCGCGGCCGTTTCCAAGGAATGGTCGATGGTCGCCGAGACCCAGCGGGCCTTCCTGCCCAAGGCCCTGCCGTCGGTGAAGGGCATGGAGCTCGCTTCCTATTTCCGCCCCCTCGTGAACGTCTCGGGCGACTACTACGACGTCCTGCCCATCGACGAGGACCGGACCCTCCTCATGCTCGGCGACGTTTCGGGCAAGGGCCTGGCGGCGGCCCTCATCATGGGCATCGTGGTCAACACGATCCGCATCATCGAGCACAAGGACGACCTGGAGCTCCTCGTGCGCAGCGTGGACGCGGCCATCAAGGGCATGCGGCTGGAGGACAAGTACACGGTCCTCTTCATCGCGGTCGTGGATACGAAGAAGATGACGATCCGCTACGTGAACGCGTCCATGGCCGACCCCCTCATCATCTCGGAGACCAAGGCCGGCCGCCAGATCCGGCACCTCACCTCCAACTGCAGCCTCATCGGCATCCTGGACCTGGAATCGGTGCCGATCGCGGAAGCCAAGCTCTTCCCCGGCGATACCATCCTCATCGCCTCCGACGGCGTGTCGGAGGTGCCGGACGACTCCGGCGAGATGCTCGGCGACAGCGAGCGGTGGATAGATTTCGTGACGGACGATTCCGTCAAGCCGGTCGCGGAATTCGTCGATTCCCTCGCGGCGCTCGTCGTCGACCACGCCGGCGGCAAGCCGCTCCGCGACGACGTCACCGTCCTGGCCGCGAAGGTGATGGAGTAAACCGATGATCCTCTCCCTGGTCGACTACCTGCTCTTCTTCACGCTCATTCCCTTCGGCTTCTGGGTCCGTTTCCGCGTCGCCGATTCCATCAACGCGCGCCTCATCTTCTTCTATTGCCAGGCGGCCGCGCTCACGGCCCTCGGCATCGGCGGCGCCTACTCCTCGGCCCTGGCGGGGTCGGCGGGAGCCGCCGTATTCTTCGCGCGCATGGCTGCCGTGGCCGTGGTGGCCTCCCACCTCATCATCGCGCTCCTCGCCCTGTCCTTCCCCTACGAAAAGCAGCCGCGCATCCTGCGCGCTCTCGCCTCCGCCATCTGGCTCTTCGTCGCCTACTTCATCCTGTTCACGGACCGGTACCTCGTCGGCCTCCGCATCGAGGGCGGGGAGCTGGTCCGCGAGGCCGGGCCGCTGTACCTCACGATCACGGTCGTCGGGTTCGCCCTCGGCATCGCGTCGGCGGCCCTGCTCCTGATCCGCCGCGTTTTCTTCAAGAGCGTCATCTACAAGCTGCAGACCGTCGTGGTCGTCGCCGGCTTGGCTTTGGGATACGTCGTCTCGTTCAGCTTCGCGATCGTCTTGCCGTTCCGCTTCGGCGCTTCCTGGGCGTATACGCTCCTCCCCGTGGGCGGGGCCCTCTTGGCCGCTACGCTCGGTTACGGCATGACGATCACGCGGCTCTTCGACCTCGGCGCCGCCGCGACGACGGCGGCCTCGTTCTCCCTGTTCGCGCTCACCCTCGGCCTCATCGCCGGCCTCCTGTTCACGCTGCTCTCGCTCCCCTTGGGCGGCGCGGGCATCCTCGCGGTCCTCGTGGCCGGGGCGGTGTACCTCGCCTCCACCCGCCTGTCCGCCTTCCTACGCGCCCGGTACGTGCGCCTGCTCCGCAGCCGCTTCTCCTACGGCGAACGGCTGGAAGAGGGGCTCTCCGCCATCGACTTCTCCCAGGGCCGCGATCCGGTCATCGCGAATTTCCTGACCCTGCTCCGCGACAGCGTCGGCTGCAGCGCGGTCAACCTCCTCGTGGAGAACGCCGCGGGCGACCTCGTGAACGTCGGCTCCACGAACGGCCACACCGGCGAGGAGGGCTTCGAGCGGAAGGCGCCGGGCATCGATCTGCTCCTCAACAACGACGTCTCCATCATCCTCAAGACGGAAATCGTCACCAACTACGAGTACCACGACGTGAAGGGCGAACTGCTCGCGATCCTGGACCGCTTCGACGCGGACGCCCTGGTGCTCCTCCGCGAAGGCCGGACGATCATCGGCTCGGTCCTCCTCGGCGCGAAGGTGACGGGCGGCGACTTCACCGATTACGACTACGACACGATCTCGCGCGTGTACGGCAAGCTCTTCGTCGTCGCGTACTACCTCAAGAACGTCGCCCAGGAATCCCTGGTGCTCACCGTGGACCGCGAGCTGGAGTTCTCGGCGCAGATCATCCAATCGATCCAGGAGAACATCGACCGCATCGCGCACCCGGCGGTGGACATCGCCTACATGACGCGGTCCACCCGCAAGCTCGGCGGCGACTTCATCGACTTCATCCGCCTGTCCCAGGACCGGTTCATCTTCGTCATCGGCGACGTCTCGGGAAAGGGTCTCAACGCGAGCATGTCGATGGTCATCTTGAAGTCGGTCGTGCGCACCTTCCTCAAGGAGACCAAGGATTTCAAGAAGCTCGTCGTGAAGACGAACGCCTTCATCAAGGCCAACCTCCCGCGCGGCACCTTCTTCGCCGGCGTCTTCGGCCTCTTCGACTTCAAGGAACGTTCGCTCTATTACGTGAACTGCGGCGTGCCCATCATGCTGCTCCTGTCGAGCGCCTACAACAACCCGGTGGAGATCCAGGGCGACGGCAAGGTCCTCGGGTTCGTGAAGGACATCGGGCCGTACGTGCTCGTGCGCAAGGCGACGTTCAAGCAGGGGGACATTCTCCTGGTGACCACCGACGGTTTGACGGACGCCGAATCCATCCGCGGCGCGCGGTTCGGAAAGGACCGCATCCAGACTTCGCTCCTGGAGAACCGGACCGCTTCCGCGGAGCGGATCGTGCGGTACCTCTCCGAGGCGGTGACCGAATTCGTATCCCAGGAAATGAACGATGACATCACTATTCTCGCGGTGAAATTCAGCTAGGAGGCGGCATGGACCATTTGAACATCACGGAGCGGAAAGGGGACGGCTACGCGTTGCTCGAGGTCATCGGAACCGTCAATTCCTATACGTATACCGAGTTCCAGCAGCGGGTCTACAGTCTCATCAAGACGACGAATTTGGTTCTGGACATGTCGAGGGTTTCCAATCTTTCCTCCTCGGGCCTCGGCGTCCTCATGTCGGCGGTGGAAGACGGCCAGGAATCGGGCCACAAGCTCTACGTCATGAGCCCGAGCGAGATCGTGCGGCTCGCGATCGAGTCCACCGGTTTCGCGGAATTGTTCCCGATCATACGTTCAGCGAACGAAGTCCTGCTGTAGCCGTATGAGCGGCCGGTCCGCAGCGGTCATCATCCGCACGAGCTATGCCAGTTTGCCGCGCCTCGAACGCTTCGTGGACGGTTACCCCGGTTCTTCCGGGGCGGCGGCCGCGCGGACGAAACTCGTCGCCTGCGAACTCTTCGACAACCTCGTCGCCCATGCCCGCGGCGTCCTGCCGCCGTTCGCGGTGGTCACCCTCTCCTCCGTTCCCGGTCTCACCCTGACCTTCCGTTTCCGCTCGGCCAACCTGCCGGCCTTCCAGCGCGCGCTCGACGAGGCGCGGTCGGGGGCGGGCGGGAAACCGCGCTTCGACGCGGCGGCGGGCCTCTACCGCGGATTCGGCCTCAAGATGTGCGTCGCGCTCGCCTCCGACATCGAGGTGCGGCGGGGCCTTTTCTGGCACCGCGTGTCCGTCGTATTCTCTTGACCATGCGCGGTCGCCTGCTGTTCCTGAGTCCGTCTTTGAGCGTCTTCCTCCTGCTC
>JAEXTK010000266.1 GCA_023406985.1 Spirochaetota bacterium | reverse complement strand
CCCTTGGACACCGCGACCTACGAGCGCGCGGTGTCCGCGCTCTTCGAGAGCATCACGCGCTACCTCAACGGCACGTCCGAGCCGATGTCGGAAACCCTCGTGCGCATCAAGACCGCGATCGCCGAGTTCCTCGCGTCGGTCAACCGCAGCAAGTCGTCCTTCGAGCAGGATGAATGCGCCGACCGGATGAAGGACGGGATCGACCGGCTCTGGCGCCACATCGCCGAGATGACCGATCAGACGGCTCGCTCCTACAACGCCTTCGCGGGGGAGATCGATCGCCTCAACGGCCTGATGGCCTCCATCGTCAAGCTCTTGGAGAGCATCTCCGACATCGCGGAGCGCGTGCACGTCCTCTCCATCAACGCCTCCATAGAGGCCGCCCGCTCCGGCGCCCACGGGAAGGGCTTCAAGGTCATCGCCGACGAGATCCAGAAGCTCTCGGGGGAGACCCAGTCTTTCGTGGCCACCATCGGGACGACCATCGGCCGGACCCAGGAGCTGTTCAAATCGTTGCGCAGCGTGATGGAAGATACCCAGGCGGTCGTCTCCAAGCAGGTCAACGAGGACTCGTCCGTCTATGAAGGGATGCACCGCGCGTTGGAGCGGCAGCTCAACGAGTTCGTGCTGCTGTACGCGGGCGTCGCGCGCTTCATCGAATCGCTGGAGATGGACATGAAGGCCCTGTTCCCGCTCTCCATGCTGCACGCCATCGTGACGCAGGAAATCGAGAACGCCGAGAAGTTCACCCTGGATTTCATCGAGACGGTGCGGGACGCCCACGGCGACGGCGCGGCCCTGGCGGCCGCCTGCGCCCCCGAGCGGACCGTCGAGCGCCTGCGCCGGCGGCTCACGACCGAGCGGGAGCTGGAGGCGTTGGCTTCCGCGCTCCGGACCCTCGGCTTACAGGACAAGATCGACTTGCGGCGAACGAGCACCGATATCGAGCTGTTTTAGGAGGACCCATGAAGACGATCATGTTGGTCGACGATTCCACGGCTATCAGGAACATTCTCAAGAATGCGCTGATAGGGGAGTACGCGGTGGTCGAGGCGGAGAACGGCGCGGTCGCGCTGGACCGGATCGGCGCCCAACCGGTGGATCTCTTCCTCTTCGACGTGAACATGCCGGTGATGGACGGCCTGTCCCTGCTGTCGGAGGTCCGCAAGCGGCCGTCCTACCGGTCCACGCCCATCCTCATGCTCACCACCGAAACGAAGGACGAGCTGCGCCAGAAAGGCCGCGAACTCGGCGCCTCCGGCTGGATCGTGAAGCCCTGCGAGAGCGACAAGCTCCTCTCGGCGATCAAGAAGCTTCTCTAGGTGGCGGAGGAGCACATGGAAAATTCCCGAAGGAAAACGATCACGGGGACGCGCTACCTCAGCTTCACCCTCGGCGGCGAAAGCTATTGCATGGATATCCTCAAGGTGAAGGAACTCATGGGCATGATCGAGATCACGCCCCTCCCGCAGACGCCGCCGTTCATCCGCGGCGTGATCAATCTCCGCGGCCAGATAGTCCCGATCATCGACCTCCGCCTGAAATTCGGCATGGAGTTCAAGGAATATACCAAGCGCACCACGGTCATCGTGGTGGAGGTCGCCATAGAGAATGAGGTCACCCTACTCGGCATGGTGGTGGACTCGATCCAGGAAGTCATCACCGTGCCGGAGGAACGGATCAACGTGCTGCCCTACATCACCCTGAAGGTCAAGGCCGAGTACGTCCGCGGCGTCGCGGATACGCCGGACGGCATGAAGATCATCCTCGACGTGCTCAAGGTCCTCAGCGATGAGGAATTCGTACAGCTGCGCGCGGCCGCTCCCGTAGCCGCCAACTGATCGCGAAGGAGACGGAAATGAAAATAGGACTATCGGCCAAACTGATCAGCGCCTTCATCGGCGTCGGCCTCATCACGCTCGCCGTCGGAACGGTCGGCTACATCGGCATCTCCCGGTCTTCGGCGAGCATACGCCAGCTATCCGAGGAGAGCATTCCGACGATCGAGAACCTGACGAGCATCTCCATCCATCTGGAGGGCGCCATCGCCACCCTCCGCGCCTTGGCTTCCCCGTACCTTTCGGAGAAAGGCTACGCGCATCAGATGGAAATCCTCGCGGTGCACCGGGACGGCTATTCCGGCGGCATCGCCGCGTACGACGCCGCGCAAAAAACCGACGAGGAGAAGAAGCTCTACGCCGATTTCGTCGTTAAATTGGAGGCGGCGAAACGGGCGGACAACGACTACCTCGCCAAGATCGCCGCGATGCGGCAGGCCCGGATCGGGGCCGAAGAATACATGCGGACGACCTCGGCCCTGACCATCGGCGGCGAGGTTGACATCAACCTGGAAGCGCTCATCGCCTCCTTGTCGGCCATGACCGACTACGCGATGGACTATTACGGAACGCAGATGGGGCGGAAGGCCGAGGCGCAAGCCGAAAACCTCAACCGGGTGATCTTCGCCGCGGTCGGCATCGGCTTCGTTGCCGCGCTCCTCCTCGGCATCCTGCTCTCGCGGTCCATCACGAAACCGGTGGTCAGGATCGTGAACAGCCTCTCCGGCGGGGCCGACCAGATCGGTACCGCTTCGGGGCAACTCTCGGTCGGCGCGCAGGAGATCGCGTCCGGGGCATCCGAGCAGGCGGCGGGTATCGAGGAGACGACGAGTTCAATGGAAGAACTCGCCTCCATGGTGAAGCAGAACGCGGAGAACGCCAAAGAGGCGAGCCTCCTGGCCGCGCGCACCTCCGAGGCCGCGGAGGCCGGGGCGGTCCACATGGGGCGCATGCTCACCGCGATGAACGACATCGGGAAGGCCGCGGACGAGATCGGCGCCGTCATCGACGTGATCGACGACATCGCCTTCCAGACCAACATGCTCGCGCTCAACGCGGCGGTGGAGGCGGCCCGCGCGGGAGAGGCCGGCATGGGCTTCGCCGTGGTCGCGGACGAGGTCAAGAACCTGGCCAACCGGAGCGCGGCGAGCGCGAAGGAGACGGCCCAGATGATCAAGACCGCCCTGCAGAAGACGCAGGAAGGCCAGACGCTCACGAACCAACTCTCGGACATCTTCAAGGAGATCACGACCAATTCCAAGAAATCGAACGAGATGACCCGGGAGGTGGAGGCGGCGAGCCGTCAGCAGGACGAAGGGATCGGCCAGGTGAACAAGGCCATCATCCAACTCGATACGGTGGTCCAGCAGAACGCCTCCGCCTCGGAGGAAACCGCGAGTTCCGCGGAGGAACTGCAGAGCCAGGTGGACGCGCTCAACGACGTCGTGGTGCAGCTTTCCACGCTCGTGCTCGGCAAGGCCGCCCCCGCCGGCGCGCGGAAGGTTCCGGTGCGGGATCGCCGCGCTGCGGCGCCGGCCGGAGCTCCCCAGCCGGCCCCCGCGCCCCGCAAGGCCGCCACCCTCGCCATCCAGCCGGCGCTGGACGGCCATCGGATCCCGCTGGAGGAGGACCCCGAATTCGCGCCCGTGCTTGAGCGCACATGAGCGAGGCGGTGGACGAGGCCTTGTTGGCCAAGTACCGCGAACTCGTGTACTCCCGCTACGGGATCCACTACTCGATGGACAAGATGGAGGTCCTCCGGCTCAAGCTGGAGAAACTGGCCTACACGCGGGAGTACGATCTCGGCGAGTACTTCGTCCGCCTCAATGCGGGCGACCCCGACGCGACCGACGAGTTCCTCCACGCGATCACCGTGGGCCACACGTTCTTCTTCCGCGAGGGCGAGCATTTCCAGCGCCTGGCCGCGGACATCCGCGGCCGGCGGGTGTCCCGGCCGGTCATCTGGTGCGCGGCGAGTTCCACGGGCGAGGAACCCTATTCCATCGTGATCACGCTCCTGGAGCAAGGCGTCTCCGACTTCCTCGTGTTGAGCTCGGACGTGAATCCGGGCGCCCTACGGTTCATGAACCGGGGGGAATACGTCGACGGCCGCCTGCAGGAGCTCTCGCCCGCGATCCGCGAGCGCTACTTCCTCAAGCTCGGCGCGGATACCTTCCGGGTCCGGGCCGGCCTCCGCTCCCACCTCCGGATTAAGCGGCTCAACCTCCAGGACCACCTCGATTTCCAGGAGAAGTTCGACTACGTGTTCTGCAGGAACGTGATGATCTATTTCGACGAAGCCGCGCGGCGGCGCGCGGTGAACAACGTCGTGCGGAACCTGAAGAAGGACGGGCTGCTGTTCGTCGGCCACACCGAGGCGATCCTGTCCCTACCGCCGACCATGCAGCGGGACGGCGCCGCCTGCTTCCGGAAGCTAGCCTGATGGGCGGCAAGATCAAGGTCTTCGTGGTGGACGATTCCGCCATCGTGCGGGAGATACTCACCGCGCGGCTCTCCCAACACCCGCGGATCGAGGTGGTCGGCAGCGCCATGGATCCCTACATCGCGCGGGAGAAACTCGAAAAGACGGAAGTCGACGTCCTCACGCTCGATATCGAGATGCCCCGCATGGACGGGCTCACCTTCCTGCGGCAGATCATGAAGCACTCCCCGATGCCGGTGGTGGTGGTCTCGTCCCTCGCGAAGGAGGTCAGCCCCGCCGCCCTGCGCGCCATGGAACTCGGCGCCGTGGACGTCGTCCCCAAGCCGGGCGGGCCCTTCAGCGTGGAGGACGTCGTAGACCTGCTCACGGACCGCATCCTCGCCGCGAGCGCCGCCACGGTATCGCGCCTGCAGGAAGGCATCGACGCGCTCGCGGACGGACGCGGCAGCGCGGGCGGCCGCGATGGAACGATCGGCCGCGTCCGGATCGCGGAGCCGGCGGCGGGGGATCGCCTGATCGCGATCGGGGCCTCGACCGGCGGGACCATCGCCCTCGAGCGGATCTTCGTGGATTGGGAGCCCTACTTTCCGCCGACGCTCGCCGTCATCCACATGCCCGAACGGTTCACGGCCGCCTTCGCCGCCCGCCTCAACGAACTTTCCCGGGCCACCGTGAAAGAGGCCGTCCACGGGGAGCCCGTCGAGCGCGGCACCGTCTACATAGCGCCGGGCAACTACCATATGCAGCTTTCGGCGCGGGGGACCGCGCAGAGCGTACGGATCACGTCCGGCCCGCGCGTCTGCAATCAGCGTCCCGCCGCGGATCCGCTGTTCCGCTCGGCGGCCGAACACCGGGGGCGGGGGTGCCTCGGCATCCTCCTCACGGGCATGGGCCGCGACGGCGCGGAGGGGCTCCTGGAGATCCGGCGGGCCGGCGGTCACACGATAGCCCAGGACGAGGCCACCTCCGTCGTGTGGGGCATGCCGAAGGCGGCCATCGACCTCGGCGCCGCCGAAACGGTCCTCCCGCTCGACGCCGTCGTCCCCCACGTCCACGCCTGGCTCAGGCAGTGAGCGCGGCGGGCGCGCGGCGTTCCGGCCCCGCCCCGGCCAGGGGCGGCGCGGCCTAGTCGACGAGGTACTCCTTGAGCGCGCCGAGCGCGCGTTCGCCGACGCGGGCCTCCATCTCGATGTAATCGTCCGCGTAGTTTTCCGCGGTGACCGAGCCCGACCGGTGGAGGAGGGCCGCCAGGTCGTGCCGCGTGGCGGGGAACCGGAAGCGGCGGACGCCTCCCGAAAGGAGGAGGTCGACGCGGCGGGCGAGCTCTTCCAGGCCGGCCCCCGTGGCCGCGGAGATGGCCACGCTCTCGGCGTACCGCTTCCGGAGATCCGCGAGCCGGGCCTCGCCGTCTTCCGCGCCGGCGGCGAGAAGGTCCGTCTTGTTGAGCGCCACGAGCATCGGCGTATTCTCCGCGCCGAGCTCCTTGAGGACGGTCATCGTCGTATCGAAGTGGCGGTCCACGTCGGGATCCGACGCGTCGAGCACCTGGATGACGAGGTCGGCGAGCGCGGCCTCCTCCAGCGTCGCGTGGAAGGCGTCCACGAGGTCGTGGGGCAGGCGGCGTATGAAGCCGACCGTGTCGGTGAGCAGGATGGGGCGCCCCTTGCCGAGCTCCAGCCGCCGCGTCGTCGGATCGAGGGTCGCGAAGAGCTTGTCCTCCACGAAGGCGTCCGCCCGGGTCATGGCGTTGAGCAGGGAGGACTTGCCGGCGTTCGTGTAACCGACCAGGGCGCACGCGGGGATGGGTACGCGCTCGCGCCGCTTACGCTGGGTGGCGCGGTTCTTGCGGACCTCTTCCAGTTCCCCGCCGAGCTGGTGGATCCGCTTTTGGACGTTCCGCCGGTCGATCTCCAGCTGCGTCTCGCCCGAGCCCTTGGTGCCGTAGCGACCGCCGCGCTGCCGGGAAAGGTCGATGTACTTGTGGGCCAGCCGCGGCAGCGAGTGCTTGAGCCGGGCGAGCTCGACTTGGAGCGCCGCTTCCTTCGTCTTGGCCCGGGCCGCGAAGATCTGGATGATGACCTCCTGCCGATCCAGGACCGACACTCCCGAAATCTCTTCCCAGTTGCGTTGCTGGGACGGGGAGATGTCCTGATCGAAGATGACGCAGTCGACTTCCAGGGCCTTGGCTTGGCCGGCGATCTCTTCCGCCTTGCCCGTCCCCATGCCGAATTTCGGTTGCTTGTCGCGGACGCGGACGGTCTCTTGGCCGACGATGTCCACTCCCAGGGTCTTGGCGAGCCCCGCGAGCTCCTTGGAGAGCGATGCGGCCTCTTCCTCGTCGGTTTGGCCTTCCCGTACGCTTATGAGCAGGGCCCGCGTGGGCGCCGCTTCGGTTTCTTTCAGTTCGTTCATGTGCCGCTACTATGAACGGGCGGTCGGCGGTGGTCAAGGAGAGGAATCGAATGAAGCTGAACGGTAGCAAGGGAGTCGCGGAGAGAAGCCCGTCGCGGCCGGCGGGGCTCGCCGCTCTGGCGAGACCCGCCCGTTTCCGTCTATACTGGGAGGGCGTTCATACCGATAATGAAACGTAAAACTATGCCGGAGTACATCTCTTGACGGTCGGCCACAAGGTTACCGTCAGTTTGCTTATCGCAGTCGTTCTCTTCGCGGGTTTCGCCGCGCTGGCTTTCACCGGGCTATTCGAGCTCGTGGAGGCGCGTTTCTACAATCCGACCGTCGCCAAGGGACTGGAGCGGGAACTGGCCGCGGACGCCGCGGTCACCGGCGCCTACTTCACCGAACTCAAGAATCGATTCGCGGCCGAGCTGGCCGCGGGGGAAGTCAAGCGGAGTTTCTTGCCGAACCAGAGCGCGGAGGACGTCTTTGAGCGCTCCAAGCGGTTCGGCCTGCTGACCGAGGAGACGAGCGGGCTCCAATCCGTGCGCTTCGTGGACGCGGCGGGCAAGCGGATCCATTTTTCCACTTCCCGGGGAGACGAGCTCAGGAGAGACAAGCTCTCCATCGCCTACCGCAATTACGGCGAGGCTGCCGGCGATCTGCCCTTGGAAGAAATCGCCGTGGCCGAGGGCGGCGCCCCGCGCCTCGTCGTGGACCCGGCGGGAGAGCGGTTCCTCTTCTCCTTTCCTTTTCTCGATTCCTTCGACGTGTACAAAGGGACGGCCATCTTCGCCGTCTCCGTCCGCGGCCTGGCCGAGCGCCTCACCGCGGAGGGCCGTCTCCGCGTCGGCGAGGACCTCTCGCTCGTCGCTGCTCCCGCCGGCGTAGTCTCCGGGCTTCCGCGCCTCGGCCGCGCGGATCTCGTTTCCGCGGTAGCCTCGGTGTGGTCCGACGGCACCTTCGGCCCCACGCCCCTGGCCGCGGGCGCGTCCGGTACGTCCTTCGCCCTCATCTCCGCCAAGACCCGCGACGGCTTCATCACGGGCCGCCTCGTGAAGGAAGCCGTCTTCGCCTTTCCTCCCGCGATGAAGGGCATCCTCCTCGGCTCCTTCTTCCTGACGGTCTTCCTCGTCGTCTTCCTGCTCTTCAATCTCCGCCAAGATTCGCTGACCGTGATACGGGACCGCATAAAACGGTTCCAGATCGCGCTCATGGAGGAGTATTACGACCGGAAGGGCGATCTGGATTGGAACCGCTGGAAGCGCGAGCTCGAGCAGCGCCGCGAGGAAGTCCGCGCCGAACTCAAGCGCGACCTCCGCGGCGCGGTTCCCAAGCGCCTCGCCTCCGACGTGGACGAGCTCATCGACAAGTCCTGGGACGAACTCCTATCCGCCATCGGCGGCAAGATGGTCCCGGTCGCCGCCCAGCTCGACGAGGGCAAACTCCAAGACATCCTCGGCCGGGTCATGGCGCTCGCCCCTACCGCCGCGCCCGCCCCGGCCGCGGCCAAACCCAAGAAACCCGCCGCTCCCAAGGCCGCGCCGACTCCGGCCGCGCCCGCGCCGACCTCCGCCCCGGCCTCAAAGCCCGCTCCTCTCGCCGAGCCCGCCGAAGCCGAGATTCTGGAAGAGATACCCGAAGCCGAGGAGCTTGAAGAGGCCGCCGAGGCCGAGGCGCTTGAAGAGGTCGCCGAAGTCGAGACTCTGGAAGAGATCCCCGAAGCCGAGGAGCTTGAAGAGGCCGCCGAAGCCGTCGAGTCGGAAGAGGCCGTCGAAGCCGAGGCTCTGGAAGAGGTAGCCGAAGCCGAGGAACTCGAAGAGGTCTCCGAATCCGTCGAAGTCGCCGAAGCTGCCGAGCCAGAAGAGATCCCCGAAGCCGAGGAACTTGAAGAGGCCGCGCCGGTCGAAGCG
>JAEXTK010000252.1 GCA_023406985.1 Spirochaetota bacterium | reverse complement strand
GCGCTCCCCCGTCTCCTCCGCGAGGAGCGCCTCGGCGGTCTGCCGGAGCAGGTCGACGGCGCGGTCGCGTTCCGCGCGGATCGGGAGGCGGCAGGCCTCGTAGGCCGCCTTGCGCGCGTCCTCCACGCGGAGCCTCTCCTCCTCCTCGATGCGGGATAGCTCGTCCGCGGTGGCCGCCCCCGCGGCCAGGATCCAGGAGCGGAACCGGGCAAGGCAATCGAATTCCTGCTCCCACGCCATGCGCTCCGCGCTCTTGTACCGCTCCTGGGATCCGGAAGAGGAATGCCCGAGGGGTTGGGTACAGTCGACGACGTGGACGAGGGCGGGGACGTGGTCGGCCCGCGCCTTCGCCGCCGCTTCGGCGAAGGCGGAGAGGAGGGCGGGGTAGTCCCAGCCCGCGACGGAGTAGAGGTCGAGGCCGCGTTCGTCGGGGCGGGCGGCATCGCGCCGGAAACCTTCCAGCGCCGCGCCGATGCTCTCCTTCACCATCTGGAACCGGTTGGGCACGGTGATGCCGTAGCCGTCGTCGTAAACCACGATCACGGCGGGGGCGCCGAGGACGCCGATCGCGTTGACGGCTTCCCAGAAGAGGCCTTCGGCCGCCGAAGCGTTGCCGATGGTCGCCCAGGTCACCTCGTCGCCGCCGCGGGAGAAGCCGCTCGCGTCCAGGCCGGCGCCTCCCGGGCCGCCCGCCCGGCCGAGTTTCCGGTAGATGACCGAGGCATAGGCGAGGCCGACGGCGCGCGGCATCTGGGACGCCGTCGGGGACACGTCGGCTGACGAGTTGAACTGCGTCGTCTGGTCCAGCCAATTACCTTCCTCATCGAGGTAGTGGGTGGAGAAGTGCCCGTTCATCGACCTGCCGCCCATATGGGGTTCGCGGCCGGGATCCGTTTCGGCGAAGAGTTGGGCGAAGTGCTGTTCCAGGGTGAGGACGCCGAGGGCGAGCAGCCAGGTCTGGTCGCGGTAGTAGCCGGACCGCCAGTCTCCCTGCCGGGAGGCGCGCGCCATGGCGAGTTGGGCCAGTTCCTTACCGTCGCCGAAGATGCCGAATTTCGCTTTGCCGTTGAGGACTTCCCGCCGTCCGATCACCGAAGCGTGGCGGGACCGCACCGCGAGCCGGTAATCGGAGAGAATTTCCTCCGGCCGGAGGGGGAGGTCGCCGACGAGCCGCTCGGTGGTCGGGACCTGCGTTTCCGTTTTCGTGGTCATCCGTTGCCTACTCCTCCGCTTTTCCGTTGGTCCGCCTAAGATAGCGGATAAAATTTGACCAAACAAGTCATAAATTACTAGATTCGACACAGCCCCGCGGGGAGAGGGTTGCACGCCCTATGGAGAAAAAGTCGTTCGCGGTCTTCGCGTTGCCGTTCGCGTTCCTGTCGTTCACTCCCGCCGCCCCGGCGCAGGAGGGGCCTCCGCCGGAGGAACGCGAATTCCGCGTCCAGGCCGTCGCGGGCAGCCTTCCTTCCCCCTGGGCCCTCGCGTTCCCCGCCGCCGACACCGCCCTCGTGACCCTGAAGAACGGAGCGATGGAGTCCATCGACCTCACTACGGGAAAACGGCGCGCGCTCTCCGGCGTGCCGAAGATTCGGAGCTACGGCCAGGGCGGGCTCCTCGATCTCGTCCTCGCGCCCGATTTCGCGGAAACGCGCGAGGTCTACCTAAGTTTTTCCGAGAACCACGGGGGGACCTACGGCACCTCCATCGCGCGGGCCCGGTACCGGGAGGATCCGCCGCGGCTGGAAGACTGGACGGTGATCTTCTCGGGCAACAACCGGAGCGCGAGTACCCTCCATTTCGGTTCGCGCCTCGCCTTCGACGCCGACGGCTACCTCCTGGCCACCGTCGGCGAGCGGAACGAACGTTCGCGCGCCCGCGACGCGCGCGATCACGGAGGCAAGACCCTTCGCCTGACGCGCGAAGGCAAGCCCGCGCCGGGCAATCCCTTCCTGGACCGGGACGCGGCTCCCGAAGTCTACACCTCCGGCCACCGCAACCCGCAGGGCCTCGCCGTCCACCCCGTTTCCAAGCGTCCCTGGCTCCACGAGCACGGCCCCCGCGGCGGCGATGAGGTCAATATCCTCGTCGCCGGCGCCGATTACGGGTGGCCGGTCGCGACGTACGGCCGCGAATACTCGGGCGGCGCGGTGGGTACGGGGGCGACCGCGGCTCCCGGCACGGTCCAGCCCCTGCTCTATTGGGTTCCCTCCATCGCCCCCTCGGGCATGGCCTTCTACGAAGGAGCCGCGTTCCCCGCTTGGAAGGGGGATCTCCTCATCGGGGCCCTCGCCGGCATGGAACTCTGCAGGGTGGACCTGGACGGCGAACGCGTCGCGGGTAGGACGAGTTATCTCCGCGGCTGGGCGCGCATCAGGGACGTGCGCGTCGGTCCGGACGGCCTGGTGTACGTGCTCACCGACGGGGCGGACGGCGGCCTTTGGCGGCTTTCGCCCCGCTGACAAAAAGTAGGAAACCCAGGAGGGTGCAGATGAAAGGATCCTCGTTCAGTTCGGCGATGCGCCGGGCGGCCATCGCCATAGGACTCGCGTTCCTCGCGCCGCTGGCGGTTTCCGCCCAGGACCTGCCTCCCGCGGAGGCGGACGTGCCCTCTCGGTTGGCTTCCTCGCCCCGCCACGGCGAGTGGGTCACCTACGACGCGGGGATGGGCGACAGGGTGGACGCCTGGCTCGTGTATCCGGAGCGGAGCGACAAGGCGCCCGTGGTCGTCGTGATCCACGAGATCTTCGGGCTCAACGACTGGGCGCGCGCGGTGGCTGACCAGTACGCGGCGGAGGGTTTCATCGCGATCGCGCCCGACTTCCTGAGCGGCAAGGCTCCGGACGGCGCGGGCGGCACGCGGGCCCTCGGCGGAGCGGACGCGGCCCGCGCCGCGATGGCCGCGCTCAATCCCGAGGAGATCGTGCGCCGGCTGGACGGCGCCGCCGCCTACGCGACTTCCCTCCCGAGCGCGACGAGCGCGTACGGCGCGGTCGGGTTCTGCTGGGGCGGCGGCATCTCCTTCGCCTGGGCGACGCGGCAGCCCAAGCTCGGCGCCGCGGTGGTCTACTACGGCGTTTCGCCCGCGACGACGAGCCTCGCGTCGATCGAGGCGCCGGTGCTCGGCCTCTACGGCGGCGCGGACGCCCGGGTGAACGCCACCATCCCGGACGCCAAGGCCGAGATGGACCGCCTCGGCAAGCGCTACGAACCGGAAATCTACGAGGGAGCGGGCCACGCGTTCCTCCGCCAGCAGTCGGGCCAGAACGGCGCGAACCGCGCGGCTTCCGAAGCCGCCTGGCCGCGCTCGGTCCGGTTCCTCCGCGAAGCCCTGGAACGGAAGGCCATGGGCGCCCTGCCCGCGGACGCCGCGCTCGCCGCCTTCGCGGCCGCCGCCGATTGCCTGGACGCCTGCGCCACGGAAGAATCAGCCCCGATCGCCCCAGCCCTCGCCCGGGCCGAGCCGCTGCCCGCCCATAGCGCGCATCACTGAGCCGACGCGTCCGGTCCCGAAGGCGCGTTCGGGCTCCCGCTCTCCAGCCGCACGATCGCGACGTCGGTCAGGCGGTGGAGGTGGGAGCCCTTCTTCCCCGACCCGAGCCGGAGGTCGGAGACGACCACCCGGTTCACGAGCCGCGTGCGCTCCCGGATTCCCCGCTTCTCCGCGTAGGCCCAGGTGGAATGGATGGCGTACGGCTCCCCGTTCACCTCCCCGAGATAGAGCATGATGTGGCCGGGGAAGCGGAGGAAGGTCGCCCCGCCGAGGCCGCCTTCCGCGAGCGACGCCCGCTTCTCCTCGTCGCCGAGGTCGGCGCGGAAGGAGGGCAGGGGCGTCCCCACCTTGGCCTGCCGCGCCGAATTCCGCGGGAGCGTGACGCCGACGGTGGCGAAGACCTGGCAGAGGAACTGCGAGCAGTCCTGTTGGCCGAAGCTTCCTCCCCAGCCGTAGGGCGCGTTCAGGAGCCGGAAGGCTTGGCGATAGATCGTCCGCGGGGTGTAGGGCAGCGGTCCTCGGGCGACGTCGTCCGCGTCGACCCAGAGCGTCCGTTCGCGGAGGCCGCCTCCCGCGTCGCGCTCCGGCAGGGAAACGCCGATCGTCCCGCCGCGCTCCTCGCCCGAAAGGAGGAGGCGGGTCCCCATGCGGACGTAGAGCGCGAAGCGCGTCAGCGGCTCGTCGGCGAAGAGGTCCGCGCGGTCCGAGACGACCGTGACCGCCTGAGCCCGGTACCGCCGGGCGAAGGCGGCTTCGTCGGCCGCGGCGACCGCGGACGCGGGCACCCAACCCGACGCGAACTCGGCGGCGACGTAGCGCCACGCGTCGTCGGCGCTCCGGTGGAGGATCACCACCGGCTGGCCCGGCTCCAGGCTGCTCGCCTGCAAATTGTCGATGTACGGATCGCCCGGCCCGTCGAAGAGCGCTTCGGCGGTCGGCAGGGCGCGGAGGTCGGTCTGGTCCACGAGGAAACCGTACCCGGCGGACCCGGAAGGCGCCGCCTCGATGTCCATGAGGCGGACGAGGGGCGCCAGGAAGGCCTCGGCGGCCTGGCCGCCGACCTTGCGCCCGTCGGCCCGGTAGACCGTGAGCCGGCGCACCCAGGCGACCGAATCCCTGAGTTCTTTCGCGAGTTCCGCGGCGGCCGGGGGCGTCCAGGAGGAGAGGTCGCGCACCGTTCCCCGGGCGCGGATGGCCGCGTTGAGCTCGGCGACGCCCGCTTCGTCCAAGATGGGTTCATCCGGTGCGGGGTGCCGCGCGATCCAGTATCCGCTCCCGTTCATGGCCGCCGCGGTTCCGCGCAGCAGGCCGGTCGCGGCCGGATAGACCCGCTCCCGCGGCGCCGTCGCGCAGCCGGCCAGCGCCAACGCCAGGCCGAGGCCGAGCGCCGCGAGCGGCGCCCGCATCGGCGTCCCGCGCTTCGAATCGGCTCCCCTCATCGCGCTCACTCCGTCTTGAAGGCCGCGAGGCTCTCGGAGATCTTTACGGTCACCGCGTGGATCTCGCGGCTCTTGACCCCCATATCCTTGGAACGATCCGCGACCACGGCGATCTCCTGCGTCATGCGCGCGGTCACGTCCCGCGTCTCGTCGAAGAGGTCCTTGACGCCCGCCATGGCCGTTTCCACGGAGGCCGTTTCCTCGGCCATCTTCCCGGAACTGCCGGTGACGTTGGAGGAGATGTCGCGGAGGGCGGAAACGGATTCCAGGATCTGCTCCCCGCCGACCTTCAATTCGTTGACGCTTTCCCCGATTTCCTGGAACGAGGAGATGACGTCGCCGATCTCCTTGTTCATGCCGTCGAAGGCTTTGGAGGTCGCGTCGCCCGCGTCCGTCGCCTCCCGGATCAGGGCGATGATGTCCTTGATATCGCCGTTGATTTTCTTGGAATTGACCGCGGAGGTCTCCGCCAATTTGCGGATCTCGTCGGCGACGACGGCGAACCCCCGCCCGTAATCGCCCGCATGGGCGGCTTCGATGGCCGCGTTCATCGCGAGCAGGTTGGTCTGCGCGGCGATGCCCTGGATGGTGGACACCATCCCCTGGATCCGCTCGATATTCGCGTTCATGCGCTGGATCGTCACGACCGTTTCGTCCAGCTTCCGTTTGCCGTCCGCGGACGCGGTGGTCAGGTGCTCGGTGGACTCCAGCTTGCGGACCGCGATGGCGGAGATGCTGTTGAGCGAGGCGATCATCTCGGTGACCGAGGCCGTGGATTCTTCCACGCGTCCGGCTTGGGTCGCGATCTGGCCGTTGAGGACATCGATGTTCTCGTTGACCGCCTCCATGGAGCGGAGCACGCCGTCCGTGCCCTCGTCCAGCTTCCGGACCTTCGCGTTCACCTCCCGCACGTCGGCGCTGATGGCCGCGACGGTCTCGTCGGTCACGGCCGCGGCGGCGAGCAGGGCCTCCTTGGCTCGGATCGCGTCCACCACGGTCAGCTTGGTAGAGACGATCAGGGACCGGATCTTGTCCCGGACGACGTTGAGTCCGTGGGCGAGCACGCCCATCTCGTCGCGCGGCACCACGGTGAACGAGGCCCCGCTCAAGTTCCCCTCGCCGAGTTGGAAGGCGAAGTAGTTGGAATCGCTGATGCGGTACGCGAGGCCGCGCATGATCATCGTGACGTTGAAGACGCCGACGAGGAAGCCGAAGACGACGATGGGGAGGCTCCGCCAGGTGAGGTCGGCGATGAGCGAGGAGGCGTCCTGGGCCGCACGCGCGGTCTCGCGGATGGTGATGATGAGGGAGACGCAGACCGCCAGGATGCTGAAGACCACGACGATGCCGATCCGGGCCGACAGCTTGAGGGCGGTGTATTTGGCCGTATACGGAATGCCGCTGGCCCACTTTTCGACGCGCTGGTAGAAGAAGATGTAGAGGGGAATGCCGAAGTACGTGGCGTTGGCGAAGGAGAGCAGCAGGTGTTCGATGCGGCGGCCGCCGAACTCGGGGCGGAAGGACAGGATGATCTGGACGGCGGCGATCGTGAAGATCAGGCTCATGGCGATGAGTTTGCGCGGAAACTCGATCAACGTTTTCTGCGCCCGGTCCAGGTCTTCGGCTTTGCCTGCGGCGAGGTAGCCGCCGATCACGCGGTAATTCCGCAGTACGTAGAGGAAATCGAAGGCGAGGAGGACCGCGAGCGCGAGGAGGCTCGCCGGCGAAAGGTAGACTCCCGCGATCTCGGCGGGCGAGAGGAGACGGGTATAGAGCAGGATGAGGGGGTAGGAGAAACAGCCGAGGCCGAAGATGCCGAAGGCCGCGAAAAAGCCGTTTTTCCTGAAGAGGTCCGCGGTGCGCATGGTTCCATTCTTACATATGGAGCGCGAATGTACAATGAAGGATCGGACCCGCGCGGAGGCCTGCGGAGCCGACCTCGGAGCGGTCATCCAATTTGACATTTATTTGAATTTTGTCGTATTATTGCGTCGTAATGAGAATTCGATACCTCGACGGAGCCCGGATCGCGCGGGCCTTGAGTTCCGGCGCCCGCCGCCTCGAGGCGAGCGCGCGGAGCCTCGACGCCATCAACGTCTTTCCCGTGCCGGACGGCGACACGGGCACCAATATGGCCGCGACCGTGCGGACCATGGCCGTGGGGTCGGCCTTCGCGCCGGCCTCGTTCGCGCTCGGCGCCCCCGCCTCGTCCGCGCTCCGGCAGGCGGCCGATTCGGCCCTGGAGGGCGCCCGGGGCAACTCCGGCGCCATCCTCGCCCAGTTCTTCCACTCCCTCGCCGAGGAACTCCGCCACGAGATCCGCGTCGGCGCGGATTCCTTCGCCCGCGCCGCGCAATCCTCGGTCGCCGCCACGTACCGGGCGCTCTCGTCCCCCAAGGAAGGCACCATCCTCACGGTGCTCCGCGCCTGGGCCGAAGCCTTGTCCCTCCACGCCATCATGCAGCGGGATTTCGAGCCCCTGCTCGCCGCGGCCCTCGACTCCGCGAAGTCGGCCCTCGAGAAGACGCGCTACCTCCGGCCCGAGATGGCCAAGGCCGGGGTCGTCGACGCCGGCGCCCAGGGCTTCGTCCACTTCCTCGAGGGGGTGCAGGCCTATATCGCGGCCGGAAGGCTTCGGGACGCGCGCCGGGACGCGGGGCGCCCGGGCTCGGGCGTTCCCGCCGGCGCGGCCGCGGACGCGGATGCCTCGCACGCGGTAGCCGCGGAGAACGCGGTCGCCGCGATCGAGGAGCTCGGCGCCTTCCGGTACTGTACGGAGGCCGCCCTGACCGGAACGGGCCTGGACGCCGCCGCCCTCCGCGCGGTCGCCGAAGCCTTCGGGGACTCGGTCGTCGCCGCCGGGGGCGGGTCCGTAGTCAAGGTCCACGCCCACACCGACGATCCGCCGGCGCTGTTCCGCGCCTTGGAAACCTACGGCGCGATCGAGCGCTACAAGGTGGACGACATGCGCCTCCAGCACGCGATCGCCGCGGATCGCCGGCGGTGCGTCCTCGCGGTGGATTCCGCGGGGGACCTCTCCGACGCCTTCCGCGCGGAGCACGCGGTGGAACGTATCCCCGTGCGCGTATGCGCGGGGGGCCGGGATATGCCCGACAAGGACGCCATAGCCACGGCCGAACTCGACGCCCTGCTCTCGGACCCGGACGCGGAGCTGCCGACGACGTCCCAGCCCTCCGCCGCGGATTTCCGGAGGAAGTTCGAATTCCTCGCCTCGCACGCCGACGGCGTCCTCTATCTCGGCCTTTCCGGCGCCCTGAGCGGCACCCTGGACGCCGCGCGCCGGGCCGCCGCCTCGCTTCCCGGCGGGGAGCGCATCCTCGCCCTCGACACGCGGAGCGCCTCCATCGGCATCGCGCTGCTCGCGCGCCGGGCGGCCGAAGCGATCGAGGCGGGGGCGGACGCGCGGGAAGCGGCGGAACTCGTGGACCGCCTGCGGCAGGGGCTCCACCTCCGCATCGCCGTCCCGTCCCTCCGCAACCTCATCCGGAGCGGGCGCATCTCGCGCCTCCGGGGCCTCGCCCTGGAGGGACTCGGCATCCGCCCCATCCTCAAGGTGGACGACGAGGGCCGGGTCGCGAAGGCGGGGGCCATGGTCGGCCGCGGCCGCCGGTCCTCCGCGGGCGCGCCGTCCTTCGCCGCGGGCGAGCGGGCCCTCCTGGCCGCCGTCGCGAAGCGGATCGGGCCGGATCGGGGCGGGTACGACTTCGCCGTCGGCCACGTCGTGAACCGCGACGGCGCCGAGCGCCTCGCCGCCGCCTTGACCGCGGCCTACGCCCCGCGGCGTCCGATCCTCGTCACCGCGGTCTCTCCCGCGATCGCCGTCCACATAGGGCCCGGCGGCCTCGGCATCGCCTGGATGGATGCCTGATGGACGGCTTCCTCGGCCTCGCCGCGGCCGTCCTCGCGGGCTACCTCCTCGGCTCCATCCCGAGCAGCGTCGTCGTGGGCAAGGTCTTCTTCGGGAAGGACCCCCGCGACCTCGGTTCGGGGAACGCGGGCGGAACCAACACCTTCCGCGTCTTCGGCTGGAAGGCGGGCGTCGCGGTGGTCGTCGCGGACGTGGCCAAGGGCGCGGTCGCCGTAGCCTTGGCCCCCGTCCTCGCCCCCTCCGCCCCCCTCGAGCCGATCCTCGTCGCCCTCCTCGCGGGAGCCGCGGCGGTCGCGGGCCACGTGTGGACCGTCTTCGCAGGGTTCCGGGGCGGGAAGGGCGTGGCGACGAGCGCGGGCGTCCTCATGGCGGTGGAACCCGTCTCCTTCGGCATCACGGCCGCGGCGTTCGTCCTGACCATCGCGGCGACCGGCATCGTCTCCCTCGGCTCGCTGGTTTCCGCCCTGGTCTTCCCCTGCGTCGTCACGCTCCGCTGGCTGCTCGGCGGCGCGGTCTCGCCCTTCCTCGTGGCCGTGTCGTGGCTGCTCGGCGCGTTCATCGCCTACACGCACCGCGCCAACATCGCGCGCCTCCGCCGCGGTGAGGAGAAGCGCTTCGATCGGCTCCGGATCTTCAAGAAGCGCTCCTCCTGACCGCCCGGCCGGCGCTGGCCGGTGCCGACCGCGCGTTCGCTCCGCGGGTTTTCCCAAAGCTTCGGGACACTACGCTATAATTGACCTATCCGGTTCCGGCGTCCGGGTAGGAGCCTCCTGTGGTCAGCGGATTCCCCCTCTTCCTCGGACTCTTCAACAACCTCGCCCTCTACATCATCCTGGTCGCGGTATACGGTTTCCTGAACGCGCGCCTCGCGGACGGGAAGGGAGCGCCCGGCGCGCGGCGGCAGGCGATCCTCGGCCTCGTGTTCGGCCTGTTCGTGATCGGCTTCATGCAGGTCAAGATTCCCGTCTTGGAGGGCGTGCGCGTGGACCAGCGGAACAGCGTCGTCATCCTGTCCGGCGCTTTCGGCGGGCCGCTCTCCGCGGCGCTCACGGCTTCCGTCGCGGCCGCCTACCGGGCGAGCCTCGGCGGGCAGGGCGTCTTCGGCGGCGTGATCGGCATCTGCCTGTCGGCCCTCGCGGGAACCTTCATCGGTCGCCGCAGGGCGGCCATCGATCGGCTCTGGAAAGCGGCCCTCGCGGCCGTAGGCGCGGCCGTCTTCATCCTGCCCGGATTCCTCCCCATCGACGACCTCGGCGCGGGCTGGGCGCTCATGAAGGCGATGGCCGTGCCCTACGGTTCGGCGATCTCCATCGGTCTCTTCATCAGCGGCCTCCTCCTGGCGAACGAGGACCGCCGCCATGAGGTCCAGGTCCAACTCGTGGAATCGGAGCGCAAATTCCGCAACCTCTTCGAGAGCCTCGTCGACGTGAGCTACCGCGTGGACGCCGAAGGCCGATTCACCGTCATCTCCCCCTCATCCCAGCGGGTCTTCGGCTATAGGCCGGACGAACTCGTCGGGACGAATATCGTCGACCTCTACGAGGATCCCGCGCGCAGGGCCGCGCTCGTTGAGCGGGTGCGCGGCGACGGGGAGGTGAAGAATTTCCAGGTCCCCATGAAGCGGAAGGACGGAACGATCATCGAGGTTTCGGCGAACTCGCGCAGGATCGCGGGTCCGGCGGGAGAATTCTTCGGCATCGAGGGCGTGCTCCGGGACATCTCCCCGCTCAAGCGCGCGGAGGACGAACTGCGCGCATCCCTCGCGGAGAAGGAGGCGCTCCTGGACGAACTCTACCATCGGACCAACAACAACATGCAGCTCATCGTGTCCTTCCTCCATCTGCAGGCGGCCGCCATCGACCACCCCAAGGCGGATGAACTCGCGAGCGGCGTGGCTTCCCGCATCGCCGCCATGGCGCTCGTGTACGAGAAACTGTCTCGGACGCGGAGCCTGTCCCGCATCGGGGCGCGGGATTACCTGGCCGACCTCCTGCCGCGCATCGTCCGCGACAGCGGTTGCCCGGAGGGGAAGGTCTCCTTCGAACTGGAGATCGAGGACATCGATTTCGTCCTGGATACCGCGATCCCCTTCGGTCTCGTGGTCAACGAGATCGTGACCAATGCCCTCCGGCACGCCTTTCCCGGCGACCGGCGGGGTCGCGTGACCATGCGATTGAACCGGGCGGGGCCCGGCGCCGTTCGCCTGGCCGTAGGCGACGACGGGATCGGTTTCCCTCCCGGCCGGGATCCCCTCTCCTCCGAATCCCTCGGCCTGCGGACGACGATCAACCTCGTGCGCATGCAGATGCACGGCACCTTGGAGGTCGCCGCCGAGGGCGGCGTCTCCTACCGCATCGTTTTTCCGGACACGCTGTATTCCGAAAGGATTTGAGGCGGATCGCGGGCGGATGCCCTAGGGACAGTCCGCGCCCACGCAGCGGCTCACCGATTCGATGAGCTGGCCGCTCCGCCAGGGTTTCCGGATGAAGGCGTCGAGGAGGGGATTGAGCTGGGCCTCCTCCATGGCCCGTTCGTCCACTTGGCCCGAGACGAGGATGCAGCGGATGTCGGGGTGCGAGCGTTTCACGAGGGCGACGAGCTGGTCGCCGGGAATTCCCGGCATGAGCAAATCCGTCAGCATCAGGGTGACGCGAACGTTCTCGGAATCCAGATCATCGATGAGGCGGAGCGCTTCCTCTGCGTTGAGCGCGATCTCGGTCCGGAACCGGCCCTTGAAGTGGCGCGTGAGTTCCATCTTCAAGGCCATGAGGATCACGACTTCGTCGTCCACGCAGACGATGGCTTCCTGCCGGTCCATCCTTCCTCCGGGGCCCCGCCCGCCTGAATTCTCGGCGATCGGGGAGGGGAAAGCAAATCGATCGCCTCACGGGCGTTCTTCGGTTGTCCCCGTCCCCAGGGCGTCGAAGCCCGGCATGACGCATTCGCTCCCGTAGAGGTTCCTCATGAGCTTGCGCACCCCGTCGCGGACGAGGCCGCGCAGGGGCACGCGTGCGATCATGCCGTACATCGCCGCGTCGCCCTGCCGGGCCAGACGGGGGTCGGCGCGGACGGCCGCGACCGAGGCGGCCAGATCGGCGAGGTAGGCTTCCGCCACCTGTCCGTGGCGGGGCGTGACCATGGCGTGGAGGGCCTCCGGTTTCTGGAGCCGGTCCACGTGCCACCCGCGCGATTCCATCTGGTCGCCGACCGCGAAGATGTCCAAACCTTTCTCCGCGCTCCCGAAGGAGAAGATGCTGCCCGTGGGGGAGCCGACAAGCTTCAGGCCGGGGGTCGCGGCGATGCCGGCGCGGAGACGGTCCGCGGCGTCCAGGGTCGTCCGCGCCATCTCCCGGTATCCCGCGCGGCCCGTGGCCATGAGGGCGGCCCACGCGGCCGCGATCGCCCCGCCGGGCCGGGTGCCGAGCAGGGCGGGCGAGATGAAGACGCCGCCCGGCCAATCGTCCTTCTGGAAGAACTGCTTTTCCATATAGTCCATGTCGCGGTAGAGGATGACCGAGGCTCCCTTGGCCGCGAAGGCGTACTTGTGGACGTCCGCGGAGATCGACTTGACCCCGCGCACGCGGAAATCCCAGGCGGGCACGGGCCGGCCGAGCGCCTCCATGAAGGGAAGGAAGAAACCGCCCAGGCAGGCGTCCACGTGGAGGGGCACGCCCTTCTCCTCGGCGACCCGGCCGAGCTCCGGTATCGGATCGACGAGGCCGTGGGGATAGTCGGGGGCGGACGCGACCACGAGGACCGTGTTCTTCCCGATGCGCTTGCGCGCCTCGGCCACGTCCATCCGGAAGTCACCGTCCACCGGGACCACGACCGGCTTGACGTCGAAGTATTCGGCCCCCTTGAACCACGCCACGTGGGCGCTCTCGGCGAGGACGATCTCGGGGCGGCGGAGGAAGGGCTTCTTGGCGCGGGCCCAATCCCGCCAGGTCTTCACGGCGAGGAGGCAGCTCTCCGTGCCTCCGGACGACATGACGCCGACCGTCTCCGCGTCTCCGTGGAGCAGGGAAGCCGCCATGCGCACCACCTCGTGCTCCATGCGCCGGAGGCTCTTGAAGGCCATCGGGTTGAGCGCGTTTTCCGAGAAGTAGAGTTCGTAGGCCCGCTTGATGAAATCGTCGTGCTCCTCGTCGAGGTAGTAGACGAGGCTCCAGGTTTTCGCGCCCTTCCAATCGGCGTCCCCCGCCTTCTTCGCGGCGAGTTCGGCGAGGATCGCGTCCTTCGCGTTCCCCGTTTCGGGCAGTTCGATGGTCCGTTCCATGGTGCGTGCTCCTTGAAGCGTTACTTGATCACCTGAGGAGGTAGGCGACGCCGATGCCGAGGTAATTGCCGATGACGTACCCGATGATCCCCGTCGTGATGCCCGGTAGGATCACGTGCGGATTCTTGAGCCCGGAAGCGACGACGGGCACGAAGGGCGGCGAGCAGACGGCGGAGACCGAGGTGATGATGAAGGTGTCCGCGTCGATCCCGAAGAGCTTGCAGAGGAGGCCGTGGAGGAGGAAGCCTCCGCCGATGCAGAGGACGATGAAGGCGAGCAGCGGCCAGTTGACGTTCATGAGGGAGCGGACGCTCACCATGGAAGCCACGGTGAAGCAGAAGGCGTAGATGAAGTACATGCCCAGTTGGAAGCTCTTCTCGATCCGGCGGACGCCGGGGATGAAGGAGGCCAGGATGCCGAGGCTCGTGATCGCGATGATGGCGACGGCGGTCCGGAAATCCTTGGGCACCGCGAGGGACAGGGCGAAGCCGATCGCCACGGCGGCGACCGCGAGGAGGAGGGCCGCGGCGAGGCCGGGCAACCGTTTCCGCGTCAGCATCCCCGAGAAGGCGGTGATCGACTCCACGGGAGCGGTTCCCGCGGCGCCTCCCTCGGTCCGGGGCGGCACGAAGGCCCCGAGCGCCGGCGTGAAGAGCCGCTGCGCCAGGGAGGCGCAGAACAGGATATAGAGGAGGCTCACCACGGTGTCGTAGGTATGCACGAGGAGGAAGGTGTCGTTCGGCACCGCGAGGGCCGTCTTGATGGCCGCCAGGTTGGGGGTGCCGCCGGTATAGACGCCCACCGCCATGCCGCCGACCTTCCACGCGTCGGCCACGTACGGCGCGATCAGCCGGACCCCGAGGGCCGCGACGGCGCTCACCGCGACCGCGGCGAGCAGGAAGGATACGAGCGCCTTGCCGGCGAGCTTCCTCCATTCCTCTATGTCGATGGTGAGGAGCAGGAGGGGGAGGCCGAGGACCACGAGGAAATCGGCCGCGGTGGACAGCGCCGCGGCGCTCGGCGCGTCGACGAGGCCCGAGTTTCCGAGCGCGATGCCGCCGAGGTAGCAGATGATGACGACGCCGATCTTGTCGAGCTTCGGGAATCGGCGGCAGAGCGCGATGATGACGGCCGGAGAAGCGAGGCAGAGGGCGATGAGGACGATTGCGCGCATGTTCTCTCCCTGCAGCCGCGCGAACATGGTCGCGGGCGGCGGTGTGCTACATCTCGACACATTGTGTGAGAATCGTTCTTCTGTCAATGAAAAAGCATCAATCGCGCCGGCGACGCCAAAAGACTCGACAAGAACGGTTTCATCGCGTACTATCCGCCCAAGGGAGAACATATGGCTGAAAAAGAGACCCTCGTAATCGCGTCCAAAGTGAAGGCGTATATCAAGGAAACCGCGGATCTCAAGTGCTCCGCCTCGGTGATCGACGCCCTTTCCGACAAAGTGCGCGCCCTCTGCGACGAGGCCATCAAGAGCACTCGGGCTGATGGTCGTAAAACCGTTCAGGACAAGGATTTCCGCTAGGCAAATCTATTCTATGGGCCCGTCGCTGCGGATTCCGTTCGCCGCGGCGGGCTTTCGATTTTCCACGCTCGGAGGCCGGGGCGGATCCTTCCGCCGCGCCTTCATTCCGCGAGCGCGCTTTCCAGGACCTTGAACAGGTTTACCGATCCGTACGGTTTGCGCAGGAAGGCGCAGAGCTTCACCGAGTCCGTGAGCTCCTTCATCTGCCGGTCGTCCGCGTGTCCGCTCATCATGACGAGCTTCACCGCCGGGTACCGTTCGTGCACGATCCTCAGGAATTCGTCTCCCTTCATGCCCGGCATGAGCCAATCGGAGATGACCAACACCACCGTGACTCCGTCCTCTACGAGCCGTTTGATGGCCTCCAGCCCCAACTCGGCGTTGAGCGCGGTTTCATAGACGTACCGCGTCCCGTATTTGAGTTTCAGTTCCTGCCGCATGGAGAGCAAGAGGATGGCTTCGTCGTCGACGATGAGGATCGCTTCTTTCATGTCGGCTTCCTTTCACGCGGGAGTGTTACGCTGAAGACGGTGCCGGCTTCGCTCGTTTCAAAGTCTATCGACCCGCCCGATCCTTCCGCCACCCGTTTGCAATACGCCAGGCCGATGCCGAGCCCTTCCTCCAAGGGTTTGGAGGTGATGAAAGCCTCGAAGATACGATCCTGGATCTCCGGCCTCACGCCCGATCCCGTGTCCGCCACGGAGACCGCGTAGCCGCCCTCGACCTCGCGGAGTTCCAGCGTCAGGCGTCCGCCGGCGGGCATCGCGTCCAGGGCGTTCTGGATGAGATGCGTCCACATCCGGATGAAGGCCGCTTCGTCTCCGCGCTGGAGCGCGTTGTCCTTGAGGCGCGTCTCGATGACGTAGGACGAGCCGATTTTGTCGCGGAACAGGGACAGGGCGCGTTCTATGGAAGCCTTGAGGTCGAACTCCCGAGCCTCGCCCTCCACCTTTAGGGACGACGCGTAGGCGCGCACGGCGGCGATGGAGTTGGACGCGCTCAGGACCGCCTGGTCGATGATGTACCCGGAACGGAAGATGACGGACAACAAGTAGAGGGACTTGGCGACCGGCCGGCTGCGCTCCGCGGCGAACGTCGCCGCTTCCTCCGCCGAGAGATCCTGGACGCCGGCGTCCGCGAGGTTGGAGGCGACCTCGAAGGCCGCCCCGCAGCCGGCCGCCTCGAGCGCGGCTTCCAGGCGCCGCACCGTCGCGTAGGGCGGATTCGAGCCGTCGTAGGACGCCGCGGCCACGACGCGCGCGTAACGGTCGAAGAGGGCGCGTTGGCCTCCGTCGAAGGCGCCGATGAACCGATCGATCCCGCTCGCCGAATCCCGGAGCACCTTCATGGAAGCCGCGTTCGCGGAGGCGATGGCGTTGAACGGGCTGTTGAGCTCGTTCGCGAGCGAGGAGGCGAGCCGGCCCAACACCGA
>JAEXTK010000246.1 GCA_023406985.1 Spirochaetota bacterium | reverse complement strand
CGACGGCGGCCGAACTTTCCGCCGCGCTGCGCGCGCGGACCTTCGAAGACCTCGCCGCCGACCAGGCTGCGTTCCTGGCTTCCTTCTGGGAAGGTGCCGACATCACGATAGAGGGGGACCCCGCCGTGGAGGAGGGGGTGCGGTACAACCTGTACCAACTCCTGCAGGCGGCCTCCCCGGACGAATTCGGGAACATTCCGGCCAAGGGCCTGTCGGGCGAGGGGTACGAGGGACACTATTTCTGGGATACGGAAATCTACATGGCTCCCTTCTTCATCTATTCGAATCCCGCCATGGCGCGCCAGCTCCTCGCGTTCCGCCACGCGACGCTGAGCCAGGCCCGGGCGCGGGGCAAGGAGATGGGGCAGCGGAAGGGCGTCGCCTACCCGTGGCGGACCATCGCGGGGCGGGAGTGCTCCGCGTACTATCCTTCGGGGAGCGCCCAGTACCACATCAACGCGGACATCGCGTACGCCTACCTCTCCTATTACGAGGCCACGGGCGACTTCGCCTTCATGGAGGAGTGCGGGGCGGAGGTGCTCTTCGAGACGGCGCGGACCTGGCTCGACATCGGCCATTTCCTGGACGGCAGTTTCCGGATCGAGGGGGTGACAGGGCCCGACGAGTACACCTGCCTCGTCGACAACAACTACTATACGAACGCGATGGCCGCCCACAACCTCGCCGGGGCGGCCCGCCTCTACCGGGAACTCGGCGAGCGCTCGCCCGACCGCCTGGCCGCGCTCCGCGATGCGCTCTCCCTGACCGACGGCGAGGCGGCGGAGTGGCAAAAGGCCGCCGACGCCATGTACTTGCCGTACGACGAAGAGCGGGACCTGACTCCGCAGGACGACGGCTTCCTTTCCAAGAAGGTCTGGGACTTCGCCGGAACGCCGAAGGAGAACTATCCCCTCCTCCTACACTACCACCACCTGGCCATCATCCGCGCCCAGGTCTGCAAGCAAGCCGACGCCGTGCTCGCCCACCTGCTCCTGCCGGACCTCACCGCGGAGAGCACGAAACGCAATTCCTACGACTATTACGAGCGGATCACCACCCACGACTCGTCGCTCTCCTATTCCGTGTTCGGCGCCATGGCGGCGCGGCTCGCCGACGCGGAGAAGGCGTACCGCTACCTGCGCGAGACGGTGCGGCTGGATCTGGACGACAGCCACGGCAACGCCAAGGACGGCGTCCACGCGGCGGCCATGGGCGGGACCTGGATCACCGTGATCTTCGGCTTCGGGGGGCTCGCGGGCCGCGCCGAGACGATCTCCATCGATCCGATCCTGCCGGCGTCCTGGCGGGCCTTCTCCTTCACCGTGCGGTACCGCGGTCGGGCCATCAAAGTCCGCGTGGGCAGGGAAAACGTGCGCGTGGAGCTGCTTTCGGGCGAAGCGATAGAACTTTTCGTGCGCGGGAGGCCGGCGTTGCTCGATACGCGCGGTATCCTCGTGGGGACGGACGGAGAACGCCTCAGCCCCTGAGGCGTATGGTACAATTCACACTCATCCGGAGGACGGGTTTTGCGCGCATACGAAGATGAATGGGCGTTGGTGAAACGGTCGCTCAAGAGCGAGGGAATCGGAGGCGAGGAGTCCACGTTCACCGTCGCGAGCGGGGGCCTCGGGCTCCGCGGGGACCACGAGGAGGGCGATCCGTGCTTCCAACGCGGGACCTACCTCAACGGGTTCTTCGACTACGAGCCCATCACCTACGGGGAGAGCGCCTACGGCTACGCCGAGAACCACGAGACCATGCTCAACGTGCCGGACGCCAAGCTCTTCCGCCTGGAGCTCGACGGCCATCCCTTCTCCCTGAAACTCGCGCGCATCGACCGGTACGAACGGCGCCTGGACTTCCGCGCGGGCGAACTCGTCCGGCAGGTGACCTTCACGCTCCCTTCCGGGGCCGTGGCGGAGCTCGAGACGCGGCGCCTCGCGAGTTTTGCGCGGCCGCTCGTCGCCGCCTTCCGGTGGTCCATGCGCCTCCTCGAGGGGAGCGCCGACGTCGCGGTATTCACCGGCATCGACGGGGATCCCCGCAACCTGACGGCGGCGGACGATCCCCGCGTGGGCGCGAAGTTCACCTCCCGGCCGCTCATCCCCATCCGGCTGGAGGCCGCCGAGGACGGCGGCCTCGTGGAGGCCCACACGCGGCGGAGCGGCCTGACGCTGGCCTGCGCCGCCCGGATGCGGGCCTGGCGTACGGGCGTGGCCCGGACGGAGGGAGAGCGCGGGGCGACGATGAAACTGGGCGACAGCTTCTTCTGCGTGCGGCGGGCTTCCCTCGCGGCGGGCGAGGAACTCGTCCTGGAGAAGGCGGTCGCGTATCGCTGGGGCCGTGCGGGAGACCGCGCGCGGGATCTCGCGGTGGAAGCGACGGCGGCCGCGGACGCGGCTTCGGCCGCGGGCTACGCGGCGGTCGCCGCGGAGCAGCGCGCGGAGCTGGACGCGTTCTGGGCAGACGCGGACGTCAGGGTGGACGGGCCCGAGGAAATCCGCCAGGCCATCCGCTTCAACCTCTTCCACGTCTTCCAGGCCGCGGGGCGCGACGGGATGACGAGCCTCGGGGCGAAGGGTTTGACGGGGGAGGGCTACGAGGGCCACTACTTCTGGGATACGGAAATATTCGCTTGTCCCCTCTTCACCTACACGCGGCCCGACCTGGCGCGCAATCTCCTCGCCTTCCGCCACGCCACCCTGGACGCGGCGCGCGAGCGCGCCCGCGTCATGAGCCAACGGGGCGCCCTCTTCCCCTGGCGCACCATCGAAGGACAGGAGGCGAGCGCCTACTATCCGGCGGGTACGGCCCAGTACCACATCGACGCGGATATCGCCTTCGCGGTCCAGAAGTATCTGGCGGCCAGCGGAGACGCGGCCTTCGCCGAGAACGAGGCGGCCGAGATCGCCGTGGAGACGGCGCGCCTTTGGACGAGCCTGGGCCGCTTCGGCGAAGACGGCGTATGCCGCATCCACTGCGTGACCGGACCCGACGAGTACACCGCCCTGGTGGACGACAACGCTTACACGAACCTCATGGCCCGGAACAACCTTCGCTGGGCCGCCGACCTCGTGGAGGCGCTCTCCGCCGAGGCCCGCGGACGGCTCGATGCGGCGGTGGGCCTGCGGGAGGAGGAGCCGGAAGAATGGCTCAGGATCGCCCGCGCCCTGGCGATACCCTTCGACCCGGCGACGGGCATCCATCCCCAGGACGATTCCTTCATGAATCGGCCGGACTGGGACTTCGCCGGCACGCCGCGCGACAAATATCCGCTGCTGCTGCACTTCCATCCGCTCGTCATCTACCGCCACCGGGTGCTCAAGCAACCGGACTTGGTGCTCGCCGAGTTCCTCCTATCCGGCGAATTCACCCGGGCCCAGAAGATCCGGGACTTCCGCTTTTACGAACCGCGGACCACGGGCGATTCGTCTCTTTCGCACTGCGTCCAGAGCGTGATGGCCGCGGAAGTCGGGGAGCACGAGGCGGCGTACGGGTATTTCCTCAAGACGGTCCGCATGGACTTGGACGACGTCCAGGGGAACGCGCGGGACGGCGTGCACATCGCGGCCATGGCGGGCAGCTGGATCTCGGCGGTCTATGGCTTCGCGGGCTTCCGCGACTACGGCGGCCGCTTCTCCTTCGATCCGCGGCTCCCCGACGCGTGGGAGGGCTTGGCCTTCGCGCTCCGCGTCGGCGGCGGGCGGCTCCGGGTGGAGCTGGGCAAAGCCGAGGCGACGTATCGGTTCGAAGCGCCGGACGGCGCCGCGCCGCTCGCGCTCCGCCACCGGGATACGGCCTTCGAACTGGCTCCGGGCGCGGGCCGCGCGTTCAGCCTGAAGCGGAGGCTCGGCGCGGTCCTCTTCGACCTGGACGGGGTGATCACCGATACCGCGCGTCTCCACTATCTGGCCTGGAAGGCGGAAGCGGACGCGCTCGGCCTCGACTTCGACGAGACGCTCAACGAGCGGCTCAAGGGCGTGTCCCGCGACGCTTCCCTCGACATCATCCTGGAGGCGAACGGGAAGGCGCTGCCGGCCGCGGAACGGGCGGCGATAGCGGAGCGCAAGAACGAACGGTACGTGGCCTCGCTGGACATCCTCACCGGCGAGGACGTCCTCCCCGGGGTCCGCGAACTCCTCGCGGACCTCCGCGGCCGGGGAATCAAGGCGGTCCTCGCCTCGGCCAGCCGCAACGCGCCGCGCATCCTGGAGCGGCTCGGCCTATCGGAGGAGTTCGCGCTCGCCGTGGACCCCGCTTCGGTGGTCAAGGGCAAACCGGACCCGGAGCTCTTCCTCCGGGGCGCCGAACTCGCGGGCGTCTACCGGCTCGACTGCGTGGGGATAGAGGATGCCCAGGCGGGCGTGGACGCGATCCGGGCTGCCGGCATGGTCGCCGTCGGCGTGCGAGGACCGGGCCGCGAACTCGTCGGCGCCCGTTTGTCCGTCGATTCGCTCGCGGATCTCTCGGCGGACGTCCTCGCGGACCTGCTCGCGTAGGCCGTCCGGACGGAACCTGCAGCGCGGGCGCGGCCCCGGCCGTCCGGACCGTACCTACAGCGCAGGCCCGGCCCCGGCC
>JAEXTK010000017.1 GCA_023406985.1 Spirochaetota bacterium | reverse complement strand
CCCGGTTGCCGGGGGCGGCACCCCCGCCCGCGGCTGTAGTCCCGAGGCCGTGCCCGCGTTCCCGCCGGGCGGCACGCATTGGAGGCGGCTCGGTCAATGGTCCTTGACGAATCTCACGTTGAATCTCCAGCCATCCGGAGCGGTACTGTCGAAGAAGACGATCCGATGGGTGCGGCTCGTGACGGCTTCCTGAATGCTCACCGATACGCCGGTGATCGTCCAGAATTCGCAGATATCGCCATCCAGCGGCTCCGTATCATAAAAGCCGGTGCCGGCAGGATAGGCGTTGAAGCCTGAGGAATTATTGCCCGGATAGTTCGCCCAATGCGTCGTCGACAACAGGCTGCCGATGGCCGCTTGGTTGTGCGCCGCGCCCGAGGAAAAGACGACCCCCTGGCTTTCGGCAAGGGCAACGTAATCCTCCCGCGTGGGAATTCTCCAACCGGAAGGGAGTTCGATGCCCTGGACCTCGGCTAAGGTGTAGTAGCGGCCATATTCGGGTTTCTCCTGCCCAGGACGATAAGGGATGCCGCCCGGCCCGGCATAATTCGACGCCGTCCAGGTCGTTCCGCCGATGGTTACGGTCGGATAGTCCTTTCCCGCGATCGTCACGCGATCCGCTGGATACTCTTCCGTCGCCGAAACAGCGCAGGCCGCTAAGATAGCGACGGACGCGCATATCAGGGGTATGGGTATCCACGCAAACCGGCTCGCTCGCCTCACGTAACCTCCACGGCTCCCGAGCGACCCTCGGACGTTGCCCAGAACCGTTCCTGCATCGAAGCCCTGCGGCTCGACGGCATATGGTAAGTTTTTATATATGAAAATGCCTATAGGCATGAAGACCGTCAAGTCGAAACGGTCGTGATCGGCAAGGCAAACGGATCACAAGGCCCGCGTCGCTCCGAGTTGCTCAGCCCAGGCTCACGGTATTGCCGGCTCATCGCCGTTTCCCGGGTTTTCGCTCGACGGGCACGCTGATTTCCGTGAGCCATTCCCGCTGATCGCTCTCGTTCCAGCTGCCCTTCAGCCAGGTTCTCCGCATCGGCCCGCTCGCGGTATAGCCGTTATCGGCCAGCCACCGGTTGAGGGCATAGTAGCCGCACGCGAGGGTCTTATACGGCCCCTTCTGCGTAACGCAGGCCAACTTCATCGATCGCGCCGTGGAGAACCTGACCCGCGGAGCGCCGGGAGCTTCCCGGTCCACGGGCTGGACCACCTCCAGGTCGAACGCCCCCTCCGTCCGATGGCTTAGGGTATACGCGGGCGCCGTAGACCCGATGCCGTTCCGTTTCAGGAACGCGTTCAGTTCATCCCAGAGGGCATCTTGGTCCTCGTCCCTCATCACCGTGGCGCGAATGGAAGCGACTTCGCGAGCGGCGGTTCTCCGCAACGATACGGGGCCGGTTTCTCCCGACCGGTCGCGATACGGGCGCACCGTATCGCTCCGCCAATCGTATGCGAGCCACCGCCCCCAGGCCGCGTAGCTGTCGGCGAACGCCAGGTACGCGGTTTTGTTCCGCGGATCGTAGACCGCGGCATGTTTGGTCTGGTAGTTGTTCACCCCGTAGGTCGTTCCCGGATCGGACATCATCGCGATGAGATCATCGAGATTATTCACCGCGCCGCGTTTCATGTATCCGTCGATGATCGCGTACCGCGGGCACTCGCGCAAACGGTCCGGCGGCGTGAAATCGGGGCTCAAGAACGTGTTCGTGACGAAGAGGTTCGGTTGGCCGCCCAGGCGGGTCTCCCGGATCTTCTCATAGGAGATGTCGAAGACGATGCCGTCGTTTTCCGATCCGCTGCCGAGGATGAGGATCATTTCCGCGTCGCAGGCGTAATCCTTCAGACGAGCCTTCGCCTCCGCCGCGTTCCTCGCCGAGGCGAAGATCTCGTGCATTTTCGCGGTCAGGACCGCATTATCGGGGAAAGCGCTCCGAGCGCCTTGGCCGCCGCTGTCGATGGACAGCGAGATGCCTTCCTCGTTCATGCCGTCGCAGGCGCCGAACCCGATGACTTCCGTGACGAGGTAGGAGTACGCTCCTTCGGGATTGAATTCGACCACGGCCTGACCTTCGCCCGTGGGAGAACCGTTGTCCAGGTTCTTGGCGTGGAGCAACTGACTTTTGCCTCCCGGGCCGTTCACTTTGATCAGGACGGACGAGCAAAACAAGCCCGGGAAGGTCTCGTACGCGGTGTAGGCGGCTTTCAGAACCTGATAATAATCCTTGCCCGATCCTCGGGCGATGCCTTTCAGGAAGCGCGCGTATTCGGGCGGCAGGCATTTCTCCAGCCGCGGTATATTTCCCTCCCTATCCGCGCGATTGTCCAAGCCGGGGACGGCCTTGTACGCTTCGGCTATTTCTTTCTTGAGCAGGACCCCGTATTGTTCGCCCATCTCGGCGCTGGATCCGGAGAGCTTCAGGAAGGGGATACCGCCGATGACGCGAAGTTGTCCCTTGCCGTAGGTTCTGGTTTCGGTTACGGCGATACCTGCGGCGTTTCGGGAATCGCCGCATCCGCCTGCGCATAGCAGGCAGAGGGCCGCCAAAATCGCCGGCCGCGCGCGCGAGGCCGAGCGTTTTTCGTTCCGCGTCGGCATCGATGACCTCCTCACCGAATTCGAGTATAGGGAGGCGCGAGGCAGTACCGCAAGGGAGCGCCGCCGGCGAGGCCTACCAAGCCGTCGGCGACCCGGCGGCCGCCTTCCGCTTCGGCCTGGACCGGATACTGGACGGCGTGGCCATCCTCATCGAATCGAAGGGAAAAAACGCGTGAGCGGGGCCGCCCGCGCGGAGCCGCGCCGCCCCGCGGCGCGCCGCGGTAGAGACCGTCCGCGCGGAGCGCGATTCAGCTCTTGAGGCCGGAGATGGCCTCGTCCAGGGCCACCATGCAGCTCCCGCTGCGGCTGCCGAGCCGGCGGACCGCCGCCGACCGTTCCAGTATCCCGTTGAAGAGGGCGGCGATGCGCTCCAGGTCGCGCTGGGCTTCCAAGGTCAGCTGCCGCACCGAGTCGATGGCCGCGTTGTTCCCGGCTACCTTGGAGTCGACCGAACTGATGGACGCGGCCATGCCGGATGAGCTGTCCACGACGGCCGTGACGGCGCGGTCTATCTCGGCGGTGCCGCCGCCGAGATCCTTGAGCCCGACGACGATCTCGGAGAAGGCCCGCTCTGTTTCGGCCGTGCGCTGGCTGATTTCGGCGAACGCCGTCCCGATGCCGCCGTTGGCCTCGTTCGCCGTCCCCAGATCCTCCATGAAGGTCCGGAGACCGTCGGTGATGGCCTTGATGTTTTCCGCGGTTTCCTCCGCGAGCCGCCTGATCTCTTCGGCGACGACGCTGAAGCCCTTGCCGGTGTCGCCCGCATGGGCGGCCTCGATGGCGGCGTTCATTGCCAAGAGGTTCGTCTGGCTCGCGATGGCGGTGATGACGTCCACGATGGACATGAGGGAGTCCGCGTTCCCCGAGAGCCGCGCCATCGACTCCGAGGATAGCGACGCGGCCTCCTCGCCGCGGCCGATGCTCTCGGTGAGGCTCTCCACGCTCCGGTTGCTCCGCTCGGAAACGGTGGACATGCCCTGTATGGAGGCCGTCATCTGGTTCACCGCTGCCGAGGCCTGCACGGAAATGGCCCGGTAGGTGGCGCCGGAGGCATCCAGATCGGAACTGGCGGCCACGATCTGGTCGTTGGCGGCCTTGGCCTCGGCGATATCCTGGGAGAGCGAAGCCAACCGCTCCTTCGTGGATTTGATGCCGCGATCGATCTCCGCGAGGCTATCCTCCATGGCCTTCGCCGCCGCCACGAGCCGGTCCCCCACGTCGAGTCCGTCGCGGACCGTGGCGACGGCATCCTCGATCCGCTTCATTTTGGCGGAAGCGGCCTCCGCGTTTTTCCTGAGCTCGGAGGTGTAGGAGTTCATCAGGCTGACCAGGGAGAAGGCCGAGACGCCGGTGATCGCCATACCGATGGACCCGTTCACGAAGCCGGTCGCGGTGGCCGCGCTGATCCCGCTCGATCGGCGTACGATCAGGAGGGTCGCCGCGTTGTTCAGGACGAAGAGCGCCACGGCGACCGGGACATGCCTCCGTTCGCCGAAGGCGGCGACGAAGACGATGACGTACAGCATGTAGTAGATGTACGCGGTGAAGGCGGTATCCGGATCGGTGAAGGCCCCGTAGATGCGGACGGCCGAAATGATCACGACGGTGCTGACCAGATAGGAATAGATGGCCGCCTTGAGGCGGCCCGCGCGCAGCAGGGCCAGGCTCATGCACACGAGTACGGCGATGCCGAGCGCGCCCAGGCTGCCCCGCACCGTCACCGAGCGGGAGACGCCCAGGGCCGCGTAACCGATGGGGATCAGGGTGAGGAGGAGGAGCATGAGGAAGCTGTAGTACAGGTAGATGCGCGCCTTGTTGCGCTCGACGAAATCCACGCGCGTAAATTTGGAAAGGAAGAATGACTCGATACCCATGGCGCCTCCGCGACTTTTTTGGTTTATTTTTCGTGATCGCCCGGTGAGTATAAATAAAAATGGATACGATTGCTAGGATGCCGGGATTTCTCGGGAAGGGACTGCCGGAGGGACGACGAGGCTGATGCGATAGACGCAGCCGGGCCCGTCCTCCCGCTCCATCGTCGCGCCCAGGTGCTTGGCGAGGGCCGCGATGATCTTGAGCCCCCGCCCGCCGCTCGGCCCCGCGCCGCCCGTGTCCGGCGGCATCCCGGACCCGTCGTCCCCGATGCGGAGACCGAGGACGCGGCCGTCCGCCTTGAAGGCCGCCTCGATGAACACCCTGCCCGCTCCTCCCGCGGGAAAGGCGTGCTTGACGGAATTCATGACGATCTCGTTGATGAGGAGCCCCAGGTCGACGGCGCTTTCGCTATCCATGATCGCCTCCTCGCCGGACCACGTGGCCTCGAAGACGACCGAGCGGTGGAGGCTCTTGAAGCGTTCGAAGAGGGAATCGACGAGGGAGCGGAGCCGGACCAGGTAGACGCTGTCCTTCCGGAAGAGGAGCTGGTGCACGGAGGCGATGGCGGAAAGGCTCGCCTTGATGTCGGCGATCGCTTGGCGCGGCTCCACGTCCGGCCTCGATTTCAGGTTGACGATGCTTGAGATCACCTGGAGGTTGTTCTTCACCCGGTGCTCGATCTCGTGGAGCACGACCTCCAAGGCCGCGCGCATGCGCCGGTCCTCGGCCGCGGCCGCGGCGTAGCCGTTCACGAGGTAGGAGGCGGAGAAGGAGAGCGCGAGGCTCACGAAGGTGAAGTTGGACGAGATGACGATGACCGAGCCGAGTCCCTGGCCCCAGGGCAGGAGGCCCGCGGCGCTCGCGGCCGCGAAGGCGGCGTGGGTGAGGATGGCGAGGACGTTCGCGGCGATCATGGACGCCTTGCCGCCGAAGAGCGCCGCCATGAAGGCGAAGGCGAAGAGGTAGAGATGGCCAGCGCCGAAGGGGCCCGTATAGATGATGAGGACGACCCCGAGCGCATAGGGCAGGGAGACGAGCGCGCTCACCTTGAAGCGATACGTGAGGCCCGGCAGGAAGTTCAGCGCGAGGAGGATGAGGGCGGCCGCGAGGTCGGCGGCCAGGACGAGCCAAACCCGCTCCCTGATCGCGAGATATACGCTCGGGACGAGGGCGACGGCACTGCCGACCGCGATGACGCGGAGCAGGATCGTGAGTAGCCTTTGCCGCAGGTCCCGCGTCTCTTGCGCTTTCGGCGATGGAGCTTCGTTCAAGCGGTGCGCTTCCTCCGCCTCGAGCATAGCGCGGCATACGGGCATACTTCAAGGAAGGGGAGGGGGCAGGCCTTCCCCCTGGGCCGGGCCGCGGTCCCGGCCCACCCCCTTCCCCTGACGGTCAGCCCACGGCCTTCTTCACGAGCTCCCGTATCGATTTTTCCGCGGCCGGCGTCAGCTTCTTGAGCGCGAAGGAGGTCGGCCACAGGTCGCCGTCGTCGAGCTTCGCACCGTCGGTGAAGCCGAAGGTGGCGTAGCGCGATTCGAACCGCTTCGCGGGCTGGAAGAAGAGGACGACGTTGCCGTCCTTCGCGAACGCGGGCATGCCGTACCAGGTCTTCGGCCAGAGGGCGGGGGCGGTCTCCGTGACGAGCTCGTAGATCCGGCGGGCCATGGCCTTGTCCTCGTCCGCCATGCCCTCTATCGCGTCCATGAGGTCTTTCTCGCCGTCGGCCCGTTTCCGGTTGGCGCGCTGTTCCGCCGCGAGCTCTTTGGCGCGGGTCTTCATCGCCTCGCGCTCCTGGTCCGTGAAGGTCGTATTGGATGCAGTGTGTACTGCCATGGTTCGTTCCTCCTCTCTTGCCATACTTGCGATATAGCTTCATAATAAAGATACTTTATAATGAAGCTATCGACAAGAGGTATCGTATGGGCAAGAAGAGCGATTTGGAAGCGGACGTCCTCTCGGCGGCCAGGGACAGCGGCGTCGCGACCATCCTGTTCCGCAACGCCCTGGCCAAGCGGTTCGGCCTGAGCCTCACCGAATCCCTCTGCCTGACCCTGTTGGGGACTGCCGGCTTCTCCGCCCCGACCAGCCTCGCGCGGGCCATCGGCATCTCCACCGGGGCGACGACCACGATGCTGGACCGCCTGGAGCAGCGGCGCTTCATCCGGCGTACGGTGAATCCCGATGACCGGCGCGGCGTGATCATCGAGTTCGACGAGGCCTACCTTGCGGCGGCCCGGGAAACGGTCGCGGGTATCCAGCAGGCGCACCGGGACCTGATCGCGCGCTATTCGGAAGACGAACTACGGATCATCGCGGATTTCCTGCGCGGCTTCACCGAGAACCTGACCGTCCACGCGGCCAAGATCTGAGGCCCGTTCGATGAGCGCCGATCCGCCAGGAACGTTCCGTGACCGGACCTCCCCCATGGCGGGCGTCGGCGGCTTTTTAGCGGCCCGCTCTGATCTTCTCCCGCACGTAGAGCCCGGAGGGGGTGAGGTCGGCGTCGGTCCAGCCGCCCGCGCCGGACGCTCCCGGCTTCAGGGCGGCGGAGCTCTCGGGCTTGTCGGCCACGGACCAGTTGACCCAGCTGAGGCCGCGCTTATCCATCCACGCGAGCCAGGCGTCGCTCGCTTCGACGAAGATTTGGCCGTTGGCGCCGCCGTCCGCCGCGGAGGTTCCCCATTCGGAGACGAAGAGGGGTAGCCCCGCCGCGAGGGCCGTTTCGGCTTTCCTGCGGAGGCCTTCCCCGTGGGTGCCCGCGTAGAAGTGGAGCGTATAGAGCACGTTCGGTTCGGCGATGGGGTCGCGGGCGCAGTCGTCCACGTCCTGGGACCAGCTGGAGGTGCCGACCAGGATGAGGTTGTCGCGGTCTACCGGCCGGATCGCCGTCCGGATCAGGTTCTCGGCGAAGGGCTTGATCTCTTTCCGCCAACTCACGTGGACGGGCTCGTTCCAGATCTCGTAGATCACGTTGGGGTATTTCCCGTACGCCTCCGCGATGCCCTTGAAGAAGGCGGCTTCCTGGTCTCCGTAGGGCAGGGCGTCGTGGGCGTGCCAGTCGACGATGACGTAGATGCCGTTCTCTATGCACGAGTCGATGGCGGCCGTCGTCAGGGCGAGCAGGGCGTCGGGATTGGAGAGGTAGGCGCCGGCGGGCTCCACGCCCACGGCGACGCGGTAGACCGTGATGCCCCAGTCCTTCACGAGATGGTCGATGGCCGCGCGGTTGACGAACTTCTTGCCTTCGCCCCAGTTGATCCAGAACGCGCTCATGCCGCGGAGTTGGATCGGCGCCCCCTTCTCGTCCACGAGCGCGTCGCCCGCGACGGAGAGTCGGCCGTGTTCGGCGACGAAGGAACCGGCCGGGTTCGCGTTTTCCACCCGGGGGACCACGCGGACGGCCGCTACGGGAGGGGCGGCCGGCGACGCGGAATCCGCGGCGGACTCGCGTCCCCGATCCCGGGCGGGGCCGGCGAAGGCCGGCACGAGGCACGCGAGGGCGAGGGACGCGAGCGCGATGGAGCGTGAAAGGGACGGTGAACTTTTCATAGGTAGAGGATTATCTTTTCCGTTCGCGGCGATTGTCAAGGTCGCGCGGAGTTTCCGCCGCGGCGGCGGGCGCCGTGCCCTGCCCCGCGGCGGAGAGAATCGTAGAAATCCGGGCCCCGCGGCGCCGCCGTATCCTATACTATTTAAATAAGGGAAGGAGGCATTGCCGTCATGGAAACGAGGAAGCAAGGAAAACTCGGAAACCGGATCCTCGCGGCTTTCTTGATCGTGGACTTCGTCCTGCTCGCCATGGGGCTCGGGAGTTCGTTCTTGATCAACGGACTCGCCCGGGATATCGCGGCCGCGTACGCGTTGGAAGTGCAGGCCTCCGGCGCCAAGGACGTGGTCTACTACGATGAGGTGCTGACCCAATCCGTGCGGAATTACGTGTTCACGGGCGATCGGGTCTGGAAGGATCGCTACGATGAGTACGGCGCGAAGCTGGACGCCCTGATCGCGTCGATCCGGAAGGACGCGACCGATGAGACGAGCCGGGCGATCTTCGCGCGGCAGGACGAGGCGAACAAGCGCCTCGTGGAGATAGAGACCAAGGTCTTCGAGATCGCGGCGACGCGGGAGCGCGCGGGGGAGGCGCTGGCCTTGATCGAAGGAGCGGAATACCGCGAGTGGAAGGGGAAGCTTTCGGCGGCCATCGCGGACTTCAACGACAACGCCGCCTCCGGGGCCCAGGCGGCGTTCACGTCCCTCTCGCGGGCGGCCGCGCGGTCTTCAGCGGCGGGCTTCTGGCTGCTGTGCGCCTCCTTGGCGATAGCGGTGGCGCTCATCGTCTTCTCCGTGCTCTTCTCCCGTACCATCGCGGGACCGGTCGCGAGCCTCGCGCGCATCGCGCGGTCCATCGCCGAGGGGCGGTTGTCCGACGAGATCGCCATCACGCAGAATACGGAACTCGGCCAACTCGGCGCTTCCTTCACCCGGATGCAACGCCGATTATCCGAGATCGTGGGGGCGGTCCAGGAGTCGTCCCGACGGACTACCGAGGGAGCGTCCCAAGTCAGCCTGACCGCCCAGGAACTCAGCCAGGGGGCGACGGAGCAAGCGGCCGGCACCGAGGAGGTCTCCTCTTCCATGGAGGAGATGGCGAGCAGCATCGGGCAGGTGAACGAGAACTCCCGCGAGACGGAGCGGATCGCGCGCCAAATGGTAAAGGACGCCGAAGAGGGCGCGGCGGTGGTGACGAAGACCGCGGAGGCCATGAAGGAGATCGCTTCCAAAATCAACATCATCGAAGAGATCGCGCGGCAGACGAACCTCTTGGCGCTCAACGCCGCGATAGAGGCCGCGCGGGCGGGCGAGGCCGGCAAGGGGTTCGCGGTGGTGGCGAGCGAGGTCCGAAAACTCGCCGAGCGGAGCCAAGGGGCGGCGGGAGAAATCCTTTCCCTTTCGCGGGAAAGCACCGCCGTGGCGGAAGACGCCGGCGCCAAGATTTCCCGCCTCGTCCCGGACATCCTCAAGGCCGCCGATCTCGTGGCGGAGATCAGCGCCGCGAACCAGGAGCAGGACCGCGGCGCCTCGCAGGTGGTCGCGTCCCTCACCCAGCTGGATACCGTGGTACAGCGCAACGCCGGAGCGAGCGAAGAGCTCGCCGCCATGTCCCGGGAACTCGCGGACGAGGCGCGCCGGCTCGCGGAGGTCATGGCCTTCTTC
>JAEXTK010000205.1 GCA_023406985.1 Spirochaetota bacterium | reverse complement strand
CGCCGCGGAAGCGAGCGGCAAGCGGGCTCGCCGGGCGGCTGCGGCGCGCGCCGCAGCCGGCAAAATCCCCCGGATAACGCGCATCTCAGTGGGTGTCGGCGAGTCCATGGGCTACATGGAAGAATCGCTCGCCTTCTACGTACGATCGTTCGCGAAGGGCGGACCTGCCGAGGGGGCGATCCTTGAGGCTCGGTTCGAGAAGGCCACGTTCCGCTGCGCTTCCTGCGCCAAGATCTACGAGCGCGCGCGCTTTTCCTTCTCCTGTCCCGCGTGCGGGGGGGAGGGAACGCTCGTCTCTCCCGGGTCCAAACTGTACATCGATTCCGTAGAACTGGAGGAATGAGCGATGGGCATCAGCGTCCCGATTCGCAAGGCCATATATGAAGAGAACGACGAGCTCGCGCGTCAGATCCACGAGGATCTGATCCAACGGGCCGTGCTCGCGGTGAACGTGCTCGGGGGAGCCGGCGCGGGCAAGACCTCAGCGTTAATCCGCCTCATCGAACAGCTCGCGGGGGTAAAGACCCGCGTGATCGAAGGCGACATCGAGTCGGACATCGACACGCAGAAACTGCGGTCGCTCGGCGTGGAAGCCTACCAGATCAACACCGGCGGCGACTGCCACCTCAACGCGCCCATGATGCGCGCCATACTGCCCAAGCTCGACCTCTCCGGCGGCGGCTTGCTCTTCATCGAGAATATCGGCAATCTCGTCTGTCCCGCCGAATTCGTCATCGGCGAAGATATCAAGCTCCTCGTCTGCTCCGTGCCCGAGGGCGCGGACAAGCCCTACAAATATCCGACCGTCTTCGTACGCGCGAGCGCGGTGATCCTCAATAAGACGGATCTCCTGCCCTACGTCCCCTTCGACTTGGATTACTTCACCGCCGGCGTGCGCGCCCTCAATCCCGACGCGCCGATCTTCCTCGCCTCCTCCCTCAAGAACGAGGGTTGGGCCGCGCCCGCCGCCTGGCTGCGCGGTCTCCTCGCGAGCCGGTAGCGCGGAATGGATTTCCTCGAAACGCTAGCCGGTCCGGGGTGTACGGACGGGCCCTTCGTCGCCCTCGTGTCCCCCTCCGTTCGGGAGCTCCTTAGCGATTCCTGGGGCAGGATCAACGGCCTGCTCAAGCGGCTCGGGGCCCGCGCCGTGCACGCGGTGGACGCCGGGGTGGAAGAATTCGCCCGCCTTTCGGCGGCCGAGGCCGCACGCAAAGGCGGCGCCGTACACGTCCTCTCGGCCTGTCCCATGGCCGCTCGGTTCCTGGCCGCGAAATATCCCGCCTACGCGGGCCGGCTGCTCGCCGTCCCCTCCCCCATGGCCATCCAGGCCAAGGTCGCGCTCGCGGCCGCGGGGATCGCGGAGGAGGGCTGGGCGTTGGCGCTCACGCCCTGCGCTTTCAAACGCAAAGAGACGGCGGCCGCCGGCTTCGATTTCCGCGTGGTCGAACTCCGCGACTTCCTCGCGGCTCTCCGGGAATCGGGTCATTCCCTGGACGAAGAGGAGAGCCTGCAGTACGACGCCCTTCCCCCTTCGGCGGACGCGCATTGCGTGATCGCGGAGACGGTCGCCGCAAGAGCGCGAGAAATCGGCCTTGCCGCCCGGACCGTAAAATTGAACGGAAGCAAAGAGGCCATAGCTTTCTTTGAAAACTTCTCCATGGGCGACCCCGCCCAGTCCGCGGGAAGTGATACCGCCTTCATCGAAATCGCCTTCTGTGAGGGCGGCTGCGCGCACGCTCTGGAGGAAAGAAGGGAAAGCGTGCCAACCGAGGGAGTCCTTCCGTGAAAAATTATGCCCGAAAGATATTGACTCTTTTGGTGGTTTCAGGCATAGTTCCCCTGTCAGTTCGACGGTGGATGTAGCTCAGCCGGTAGAGCGCCAGCCTGTGGAGCTGGGTGTCGCGGGTTCGAACCCCGTCATCCACCCTACCGATAAAGGGAACGGCGCTCTGACGAGACAGCGAATGCGTTCGTAGCTCAGCTGGATAGAGCGACGGACTTCGAATCCGTAGGTCGCAGGTTCGACTCCTGTCGGACGCAAGAAAGATGGACGCTTGCGGCTTCAAGACCGTGACCGTACGTCGGATTGAAAGGTTTCTTGGGCCGCTAGCTCAGCTGGCAGAGCAGCAGACTCTTAATCTGCGGGTCGAAGGTTCGAACCCTTCGCGGCTCATAACGATCCTCTTCTGGAGGGTCGGCCCTTCGGGGCAGGTTTTGCGGGAATAGCTCAGTGGTAGAGCGCCACCTTGCCAAGGTGGATGTCGCGGGTCCGACTCCCGTTTCCCGCTCTCAGGGTCCGGAATGACAGTTCCGGACCTTTTTCATTTGCGGCGGGAGTCGGACCGTCCAACCAAATTCCTATCGACACGCGGCCCGCAGGGACGCATGTCGCCCTTCCGACTCCCGTTTCCCGCTACGGAGCAAGACGATTGCCCGACGGGATTTGCCGACGATGGTGCCCGGCTCTCCGCCTTGACAGCCTTATGCCGTTCCGCTAGAATCGCCGCATCGTCCGACGCCGAGCGAGAGTGGTGAAATTGGTAGACACGCCAGACTTAGGATCTGGTGCCGTAGGCGTAAGGGTTCAAGTCCCTTCTCTCGCAAGCCAGCGAGCGCGAGCTGAAGGGGCGATCCGGAATTTCCGAAAGGACTTTCCCATTCACGCGGGAATAGCTCAGTGGTAGAGCGCCACCTTGCCAAGGTGGATGTCGCGGGTCCGACTCCCGTTTCCCGCTCTTCGGTGCGAGGCGATCCGAAAGCGGATCGCCTTTTTTATAAGGTATCCGCAAACCATCCAAAAACGCCGTTTCTCGCGGCGTAGCCCACGATATGAAGAGGAACCGAAGTGGTCGTATCCAAGGAAATCTCCCATCTCGAGCATTCGGCGGTTAAGCTGTCCGTCACCATCGGCGCGGGCGACGTTCGCGCCCAGTACGATGATCTCCTCCTGTCCTACGCGAAAAGCGTCCAGATACCCGGCTTCCGCAAGGGCAAGGTCCCGCGGGAAGTGCTCGAACGCAAATTCGGCGAATCGCTCAAGGGCGAAGCCATCGGCCGCATCATGGAGAAGTCCCTCCAGGAGCTCTTCGCCGCCGAGGATTTCCCCGCGGACGCCCGTCCGCTCCCCTATTCGACTCCCGCGGTCCAGGACGAACCCTCCCTCGACTTCGGAAAGGATCTCTCTTTCACCGTCACCTACGACGTGTTCCCCGAGGTGAAGGTCGGCACCTGGAAGGGCGTGGAAGTGGAGACGCCGGTCGCCTCAGTCGGCGAAGAGGATATCGAGCGGGAGCTCGATCAGGTCCGGGAGCGCAATGCCGTCGTCCTTGACAAAGAGGACGGAGCGAAGGTCGCCAAGGGCGACGTCGTGACCGTGAGCTATTGCGAGCTCGCCGAGGACGGCTCGGTCGTCCCCGGCTCCGAGCGGCAGGATTTCGCCTTCACCGTGGGCACCGGCTACAACGTCTTCAAGTTCGACGACGAGATCATCGGCATGAAGAAGGGCGCGACGAAGGATTTCCAGAAGTCCTATCCCGCCGATTTCGAAGACAAGGAACTCGCGGGAACTACCCGGAAGCTCCGCGTCACGGTGCAGACCGTGAAGGAGAAGAAGCTCCCGGCCCTGGACGACGATTTGGCGCAGGACGTGAGCGAGAAGTACAAGACCCTCGCCGACCTCAAGGCAGACCTCAAGGCCAACCTGGAAAAGACCCTGGAGAACCGCCTCCGCGAGCTCAAGATCAACGCCTTCCTTGAGAAGACGCTCGAGACCACGGTCGCCGAGATCCCCGAGTCCATGATCCGCGTGGAGCTCGATAACCGCTGGCATCAGCTGACCCACCGTTTCAACGCGACCGACGAGCAGCTCCTCGGCATCATCCAGGCCTCCGGCAAGACCTACGAGGACCTCATGGCCGACTGGCGCCCCGAGGTGGAGAAGTCCCTGAAGGCGCGCCTCGTCGTGGAGAAGCTGATGACCGAATTGGGCGTGCAGGTCGGCGACGAGGAAATCGAAAAGGAATTCGAGTCGATGGCCGCCTCCATGGGCGCGACCGTGGAAGACGTGAAGAAGCGCTACGAGCGCGAGGACATGAAGAGCTACCTCCGCGAGGACCTCAAGGAGCGCAAACTCTTCGACCTCCTCCTCGCCGAGGCCAAGCTCAAGAAGGGAAAGAAGGCGAAATACCTGGACCTGATTTCCAATAATGGGTAAATTGACGGCATGAATGAACATATGCACGGCCTCGTTCCCGTCGTCGTCGAGCAGACGGGAATCGGCGAGCGTTCGTACGACATCTATTCGCGGCTCCTCAAGGACCGGATCGTGTTCCTCGACGGCGAGATCAACGATCTCACCGCCGACCTCGTCGTCGCCCAGCTCCTCTTCCTGGAGAGCCAGGACCCCGAGAAGGACATCAGCCTGTACGTGAATTCCCCCGGCGGGTCGGTGACCGCCGGCTTCGCCATCTACGATACGATGCAGTACGTCAAATGCGACGTACAGACCATCTGCATGGGTCAGGCGGCCAGCATGGGCGCCCTGATCCTGACGGCGGGCGCTCCCGGCAAGCGGCTCGCCCTGCCCTCGTCCCGCATCCTCATCCACCAGCCCTGGGGCGGCGCCCAAGGCCAGGCGCGGGACATCGGCATCCAGGCCAGGGAAATCGTGCGCCTCAAGAAAATGACCATAGAGTACTTCGCGAAGCACGCCGATAAAGACGAAGAGAGAATCGCCGCCGATATGGAGCGCGATTACTACATGTCCGCCGCCGAGGCCGTCGAATACGGCATCGTCGACCGGATTCTTACAAGGAAAGGCGATGGCGCGACTTCGTAACAGCGGCGGCGGCAACGGCGGAAACGAGCGGGCTTGCTCGTTCTGCGGCAAGAGCGCGGACATGGCGCGTCGCCTCATCGCTGGTCCCGATAACGTGTATATCTGCGACGAGTGCGTCGACGTCTGTCGGAAAATCCTCGTGGAAGAGGATCACGACCTTTCCACCCAGTTCACCGGCGATATCCCCACGCCCCGCGACATCAAGGATTATCTCGACCAGTTCATCGTCGGCCAGGAGGCGGCCAAGAAAGCGCTCTCGGTGGCGGTCTACAACCACTACAAGCGCATCGCGAACCCCGCCAAGACCCCGGACGACGTGGAGATCGAGAAATCGAACGTCCTCCTCATCGGACCGACGGGTACGGGCAAGACCCTGCTCGCGAAGACCCTCGCGCGTAAGCTCAAGGTTCCCTTCGCCATCGCGGACGCCACCACCCTCACCGAGGCCGGGTACGTCGGCGAGGACGTGGAGAACATCCTCCTCAAGCTCATCCAGAACGCGGGCGGCAACATCGCCGCGGCCGAGCGCGGCATCGTCTACATCGACGAGATCGACAAGATCGCGCGCAAGGGCGAGAACGTCTCCATCACCCGCGACGTTTCCGGCGAGGGCGTCCAGCAGGCCCTGCTCAAGATCATCGAAGGTTCCGTCGCCTCCGTGCCGCCGCAGGGCGGGCGCAAGCACCCGAACCAGGAGATGATCCGCATCGATACCACGAACATCCTCTTCATCTGCGGAGGCGCGTTCGTGGGCCTGGAAAAGTTCATCGAGCAGCGCGTCACCCAGCATCCGATGGGCTTCGGCGCCGACGTCAAGAACCTCAAGGACAAGGACCTCCGCGAACTCTACTCCGCCATGCATCCGGATGACCTCATCCGCTTCGGCATGATCCCCGAGTTCATCGGACGGCTCCCGATCACCGTGTGCCTGGAGGACCTCAAGCGCGACGAGCTCAAGCGGATCATCACCGAGCCGCGCAACGCCATCATCAAGCAGTACAAGGCTTCCTTGGCCATCGACGACGTGGAGCTGGAGTTCACCGAGGACGCCATCGACGCGATCGCGGATCTGGCGATCAAGCAAAAGACGGGAGCGCGCGGACTGCGCGCCATCGTCGAGAAGATGATGACCGACATCATGTTCGAGATCCCCTCCCTGGAGGGCCGGAAGCACGTCATCGTGACCCGCGACGTCGTGGAGAAGGCCGAACGGCCGGAAGTACGCCAACTCCAGAAGAGCGCATGAGCCTCCTTTCGGCCTTGAAAAATAAGCCGAAACTTGACGAGCTCCCGCTGCTGCCGCTGCGGGAGCTCGTCCTTTTTCCCCACACCATGGTGCCGGTCTTCGTCTCGCAGAAGGCGGGCATAGCCGCGGTGGAGGAGGCGCTCAAGCGCGACCGCCGCGTATTCGCCGCCTGCCGCAAGACGGCGGAGTCCGAGCACGACACCTACGAAACGGGGAGCGTCGCGCGCCTCGTCCAGCAGCTCAAGCTTCCCGACGGCACGATCAGGCTCATCTTGGAGGGCGAGTACCGGGCCCGCGTGGGCGAACGCAGCGAAAGCGACGGCACCTTCTTCGTCCGGGCCGTACCCATCGGAATCGACGGGGACGACGACGCGGAGACCTTGGCGCTTGCCCGCGCCGTACAGAAATCCTTCATCCAATACGCGGAGCTTTCCAAGAAGGTGAGCGCCGAGGCCCTGTCCGCGGTCGAAGGCGCCGCGGGAACGGAACGCCTCGCGAATCTCGTGTGCAATGGCCTCGTGGTCAAGATTGATCGAAAGATCGAACTTCTTTCGCTGGAAGGCGGCAAGAAGCGCCTTTCGGCCATCCTGGAGGCCATCGAGCTGGAGAACGAGATCCTCGGCATCCAGCGCAAGATATCCGGCAAGGTGAAAAGCCGGATGGACAAGAACCAGCGCGAATACATCCTCAACGAGCAGCTCAAGGAAATCAACAAAGAGCTCGGCCGCGACGGCGGAGAGGATGAATTCAAGGAACTCGAACGGACGATCGCGGAAAAGAATCCGCCCCCCGAAACGCTCGCCAAGGCGCGCAAGGAACTCGCTCGCCTCCGGAAGCTCCAGGCCCTTTCCCCGGAAGCCGGGGTGCTCCGGGGCTACCTGGAATGGATAGCCGACCTGCCGTGGAGCGTGCAGACCGAGGATTCCCACGACTTGCGGGAGGCCGAGCGCATCCTGGACGAGGACCACTTCGACATGCGCAAGGCCAAGGAACGCATCGTCGAGTACATCGCCGTGCGTCAGCTCACGGCCTCCATCAAGGGCCCCATCCTCTGCTTCGTCGGACCGCCCGGCACGGGCAAGACGAGCCTCGGCCGCTCGGTCGCGCGCGCCCTCGGCAGGCATTTCGTGCGCATATCGCTCGGCGGCGTCCGCGATGAGGCGGAGATCCGCGGCCATCGGAAAACCTACGTCGGGGCCCTCCCCGGCAAGATCCTCCAGTCTATGCGGAAGGCGGGAACCGTCAATCCCGTGTTTCTCTTGGACGAGATCGACAAGCTCTCCAGCGATTTCCGCGGCGACCCGGCGTCCGCCCTCTTGGAGGTCCTCGACCCCGAGCAGAACGGCACCTTCACCGATCACTACCTCGAATTGCCCTACGATCTCTCCAAGGTGCTCTTCATCGCCACGGCGAACTCCCTGCACACCATCCCCTACCCGCTCCTGGATCGAATGGAAGTCATCGAGATCCCCGGATACGGCGAACGGGAGAAGCTCGAGATCGCCAAAAATTTCCTCGTGCCCAAGGAGCTCGCCGAAAACGGGCTCTCGTCCGCCCGGGTAGCCTTCCGCGACGACGCGATCCTGGATATCATCCGGTATTGGACCATGGAATCGGGCGTCCGCTCCTTGGAACGGGAGATCGCGCGCTGCGCGCGCAGGATAGCCAAGGACGCCGTCCGCAAGGGCTACCGGGCGGAAGTGCCTGAAAGCTCCGCCGCGGCCGAGGGGCAGCAGGCGCAGGAGCCTCCTCAGCCCAAGCCCATCTCGTCGTATAAACGCACGATCAAGGCGGGCGATCTGGAGACGCTCCTCGGGCGAAAGAAGCACAAGAGCGACGTGGTCTATGAGGAGGCGCGGGTCGGCGTCGCCTACGGCCTCGCCTGGACCGAAACGGGGGGGACCCTCCTGCCGGTGGAGGCGGTGCGCTTCGTCGGCAACGGCGAACTCATCCTCACCGGCAACCTCGGGGACGTCATGAAGGAGAGCGCGCGGACCGCGCTCTCGTACCTCCGCAGCGTCGCGCCGCGCTACGCGTTCGCGATCGATGAGATGACCAAGTCGGATTTCCATATCCACGTGCCCGAAGGCGCCATTCCCAAGGACGGGCCTTCCGCCGGAGTAACCTTGGCTTCCGCCCTGCTCTCCGCCCTCTGCGAAATCCCTCCCCGGCCGAAGATCGCCATGACCGGCGAGCTCACGCTCACCGGCCGCGTCCTCGCCATCGGCGGTCTCAAAGAGAAGCTGCTCGCGGCCATCCGCAACGGGATGGAGCTCGTCATCATCCCGAAGACGAATAGCGATGAGCTGGCCGAATTGGAAGCGGATATCAAGAACGCCGTCAAGGTGGAACTCGTGGAGACTGCGGCCGAAGCCTTCGGCCTGCTGTTCGGGGAAGCCGTCCTGGCCTCGCCCGCGAAAAAACGGCGACCGCCGCGCCCGAAGCGCGATTCGGCCGCGTCCTAAGCCGCCGCGTCCTCGTCGCGCGGGCCGCGGTAGCCCCGCTCGAAGCGCGAATCGGCGGCTTCACAGTCCGCGGCTTCAGAGTCAGCGGACCGTCACTTCCCCGCCGTCTCCCGAATGATCTTGAAGGTGCGCTCCGCGCACCGGTCCCAGGAGAAAGCCTGGGCCCGTTCGAGTCCGCGGCGGCGGCATTCCGTGTACGTCTCCCGGTCGGTGGTCAGCGTCACCATGCGGTCGGCCATATCCTCGCTGTCGTCCGGATCGAAGTAGAGGGCCGCCTGGTCAGCCGTTTCCGGCAGGGAAGCGGCGCGCGCGCAGGCCACGGGAACGCCGGAAGCCATCGCCTCCAGCACGGGCATGCCGAAGCCCTCATACCGCGAGGGGACCACGACGAGGTCCGCGCCCGCGTACAGTTCGGGGAGGCTCTTGAGGGGAAAGTGGCCGGTAAAGAAGATGTCCGAGCGGTACGGGGAACGGGAAGCGAGCCGCTTCACCTTCTCCGACCCCCGGCGGTCCGCCCCCGCGAGCACGAGGCGGTGCGGGTACTTCGTCCGCTCCTTGAAGATGCGGAACGCCTCGATGAGGCCCTCGTGGTTCTTCACCGGATGGTCGATGCGGGAAGCGTAGAGGATGTACGGCCGGCGGAAACTGAAGGGCTGGATAAGCACCACGCTCTCTTCGTTCCGAGGCCGCGGATGGAAGGCCGTGAGGTCGACGCCGTCGGGAACCACGTCGATCCGGGACTCGGGAAGCTTGACGACCTCCACGAGCTCCTGTTTCACCCATTCGCTCACCGCGATGACCCGGTCCAGGCTCCGGAGGGAATCCGGCAAAAGCATATGGAGCAGGGCTCCGACGTGTTCGCGGTTCCGACGGGGCCCCCGATATACCGAAAGGTCATGGACCGTTCCGACCGTCGGACACGGAGAACGATGGGGGAGGCGCCGGTTGGCCGCGGGAAAGAAACAGGTCCCGTAATTCCGTTCCTTCGCGAAGTCGGGATAGCGGAACAGGTGCCAGAGGGAGTTCGCGAAGGAACCGGTGCGATTCCCGAGGGAAACGAAATCCACGTCTTCCGCCGCCTCGCTGAACGCGTAGCGGTCAAACTCCCATCCGAACAACTCGAAGTGGGCTTCCGAACGAGGAATCCGTTTGAGGAGCTGGAGCAGGTATACGCCTATGCCCGACTTGCCGCCGTCGCAGGCGAAGGTGTCGATACCGATCTTCATCGCTCGCTCCCCTACGCCCCCTTCCGCGGGCGGCGCTATGGCGACCAGAATAGCAGGCCTCGGGAGAAACGGCAATCGCCGCCGAGAGCCGGAGGAGAAATTCCCGAAGAAAACAAGAATACAACTTGTGACCCAATGGCTAGCGTGTTATACTCTTTTGGGTGCCCGATAATCCCCATATATGGGGCACTACCTGTGGACATGTGGATAAGTTCCCAACTGATGCGACGGAATAGATTTAGGCCGGAGGAAAAAGTACGTGCGCTGTCCGCATTGCGGTAATTTCGACGACAAGGTCATAGAATCCAGGACGCTCGCGAACGGCGAATCCATACGGCGCCGACGGGAGTGCAACGGGTGCGGGTACCGCTTCACGAGCTACGAACGCATCGAAGATAAGCAGTTCATGGTCATCAAGCGCGACGGCAGGCGCGAACCCTTCGATCGGGAAAAGATCGAGCGGGGCGTCCAACGCGCGTTGGAAAAGCGTCCCGTCTCCCAGATGAGCATAGAGAACATCGTCAACGAGATCGAGGATGCCGCGGTCATGAAAGGCAAGGCCAACCACGAGGTAGCCTCCAGCGCGATCGGGGAGCTCGTGCTCGAAAAACTCGGGGCCATCGACAAGGTCGCCTATATCCGGTTCGCATCCGTGTACCGGCACTTTGAAGATATGGAAGAATTCGTGCGGGAGATACAAAAGTTGGGAGGGAACGCGTGAACCAGGATGTTTTCCCCGAATGGAAGGGTTTCCTCGCCGGCGGGACGCGCGGAGATCCCGCGGCGAGAAGTCCCCGCGCCCTCAAGAACGTGGTGAAACGGTCCGGGGCGATCGAACGCTACGACCGGAGTAAAATCGAGGCGGCCATCGCCAAAGCCTTCCAGGCGGCGGGCGCGAGCGAGGCCTCGGCCGACGGACGCGGCAAGGCGTCGCTCATCACCGATCAGGTGGAGGAGCGTCTCGGACTCCTCATGGCCGGTCGGCACCACCATTCCATCCCCGCGATCGAAGAGATCCAGGACATCGTGGAAACCGCCCTCGTGGACGCGAAGGAGACGGCCGTCGCCAAGGCGTATATCCTCTACCGGGCCCGCCACGAGGCCATCCGCGACGCGAAGCGCCTCATGCTCGACATCGACGCCACGATGGACGGCTATCTCCGCCAATCCGACTGGCGCGTCAACGAGAACGCCAACGTGAACTTCTCCCTCGGCGGCCTCATCCTCCATAATTCGGGCACGGTTACCGCGAACTATTGGCTCAAGAATATCTACCCCGAGGAGATCGCGGAAGCGCACCGGAACGCGGACTTCCATATCCACGACCTTTCCATGTTCTCAGGCTATTGCGCTGGCTGGTCCCTCAGGCAGCTCATCGCCGAGGGCCTCGGCGGAGTACCCGACAAGATCACCTCCAAGCCGGCGAAGCACCTCTCCACGCTCATGCAGCAAGCGGTGAATTTTCTCGGCTGCCTCCAGAACGAATGGGCGGGCGCCCAAGCCTTCAGTTCCTTCGACACGTACACGGCCCCCTTCGTGAAAGCCGACGGCCTCTCGGACGCCGAGCTCAAGCAATGCCTCCAGAGCTTCGTCTTCGGCGTGAATACGCCGAGCCGCTGGGGCTGCCAGGCCCCGTTCACGAACGTCACCTTCGACTGGACCGTTCCCGCCGATCTCAAGGACAAGCGGGCGATCGTCGGCGGGAAGGAGACGGATTTCACCTACGGCGATTGCAAACCGGAGATGGACCGGATCAACCGGGCCTTCATCGAGCTCATGCTCGAGGGCGACGCGGACGGCCGGGGTTTCCAGTACCCCATCCCCACGTACAACGTGACGCGGGATTTCGATTGGGACACCGAGAACGCGCGGCTGCTCTTCGAGATGACCTCCAAGTACGGGACGCCCTATTTCCAGAACTTCGTGAATTCCGACTTGGACCCCGGCGACGTCCGGTCCATGTGCTGCAGGCTCCAGCTCGACAAGCGGGAGCTCCGGAAGCGGGGCGGCGGCCTCTTCGGTTCCGACGAACTGACCGGCTCGGTCGGGGTCGTGACCATCAACCTGCCACGCATCGGCTACCTCGCGGCGGACGAGAAGGATTTCTACGCCCGGCTCGGTCGGCTCATGGACCTGGCCAAGGAAAGCCTCGCGATCAAGCGGAAAGTCGTCACCCGCCTCCTCGACGGCGGACTCTTTCCCTATACGAAGCGGTACCTCAAGAACCTCGACAGCCATTTCAACACGATCGGCCTCGTGGGCATGAACGAATGCCTGCTCAACTTCCTGGGCAAAGACGCGACCATCGCGACGGAGCGGGGCCGCGCCTTCGCGCTCAAGACCCTGCAGTTCATGCGCAAGCGCCTCGCGGACTACCAGGAAGAGTCGGGCGAACTCTTCAACCTGGAGGCGACCCCCGCGGAATCGACCTCGTATCGGCTCGCCAAGCACGACCGGAAGCGCTGGAAGGACATCATCACCGCGGGGACGGACGAACCCTACTACACCAATTCCACGCAGCTCCCGGTCATGCAGACCGAAGACATCTTCGACGCCCTCAACCTGCAGGAAGAGCTCCAGGCCGCCTACACCGGCGGCACGGTGTTCCACGGGTTCCTCGGCGAGGCCATCGACGATTGGCGGGCCTGCAGGGATCTCGTGAAGGCCATCGCGCACAACTACCGCGTACCGTATTTCACGATATCGCCGACCTTCTCCGTCTGTCCCGTCCATGGGTACATCGCGGGGGAACATTTCGATTGCCCGACCTGCAGGGCGGAGAAGGAAGCCGCCGTGCGCGAACGCATCGCCGCGCTTGAAGAGGAAAAAGTGGCCGCCCTCGCGGCCGTGTAAGGAGCATGGCATGAGAACCCTTGAGGAAATCGAGAAGGACCTGGCGGCGGCCAAGGCGGAGCTCGCGGGGGCGAAGGGGACGCCCACCGAGGTCTATAGCCGCATCGTCGGGTACTACCGCTCGGTGAAGAACTGGAACCGCGGAAAGCGGGAGGAGTTCGGCGAGCGGAAGCTCTTCCGGGTCCCCGCGGTGGGGGCCGCGGTGCGGAAGACCACGGGCGCGGGAAACCACGTCCTGCTCTTCGTCCGCGCGTCCTGTCCCGCCTGTCCGCAGGCCAAGGACGCCGCCTCCAAGCTGGGGATCCCGGTGGAGTACGTGGACGCGGACGCGGAAACGGGACTGGAGGCCGCGGAGCGGCTCCAGGTCCTCTCTACGCCCACCGCCATCCTGTTCTCCGCCGACGGGCGGGAGCTCGGCCGCGCGCGGGACGCGAAGGCCATCGCAGCATTCGGCGCGCCTGCAGCATCGGCCTTCGCTCCGGCGGCGCCCGCGGCGTTGGCCGCGATGTAGGCGGTGCGGCTCCGCGTCGGCCTCAGGAAGACGAGCCTCGTCGACTATCCGGGACGGGTGGCGGCGACGCTCTTCTTCCCCGGATGCAACCTGCGGTGCCCGTGGTGCCACAATCCGGAGCTCGTGCGCCCCTCGGGAGGAAGCCCGGGGGAAGACGGACTCGTAGACCTCGATTCCGCGATCTCCCTCGTGGAAGGGAGGCGGGCCCTGCTCGGGGGCGTGGTCCTCTCAGGCGGGGAACCGACGCTCCGCGACGAGTTGCCGGAAATCGTCTCCCGATTCAGGGCGATGCTCATACCGGTAAAGCTCGATACGAACGGGACGCGGCCGGAGGCCCTCGCGTTCCTCCTCGCCGACGCCTCCACCCGACCGGATTACGTCGCGATGGATCTCAAGCTCGCGCCCGAACGGTACGTCGAGCTGGCGGGGCCGCGATCCGGCTCCGATCGGCGCGCGGAGTCGGCCGAGGCGGCGGAGGCCCCGGTCGTTCTGGCCGAAGCCGTAGCGCGATCCGCGGCCATCCTCGCGGCCTCGGGCGTCGCGCACGAATTCCGCAGCCTCGCGTTCCCCGGCGATTGGTTCGACGAAGCCGACTTGGCCGCGCTCGCCCCGCTCGTGGACGATGCACCCTGGTATTTCGCGCCGTTCCGGCCGGGGAATTGCTTGGAAGCGGAATGGAATGACCGGCCCGCCTGCGTACCCGCAGACGCCCAGCGCCTCGCCGCGCTCGCTCGATCCTACGGCAAACGGGGCGAAGTCCGCTCCGCCTGAGGCGCGGCCGCCAGAGGGCGTACGCGCGATCCGCCGCGGCCTCAACGCGATTCCACATCGAAGGTGAGGGCAATCATCCGGTCGGCCGTTTCCTCCGCGCCGCGGAGCGCGACGAGCCTCCGCGAGGGGCGGACCGGCCTTCCTTCCTTCTTCCCCTGCCCTTCGACGAAGGCCGCGACCGCCCGGGCCCAACCGGTCCAGCCGAGCGTTTCCGGTCCCGCCAAGCCGAACGATTTCGCGTACCGCACCAAGGCTGCGGCCCGCCGCTTTACCGCGCGGACCTCCGCGCTCCCGCGGGGAATCGCGGCATGCCGCGCCGCGTACGCGGCGGCGATCGCCGCCGCGAGCGACAGGGCGGCGAGGAACGCGATGCGTCCTCCCGTGCCGGTCTCTTCAGGCTCGGCCGCGCGGACGCTCGCGGGGCGACCGAAGAGGGTTTCCAGTTGACGCCGCGCGGCGGGATCCCCCGCGGCGAGGTACGCGAACGGATCGGGCGACGCGAAAGGCGGCGTCGGCTCGAAGACGCGCCACGCGCCGTCCACCCAGGCTTCCGCCCACGCATGCGCGTCAACCCCCTTGACGGTTCCGCGTCCCGTCTCGCCGAGCGACAGGCGGAATCCTTCCACGACGCGGGCGGATATTCCGACGTGCCGAGCCAGGAGGACGAAGGCCGTGGCGTAATGGAGACAGTAGCCCTTCCGCTCCTCGAAGAGGAAGCGCTCCAGCGCGACTTCCCCCTCACCGCCGCGCACGTTGAGCGCGTACGCGTACCCTTCCTTGAAATAGTCCAGGATGGCCTGGATCACCGCCCGATCCCGTTCCGGCCCCCTCCCTCCCGCCGTACCCTCGGCGCGCGCGCCGAGCGATCGGGCCAACGCGGCGATCCGGCCGGAATCATCGATCCCGGGAATGACCCAGCGTCCGCCGGGGCCGTCCTCGGCATCGATCTCTCCGCGAGGCTCCGTGTTGAGCGCGTTTTCCAAGTCCGCGACGAGGCCGCGCCGCGCGACGCCGGAGAAACGGACGCCCTGGTTCTGCGTGGCTTTTTCCGTCTCGGGCGCGGCGCCCATCAAGGTCACCGTAGCGGTCCGACGCTCCACCGGGACCAGGCTGTAGAAATCCTCGTCGAGCCGTAGCCGGAGGGCGCCCGCCGGCCGGGGCCTGGGCGAATCCCTGCGCTCGACCGAGACGGTTCGCCCGAACGCCGCCGATTCCCGCCACGCCCCCTCGGACCAATCCGAATATACGGAAGAAACGATATAGTGGAGCCCCGGCTCGCCCTCCGCTTCGAAAAGGACTCCGTCGGAAAGATAGATATTCGGAGCGAGACGCGAGGCGCCGATCTCGAAGCCGTATCCCGGCACGTCGAGCAGCAGGGGGAAGGAGGGGACGAGCGAGCGCACGAGGGGAGTCAAATCGAGGGGGCGGAGCAGCGGGATGGACGAGCCGCCCCTCCCCAGGAAGGCGAAGGGCAGGGCCGCCAACACGGCGACGACCGCGGGCGGAATCGCCGATCGCAGCCGGCCGAACGCCGCCGGCCCGGAGCGGGCACGGCCGGCGAGCGCGGGGACCGCGGCTGCGGTCACGATGGCGGCCGCGAGCCATCGGCCGTCGCCCCCGATGACGCCCGCCGCGAATGCCGTGGAGGAAACCAGGGCGGCCAAGGCGGCAAGCGGCCTCCGCGCGAGGCAGAGGAGCGCGGCGCCCAAGCAGAAGAGGGCGTACAGTTCCGCGGCGAAGAACGAAAAGAATCCGAAGGCCTCGCCGCGGCGCGCGAGGTCGAGCCAGGCCTCCGCGAGCGAACGGCGCGCCACGTTGAGCTGCACGAGCGCGACGAGGACGCCCGAGCCCCCGAGGATGGCCGCGAGGGTACCGGTCGCGTAAGCGAGCCGCCGCGGCGGAAGCCCCTCAGGTCGGCGGCCGATCGCCGTCCCGGCGAGTACGACCACGAAACCGCTCCAGGTCGCGAGGAGCGCGCGGGGTCCTTCGGCGCCCAAGAGCCGCGCGAGGACCGCCGGGGGCAGGACGGCCATCGCGAGCGCGGCGGTCAGGCGGAGGCTCCCGTTTACGATTCCGCGGAGACGCTCAGAGCGCGAAGGCATGGACGAGGTCCTCGCTTCCCCGACGGGGGTCCAACACGAATAGGGCCGAGCGCCGCGGATCGCTCCGGAGGCGCTCGAGCGCCGCGAGGGCACAGGTCCGCTCCAAGTCGGCCCGCTCAGGCGGAGGCACCGCCACCAGGCTCACCGATCTGCCGCGTTCCTGCGCGGCCTCGAGCGCGCCGAAGAGGTCGACGCCGACGCTGGGATCGGCCTCGGCGATGGGCCGCGTACTCACGAGCACGCTCGCGCGGCCGCCCGCGAAGGCGGACAGGGGAAAACGGTGGTCGGTGAACAGCACGCTCGTCGAGGTCGCGAAGGCCGCGTCGAACGAGGCGCGGTCCTCGATGGGACGCCCCGTTTCTTCGCCGCCGAGCACGAACTCCGCGGGGATGCCGGCCTCCACGAGCCGCGCGAGCAGGGAATACGCGGCGGTAACCGCCAGGTCCTCCGCGGCCAGACGATCCTCGCCTTCGGCGAGCGGCGGCCGCAAGTCGAGCACCACGCGCAGACCGTAGGCCGAAGAGCGGCCCTCTATGGGTTCGCAGGGGACTCCGGTCGCGGCCCACCGTTTCCAGGCTATGCGGCCCGCCGGACGGCCGTCCGCGAGCGGACGCAGACCATCGATCACCGTCGGATCGGGGGATCCGCCGCCCGAGGAGGCTCGCTCCTCGCCCCCTCCCTCCGCGAGCCTATCCACGAGGGACCCGAGCCGCACGATCTCGGGGTACACGTAGAAGACGCGCGGTTCCACCTCGTGCTCGAGTTCGAGGATGCCGAGGGTCCCGCGGTACAGGAACGATCGCGCTCCGATGACGTATACGCCGCGATAGGCGCAGGCTATTCGCGACTCCCGGCTCGTCGACTCCCCCCCGCCGAGCTGCAAGGCCAGCTCTTCGAAGCCGCGGGACGCCGGCCCCGCGGAGGCGAAGCGGCAACGGCCGGATGCGGCGGGGACGGGAAGTCCGTTCCGCAAGTGGATGGAGTAGCGGATGACGTCGCCCTTGAGCGGATGGTCGGTGGAGAATTCTTCGTGGAACCCGAAAGCCGCCCACGTGGCGGCGAGGTGCGCGAGGGAAGCGAGCGCGAACAGGATGGGCAGGACCGCCGCGGCGCGGGATAGCGGCCCCGCCAGGCCCCGCGTCGCGTCCAAGGTGAGCGCGACGGCTATGAAGGCCACGGCCGGCAAGGGCCGGACGCGAACGGTCATCGCCTACAGTCCCGTGGGCTTGCCCACGGCGGCCACGAGGGCGGTCACGACGCGTACGGCGTCCGTCCCCGCGAGGCGCGCCTGCGAGGATAGGGATACGCGGTGCGCGAGCACCGCGGGCGCGACCGCCTCCACGTCCTCGGGAATGGCGAAGGATCTCCCGCGGAGGGCTGCCTCGGCTCGTGCCGCGTGCTGAAGAAAAGCCGCGGCGCGCGGACTCGCCCCCAGCCGGATTTCCGCGGCGGCCCGTGTGGCGCGCGCGATGGCGACGATGTAATCCCGGAGCGCGGGCGATACGCGGACCGCGCGCACGGCTTCGCGCGCGCGCGCCACGGCCGTCTTCGGCGTTGCCGCCTCCCCCTCCCAGGGCGAGCCGACCGGAGCGACGGCCGCAGCGGCGTCCGGCGTCCAGCGCCGCAGGATCTCCGCCTCTTCTTCTCCCGTCGGGTAGCCGATGGAGAACGATAGGCCGAAGCGGTCGAGTTCCGCCTCGGGGAGGGGAAAGGTGCCCCCGAAATTCTGCGGGTTCTGGGTGGCCATCAAAAAGAAGGGCGCGGGCAGGTCGACCGTACGTCCGTCGATCGTCGTCCTCCCCTCCTGCATGGCCTCCAAGAAAGCGGACTGCGTCCGCGGGGAAGCGCGGTTGAGTTCATCGGCCAACACGAAATTGGCCGCGATGGGCCCGGCCTTGTAGACGAATTCCCGCCTTCCGGCGTCCCAGACGTTCATGCCGAGCACGTCGCCGGGCAAGAGGTCCGGCGTGAATTGTATCCGGGAAAAATCCAGTCCCGCGGCGCGCGCGAGCGCGAGCGCGAGGGTGGTTTTTCCCACGCCGGGAATATCTTCCACGAGCACGTGGAGGCCCGAGACTAGGCCCAGCACCGCGAGCCGCACGGCCTCAGGAGAACCCACGAACGCGCCGGCGACCGCTTTTTCCAAGGATCGGGCGAGCGCGGCGACCGCCGCGACCTCAGACTCCGTTTCGACTTCCATTGGACCACTCTAGCACGATGGATTGAGGAGCGCACCTCGATTTTTCGGCGCAGTCGCTGCCGGCTATCCCGAGGAGGCGGAGACTTCCGCCGCGGCGATCGAACGCCCGGGCGGACCGGGAGCCCCACGCCCCAGGTAAAAAAAAAACGAAGCTCCGTTCGGAGCTTCGCTTTATGCCGGCCTCAGGGCCCTTTCTTTTCGAAATAGCGGCAATAGGACTTGAACCTATGACCGAACGGATATGAGCCGTTTGCTCTACCGACTGAGCTATGCCGCCGTAATCGCTCGCGTACCTTAACAAAGACGGCCTCTCCGTGTCAATCGGTTCTATATCAAATTGTGCGCCTTGGCTGCGGCGAGCAGGCCCGCGTTCCATCGATTGATGTACAGGTAGGATCGCTTGGCCTCCGCCTCATCGATGCGGCTCGCGCGCCGCTGCACGCGCTGGAACGCGACGCTGAGGGCGGTGCTCACATCCACCGCGGCCGCCGAGGACGCCTCCAGGGTCTGGCAATAGGCCCGGTAATACAGCGAATCGTAGGGATCGGCCTCGGTGAGGTTCTCGTCCTTCACGAGGCGGCGGAGCTCCTCCGTCGCGCGGGGAAGATCCTCGCTCGAAGAGGCGGAGAGACGCGCGCGCGCGGAGATCGAGAGGGATCGCAGCATGCGGACGAGCCGCCGGAGAACCGTCCCCGGCGCCAGGGCGAGGTCCTCGGCGAGCGCGAATCCGCTGTTCCAAACCGGCCGCTCCGGGCTCCTGAAGACGCGCGGGGCCGAATGGGCGAGGAGCCGGTCCGCCAGGTCCACGCAGGCGTCATAGTCCCGCGCGAAGTAGAGGTCCTCCAGGATGAAGAGTCCGCAATCGCCGACGGCCTCGAACCCCTCCGCGTCCTTTTGGGCGTGGATGGAGCCGTAGACGCGGGCGCGGTATGCCCAGGCGGCGACGGCCGTCCGCGCGTCCGCCTCCATACCCCCCTCCTCCTGGGCGAGCAGCGAATCGAAGAGCTCGACCGCGTCCCGATAACAGCCCGCCTCGAAGCGGAGGCGGCCGCGGAAGAAACGGGCCCACTGGGCCCAATCCCTGCGATAGGCGCGGCCGGCGAGGGTTTCGGCCTCCGCGGCGAAGCGCTCCGCCTTGGCGGTGTTGCCCCAGATGAATTCGGCGCTCGCGATATACGCCGCGTCGAGGGCGGCCTCCTCCTGCTCGCCCGCGGCGTCCGCGCTCTCCTTCGCGAAGGTGAAATAGTCGATAGCCTCGCTCACCCGTTCCTTCGCGAGTTCCACGAGGCCGAGCAAACGGTAGGCGCGCGCGAGGGCGCGGGAGCGGTCGCGTCCCTGGAGCAGGAGGATGGCCTCCTTCGCGCGGGCCTCCGCGCGGGGTATGTCCGCGATGCCGAGGAAGAAGGCGGCCATGTCCGCGAGCGCGGCTCCCTGGTATCGGTCCGCGGGATACCAATCGGGAGCGGGAGCCGCGAAGACGGAGCGCGCGCCCTCCTCGTCCGCGCGGCGCAGGGCGCATCGGGCGCGCGCGATATAGACGAGGGAGGAAGAACGCCTACCGAGGATGGAAGCGAGGCGTTCGGAGGCGAAAATGCCTTCAAGCCCCGCGAGGGTATCGTCGCCGGCTTCCGCCTCCACCGCGTCCAGCGCAAGGTCGTCGTCGCAATCCCCGCCGAGGGCGGCGAGAGCCGAGAGCAAGCCGAAAGACGGCCGCGCGCGTCCCGCGGCTACCGAGGCCAGCAATCTCCGCCGCGCCAGGGCGCGTACCCGTTCGGCCTTAGCTCCGAGCCTCCGTTCTACCGCGGCCGCGAAACCGGAGAGGGAGGGGCTCGGATCGTCCGCCGACTCGATAGCGCCCACCGCGGCGAGCGTCGCCAAAGCGTGCTCAAGGGAACGGGTCGGCTTGCCTTCCAGGGCGAAGAGGGAGATGAGATCCGCGGGAGCGAACAGGGGCGCGAGCAGGGAAAGCGCGTAGTAATATTCCATCACGTCGTCGCTGAGCGCGGGAATATCCGAATCGAAGCCGATCCGCGGAGGAACGTCCGCGGGGATGAAGCGGAGCGGCGAGCCGCGCCACCCCGGAAGCGTATTCCCCGCGGACGTGACGAGCAGTACGGCGGCGCCTGCCGCGGCGCTCGCGCCGAACGCGGCGGATGCTACGCGCAGAGCGAGCGGATCGGCGTTCTGCGCGTCCTCGAGCACGAAGAGGGGCGCGGCGCCGTACGAGCGCGCGGCGGCCGCGTACGAGGCAGCGAAGGCGGTCAGGAACCGTTCGAATTCCTCGGCGAGGGCGGGCGAAGGTTCGGCGCGCAGCCGCTCCGCGAGCACGGCGTCCAAGAGGTCTTTGGCCGACTCGCCCTCGCTCCGCCGCCATTCGTCCAAGACGGGAACGAGCGCGGGAGCCTCCGTCTCCACGGCATCGGCCAAGCAGGCGAGGCCCGAGCCTCCCGAGCCGAAGCGGACGAAATAGGGGGGGAACGAGCCGAGCCGGGCACGGACGATCGCGCGGAGCGCGCGCCTCCGCCCGTGGAAGGCCGATCCGCGGATGACGAGGCAGTCGCCCGACTCCCGGTCGAGCGAGGCCAAGGCCGACTCCACCCGTTCGCCGAACTTCCGTTCTTCATCCGAGACCCGTTCGTCCGGCCGGGGCCGCTCGAGTTTGAACGAGGCGAGCGGCAAGACCCCGATCTCGCGTTCTCCGGCGCGGACCGCGCGCGGGGCCGCGTCGGCGAAATCGGCGTACGCCGCGAGGGCCGCGGCGATGGGCGGATCGCACCAGATGCCGGTGGGGCCGCCGAGCCGCGAGAGTTCCCTGAGTATGGACGGGCTCGGGTCGGCGAGGGTCCCCTCAGTATGGACGAGGCACGCGCAGCCGAAGAGCTCCTTCGCCGCCGTCGCCAAGGCGGCCGCGATGCCGTCCAACGCGACCACGAGGTCCAACCAGAAGGCGACTTTCGAATCGTCGAACGCGGCCTTGAGCACGGCGCCCTCCAGGGCGATTTGGCCGCCCGATTCGCGGATGGCGCGGGTGACGCTCGTCTCGAGCGCGGCCATGACTTCGGGCCGCACGCGACGCAGTTGGGATTGATAACGGACGGTGAACATCAGTCGGATCATCGCTCTTAGATCATCGAACTGCGACCGCGCGATATCAAGCCATTCCGGCATGAGAAAAGACATGCATAAAAATGCAGTGATATTGCATATCTATCCATATCCGGGTATACTGGGCCTATATCAGGAGGATGTATGAATCCCGTATCTCTGAAAGGCAGGTCCCTCCTTACGTGGAAGGACTACTCGAGCGAGGAAATCCGCTATTTCCTCGAACTGTCGAAAAGCGTGAAGGCCGAGCGCGCGCGGGGCGAACGGCCCCAGCGCTTCGTCGGAAGAAGCCTCGCGCTCCTGTTCGAGAAGCGATCCACGCGTACGAGGTGCGCCTTCGAGACCGCCTTCGGCGAGGAAGGCGGGCATCCGGTATTCCTCTCCACCCAGGACATCCAACTCGGCGCGAAGGAATCGGTGGAGGACACGGCGCGGGTCCTCGGCCGCATGTTCGACGCCATCGAATTCCGCGGCTTCAAGCAGTCGACGGTGGAAACCTTGGCGAAGTATTCGGGAGTGCCGGTCTACAACGGCCTCACCGATGAATTCCACCCGACCCAGGCCCTCGCCGATATCATGACGCTCGAGGAAGCCTTCGGCGATTCGAAAGGAAGGACGCTCTGTTTCGTCGGCGACGGCCGCAACAACGTGGCGCGCTCGCTCATGGTGATCTGCGCGAAGCTCGGCGTCAACTTCACGGTGGTGACGCCCGCCTCCCTCTTCCCCGACAAGACGATCCGGGACCTCAGCGCGCCTTTCGCCGCAGCTTCCGGCGCGCGCATCACGGTGACGGATGACCTCGCCGCCGTCGCGGGCGCCGACGCGATTTATACCGACGTCTGGGTTTCCATGGGCGAAGAGGCGATGCGCGCCGAGCGGCTCAGGCTCTTGGAAAACTACCGGGTGGATACGGCGCTCATGGCGCGCACCGGCCGCGGCGACTCCATCTTCCTCCATTGCCTGCCCGCGGTGAAGGGAGAAGAAGTGACCGCCGACGTCATCGACGGCCCGCGGAGCCGCGCCTGGGACCAAGCCGAAAACCGCAAGCATACCATCAAGGCGATCATGCTCGCCACCATTTCATAACTCAGGACGGGCGGGCCCCGCCGCAGCCGCCCCCCCCGCGGGGCGGGACATCGACCGGGGGTTTT
>JAEXTK010000179.1 GCA_023406985.1 Spirochaetota bacterium | reverse complement strand
GGCGGGAACCGCGGCAGAAGCGACGCGCTTGGCGGGGCCGAGGGCGGGGAAGGGCGCGAACCGGGCGTCCGGACTCACGCGGGGGGCATGGGCGGGCGGCAGGGCGACGATGTCCACCCCGGCCTTGGCGAGCGCCCTGACCGCCTCGGACTCGTCGGACACGGACAGGAGGTAGACGCCGGGGGCGAGCGCGCGGGCCACGAGCCGGGCCACCGCCTCCGTCTCCACGAGGTAGCGCCGTTCCTCGGATACCACGAGGACCGTGCCGCGGTGGATGGCGACGCTCGTGTACCGCGCCTTCCATTCGCGGAGCGACCAGAGGACGTTCTGCGCCACGGTCAGGCCGGAGAGACGCTCCAGGCTGCCGACCATGTCTTCCACCTCGAATCCCATGTCGAAGCCGCGCACCGCCGATTCCCGCGTGAGCTCGAAACGCGTCGTCTGGGCGCATTCCCGCACGTCCAGGAACCGGGCGAGCGCGAGGGCCTCGGCGAAGCCGATCTCCGGGTAGGCCACGACGGAGAACGAGGAGTCGAGGGAGATGACGGGTCGGCCCGCGGCCGCGGGAGCGGCGGACGCGCCCGCGGGGGACCAGGCGTCGTCCCCTCCGCGGACGAGGGCGCGGGCGAGCTCGAGCGCGCGGATCGCCGCCTTGCGGAAGGCCGCGGGATCGAAGCCGGCGCGGAGTTCCGTCGCCGCCTCCTGTCCGCGGCCGCTCCACCGGTGGCGCTTCCCCTCCGCCTGCTCGCGTTCCCGGATATCGAGCATGCGGGAAAGGGTCGTCCGCGGGTACGCGCTTTCCTCGTCGAGGTCGGACAGGAACGCGGCGAGCAGCCGCGCCCAAGAGGCGAGCCGCTCGCGCGCGGTGCGGGCGGTGGACCACGCCGGGCGCGACGCGGCGTCGCCCTCCTCCGCCTCCTCGCCGCCCCGATTCCCGTCCACGCCCAACTCGACCGCGCAGAGGGCCGCGGCCAGGTAGGCGGTCTTCTCCTCTTCGGGCAGCTCGGCGAAGGCGTCGAGCTTCTCCTCGCAGACGCGGACCGACGTCGCGCCTTCGCCCTCCTCGTCCCCCGCGATCGCCCCGAGCGCGCGGAGCGCCGCCACCGCGCGCTCGAACCGGCTGTACGCGAAGACCGCCGACGCCTCCTCCGCCGCCTTCTTCCGGATGGAACGGTCGGCCTTGAAGAGGTCGGACCGCCGGTACAGGAAGGACACCGTCGCCGCGAGGGTGAGGGGGTCCAGGGAGTCCTCGTCCCACGCCGCGGCCGCCGCGGGGTCGCGCGCCGCCGCGGGGAAGAGCGGGGCGGCGTCCATGGCCGCCGCGGCCAGCACGCTCTCCAAGGCGGGGTTGAGCGCGAGGCGCCGCACCCCCTCCTCCTCGATGCGGTAGATCACGAGCCGCTCCTCCAGGTTGAGGATCACCGCGTGCAACTCCGCGTAGCTCAGTTCGCCGTCGAAGAAGGAGGTCAGTTCGGCCGCCGTGGGTTCGGCGAGGCGGTGCACCGCCGCGATCACCTTGCGGTCGACGGCGTCCAGGTAGGCCGCCGCGGTCTCCTGGATGTCGCGCCGACCGAGGAAGCCCGCGAGGTCGTCCACGAGCCGCTGCTTGTTGAAGGGGGTCCGGATGTCGCCGAGATACCCGCGCATCAGGTCGAAGAAAGGCCCGTCGGGAAGCGTGACGAGCGCGGCCTTCCATTCGGCTATCGACCTCCACGCGGCCGTCTTCACGCGAGCTCCTCCTCCGTCCAATGCTGGATCGAGTACTTGTAGCCTTGTTCGGCCAGGAACTTCTGCCGGTTGGCGGCGAATTCCTCCTCCACCGTATAGCGCGCGACGATCGAATAGAAATAGGAATTGCGCGCCTTGGGGCGGAGGATGCGTCCGAGCCGCTGGGCCTCCTCCTGCCGCGAGCCGAAGGAGCCGGACACCTGGATGGCCATGGAGGCGTCGGGCAGGTCGATGGCGAAGTTGGCCACCTTGGACACGACGATGACGCGGAGCTCGCCGCGGCGGAAGGCCCCGTAGATCTGCTCCCGCTCCGCGTTCGGGGTCTTGCCCATGATGAGCGGCGCGCCGAGGTCCTTGGCCAGTTCCTCGAGCTGCTTGATGTACTGGCCGATGACGAGGATGCGGTCCTCCGGATGGTTGTCCACGAGTTGGCGGACGATCTTCCGCTTGAGCGGATTCTCGCTCGCGACGCGGTACTTGTTCCGCTGGTCGGCCACCGCGTAGGGGATCTTGAGCTCCTCGGGCAGGTCGACGCGGATCTCGGCGCAGACCGCCTCCGCGATCCACCCCTTGGCCTCCAGGTCCTTCCAGGGCACGTCGTAGCGCTTCGGCCCGACCAGGCTAAAGACCGCGTCCTCCGCCCCGTCCTCGCGGACGAGGGTGGCGGTGAGCCCGAGGCGGCGCACGGCCTGGAGCTCGGCGGTCACGCGGAAGACCGGCGCGGGCAGGAGGTGGACCTCGTCGTAGATGATGAGGCCCCAGGCCCGCTCGCGGAAGAGCTTGAAGTGCGGGAAATCGGCTTCCTTGTCCGGCCGCCAGGTGAGGATCTGGTAGGTCGCCACGGTCACCGGGGCCACGGACTTGGCGTCCCCCGTATACTCGGCGATCTGCCCCTCGGTCAGGGAGGTCTTGTCGAGGAGCTCGTCGATCCATTGGTGGACCGCGGCCACGTTCGTGGTGAGCACCAGGGTATTCGTCTTCAGCATGGACATGACGGTCATGCCGACCACCGTCTTGCCCGCGCCGCAGGGCAGGACCACGACGCCGTAGCCGGTGCCCGGGGAACCGTCGCCGACTACGGACCGAGCGGCCTCCACCTGGTAGTCGCGCGGGGCGAAGGGCTTGCCCGAACCCATGACCGGCCGGAGCGGCACGTCGAGCGGCTCGCCTTGGGCGAGGGGCGCGTCGTCCTGCACGGGCCAGCCGAGCCGGATGAGTTCGCGCTTGACCGTCCCCCGATCCACGAGGCGGACGCGGAAGCCGCCGTCCACCTCAACGAGGTATTTCGCGAGGACCTTGCTCGCGGCGACCTCCGCTACGACGGCTGGATCGTGGGAGACGAGGAAGAGGTCGTCCTCTCCCGCGTGGTCGGCGGGCCGCCTCAGTTCTTGGGGCAGCGCCACGAGGCGGATCTTGCCGTACCGCGACATGACGTCGGAGAAGCCGTCCACGACGCCGCGCGGCACGGCGTACCGGGAGTACGCCTCCAGGGCCGCCGCGACATCCGCAGGCCCGAGCCCCGCGCTCGCCGCGTTCCAGAGCGAGAGGGGCGTGATCCGGTACGTGTGGATGTGCTCCGGCGATTTTTCCAGCTCCGCGAAGGGCATGATGGCCGCCCGAGCGTCCTCCGCCCGAGAGGCGTGTACGTCGAGGAGGAGGGTTCGGTCGCTCTGCACGATGAGCGGGTTCGCGGGATCGTTCGCCATATCCGGACAATTCTAGTCGATAAACTTCCCGGCTTCAATACTTCCTCGCGACCGATTCCACCATATGTCGTCCGAGCGCTTGAAATGCGAGAATCTATGGACGTATACTCGCGCATACGACGCGAGCCGCCTTTGGCCGCCCTCATCGAAAAAGGAACCAACCCATGTCAACTTTCAAACTGGTCTCGCTCCGGGATTTCATCCCCCGGACGTATGAACTCTTGCGGCCCGCCGGCGGCAAGAAGTACGACGCCGCGTCCTTCGGAAAGGACCTCGTCGCCGGCCTCACCGTCGGCGTCGTCGCGCTCCCCCTTGCGATGGCTTTTTCCATCGCCGCGGGCGGAACGCCCGAACAGGGCCTCTACACGGCCATCTTCGCCGGGTTCTTCATCAGCTTCCTCGGCGGCAGCCGCTTCCAGATCGGCGGCCCGACGGGCGCCTTCGTGGTGATCATCTTCGGCATCATCGCCAAGCACGGCATGGGCGGCCTCATCGCGGCCACCCTGCTCGCGGGCCTCATGCTGGTGCTCATGGGCATCTCGGGCCTCGGCCGGCTCATCAAGTTCATCCCCTACCCCGTCACCACGGGCTTCACCACCGGCATCGGGCTCCTCATCTTCTCCCAGCAGGTGAAGGATTTCTTCGGCCTCCGGATAGAAAAGAGCGCGCCCGAGTTTTTCGAGAAGTGGGCCCAGTACCTGGACAGCGCCGCCACCTTCGATCCGCTCACGCTCGGCGTCGGGCTCGGGACGATGGCGATCATCATCCTGGTGCGCAAATTCGCCCCGCGCATCCCCGCGTCCGTAGTGGGCGTCGCGGCGGCGACCCTGCTCTGTTTCTTCATTAAACTACCGGTGGAAACCATCGGGACGCGCTTCGGCGGCATTCCGCAGTCATTGCCGATGCCGGGGCTGCCGGTCTTCGATTGGGCGACCGTCAGGGCCGTATTTCCCGACGCGGTCACGATCGCCCTACTCGCGGCGATCGAATCCCTGCTCTCCGCCGTGGTCGCGGACGGTATGACGGGCGACCGCCACAACGCCAACATGGAACTCGTGGCCCAGGGCGTCGGCAACATCGCGAGCGCCCTCTTCGGCGGCATCCCGGCCACCGGCGCCATCGCGCGCACCGCGACGAACATCAAGTCGGGCGCGACGAGCCCCGTCGCGGGCATGGTCCACGCGCTCACCCTCGTGCTCTTCGTGCTCTTCCTCGCGCCGATCGCTTCGGCCATCCCCTTGGCCAGCCTCTCGGCGGTGCTCATGGTGGTCGCCTGGGACATGAGCGACCTGGGCCGCTTCCTCCGCCTGCCCCGCCGCGCGCCGAAGAGCGACACGATCGTGCTCTTCGCCACCTTCGTCCTCACGGTAGTCGTGGACCTGACGGTCGCCGTGGAGGTGGGCGTCATCCTCGCCGTGTTCCTCTTCCTCCGCCGCGCGATCGAAACCGCGGAAATCAAGCCCAGCTTCCTCGATTCCGAGGAGAACCGGACCGCCTCGGCGATGCCCGCGCATCCGAAGAACGTCGAGGTCTACGAAATCACCGGCCCCTTCTTCTTCGGCGTGGCCGATATGCTGCAAGACACCCTGGACTCCCTGGAAAAGGCCCCGAAGACGTTCGTCCTCCGTATGAAGGAAGTTCCCGCGATCGACTCCACGGGCATCGCCGCCCTCGCATCCTTCGCCCGCCACTGCCGCGCGCACAAGACCAAGCTCATCCTGAGCGAAGTCCGGCCGCAGCCGTTCGCCGCGCTCGATCGGGCCCGCTTTCTGGACGAGATCGGCCGGGATAACGTCGCGGCCACGGTGGACGAAGCCCTCGCGAAGGCATAGCCGGCTGCAAGGCGCCGTGGGCGGCAGCCGCCGCCTACGGCCGGACGCCGCGGTCGGCCGCCACTGGCCGGATGCCGCTGGCGGCCGGGCTCCGCCTACTGCAGCTTCCGGATGCGGATCTCGATATCCTTCTCATCCGCGAGCAGCGGCGCGAGAAGGGAGGTGTTCGTCGACGAATAGTGGTAGGGGTAGAGGATCCGCGGCCTGAAGGCCTTGGCCGCCGCGGCGACCTGCTCCGGCTTCATGGTGTACGGCTGGTTCATCGGGAGGAACGCGATGTCGATGGCCTTGAGGTCCGCCATCTCCGGTATATCCTCCGTGTCGCCCGCCACGTAGACGCGCAGCTTGCCGAAGGTGAGCACGTACCCGTTATCCTTCCGCGCCTTGGGGTGGTAGCCCTCCCGCCCCGACGTGGTGTTGTAGGCGGGCACCGCCTCCACCCCGATCCCCGCGGCCTCCATCGAACTGCCGACCGGGAGCACCGTGGCCGATTCGAGCTTCGTACGCATCGGCTCCGGCACCACCACGACCGTCCCGTCTCCCGAAAGGGTCGCGACCACGTTCTTGTCGAAGTGATCGGCGTGCTCGTGGGTGAACAGGATCAGGTCGGCCTTCGGCCAGCTCTTATAGTCCGCGTTGTAGCTGACCGGATCCACGTGGATATACTTCCCCCCGTACTGGAAGGCGAGCGTCGCATGGCTGATGAACACGATCTCGAGCTCCCCGCTCCCCGTGTCGAAGCGGTCGGATTCGAAACTCTCGGCGAAGAGCGGGGCGGCGGCCATCGCCGCGATACCCGCGAAAAACACGACTTTATCGATAAAACCGTTCATGGCGGCCTCCTCGGAGGAGTCTACGGGCGGGGCGTCCGCCGCGCAAGGGTCCGATTGGATAATCGGGGGCGATCGTGGTATACCTGCATCGTGCGTATGCACGGACGCTTCGCCGCGCGAGCGGGTCGCGGTTCGGAACTTCGGTTCAAAGAAGATGACGGTCGGTCGGCGCTCAGGCGGGACACCGTCGGTCTACGGGAGCTCATCATGAACAGTAACGGCGTTTTCGACGCGAGGAACGACGCGTTCTTCGCGAAAGCCCTGGCCCGGTCCGTCCGGTACGCGGCCGCGGGCGGCGGTATGCGCGGCGCCCTCCGGCGTTCCGTCCTGCTCTGGCAAACCTTCCGGTTCCACAAATGGCAGGCCGCGCGCCGCACCGCCGCCGCCCTCGAAGGGCGGTCCGTCCCCGGCATCCTCATCGCCTCGGTGACGCGGCGGTGCAACCTGGATTGCGCGGGCTGCTATTCCAAGGCCTTGCGGCCCGCCGCGCGCGCCGCCGGAAAGCCGGCTGAGCCGGCATCTCAGCCTGCGGCTGAGCTGTCGGACGAGCGGTTCCTGGAACTCTTCCGCGAGGCGATCTCCCTCGGCACGGGCACCATCATGATCGCCGGCGGCGAACCGCTCCTCAGGCGGAACCTGATCGAAGGGGCTGCCCGGCTCAAGGGCCCCCTCATCCCCGTATTCACGAACGGCACCCTCGTGGACGAGGCCTACCTGGACCTGTTCGCCTCCTCGCACCTCGTGCCCGTCTTCAGCGTGGAGGGGGACGCGGCCTTCACCGCCGAGCGGCGGGGCGACGGCGTCCACGAGGCGGCCCTCGCGGCCGCGGCCGCGCTCAAGAGACGCGGCGCCCTCTTCGGCCTCTCGGTCACGCTCACGTCGGCGAACGCGGACGCGGTGCTGTCCGAACGGTTCCTGCGCGAGGTGGAATCGATGGGGGCGTCCGTCCTCTTCCTGGTGGAGTACGTCCCGGTGACGGGCAAGGCGGAGCTCGTCCTGAGCGACGCGCAGAAGGCGGAGCTGGGCCGCCCCGGCCGCTTCGATCCCTACGCCTTCATGACCGTTTCGCTGCCGGGAGACGAGGAAGCCTTCGGCGGGTGCCTGGCGGCGGGACGCGGTTTCATCCACGTGGCGGACGACGGCGCCCTGGAAGCCTGCCCCTTCGCGCCCTTCTCGGATACCGACGTGGCGAGCCGGCCCCTCGCGGAAGCCCTGGAGTCGCCCCTCATGCGGGAGATCCGGAGCCGGCACGCCGAGCTGACCGAGACGAAGGGCGGCTGCGCCCTCTGGAACAAGCGCGGCTGGGTCGCCTCGCTCGGAGCTTGTTCCGCCGGAGCGCGCGGTTCAGCCGGAGCCGGTGACTCCGCCGGAGCCGGGACCGCGGCTATTGTCGCCAGCGCGTTACCGGCCTAAGGAGTCGCCTCAACCAGCGTTACGTCGTCGAAGGCAATATCCAGATTCGAACCGCCGAAAAGGAACTGTAGATGCGGATCGTGCTCGGTAACCTGCGGCATGGTGAAACTAAAGGTGTACGTCTGCCACTCGGCGGTGAGTACGAACGTCTCCTCGCCGTACTCGGTTTCATAATTTTCGTCGCCATTAGTATCGTGATAAGCCTCCGTGACGTGGACGCCGAGAGACCTCCCGTCGGCTTCGGCCATCGCTCGGAACGATACGGTATAGGTCTTTCCCGAAAGCAGACTGAACGGCTGGACGGATTGAAAGTGCATGTCCGTAGGAATGGTACCGCCGTTGGTGATATCGAAGGCATACATCCCTGCGTCCCAGGCCGTGATCCAGGTGCAACCGGCAGCGTTATTCCGCCATCTGCTCCAGTAATCATCCCAGTCGGAGAAATCACCGTTGGTGATCAAATTGGTTCCCGCCGCGGGCGGATCGGTGGACACGCGCAAGAGAGACACATCGTCGAGATGAAACACCCCGTCGGTTGTCCATGGGCTAAGGCGTAGGGTTAGGCGCATATCGGGGTCAGCCGGCTCCGACAGATAGAAGTAACACGTGTACGTTTTGGGGGCATCCCTAAGCACGAAGTAAAAGCTCTGGTAATTCTGCGGTTTTGCAGCGTTGCCGAAACTCGCCCGAACCTCCGCATCCCGTCCGTCTTCTCGCTCGGTCCAGGCCCTGAACGTTAAGCGATACTTATGCCCCTGCACCAATTTCGAGAGGCCTGCATACGTCAATATGACGTCTTCAGACGTGGTAGCGTCTTCGGCAACGACCGTTATCTTCGCCGTGCCGTCGGCGGTCGAAAGCGCGGCGTCCGTCGCATCCGTTTTTGTAAATGTCCATCCGCCGATCCCCGTCGTGAACGAGCCGTTCGAAATTAGCTCTCCGGAATCTCCGGCATCCGGATCGTCATCGGCAGGATCATCCGAACCCGCGGCAGGGCATCCAAGGATGAACACGCCCATGGCGATCACGATCATTCCCGACACTATTTTTTTCATCGATTTGCCCCCTTTGGGGCAAAGGCTATCATGGGAAAGAATTACCGGAACTACAACTTTGGTTGATTTTTCCGCTTCAAGAAAGACCGAGCACCAGCTCTACCCGCGAGCGAAAACCCGTTTTCATGAATATGTTGTGGGCGTGGCGCTTTACCGTCGCTTCCTCGATGCCGAGGTTCGCGGCGATCTGCTTGTTGCTCAATCCGCTGCATATGGATGCCACGACTTCCAGCTCGCGACTTGTAAATGAAAAGTGCGCGTTCGGTTTTTGCCCTCGCACCACGTTATCAGCACGAGGAGCGTTTCTCGCGGAAACAAAGAACACGGAACGTCCCGTTCGGTGCGGCGGCGACACGCTGCGCGCGATCGCTTCCGAGAAAAACGGGACCACGAAACGAACGATGCCTATCCCGAGGTACCTCCGAATACGGTGCGGCAGGACGGGTTGACCGAATACGCAGACGGCCCTCATGTATTGGTCGATCCGCAATGGGAAGCAGCAAAACTTTTCTACGGCGTATTTTTTCCGGGGCGAATAGGCAACCGGGTCTCGCCGAGGCCGACCGGTCATGCGGAACCCTGCGCAGAGACCCGTATCCCGGCTTTCATGGTTATCATCGCCCGAAGACCTAAGCGGCTTCGGCTTCTTGAGGAAAAGAAGGAGTGCGAAATAGCGCATCCCGGTAATCTGACAGAGCTGTTTGCCGATCTCCCGAATTACGGCATCACTCAATGTGGCGGTAAGCAGCCTGGTCACAATCTTACGGATGGATGGCGCAAGATCGTTGGTGATGACCATCTTTTTGTATTAAGAAGTATAGCACCTCTGTTAATCCGGCGTCAAAAAAGCAATAAAAGATATAGTATCGGTTCAATAAACGAAGGCGGCCTACGACGTGACCGTCGCGACCGCCTAAGGGGGAAAAGGACCGCCCGCAGTATCCTGCGCGTATCGGGCGGTCCCCGTCGTTACTCACGAAGGGATCCGTCGGGGCACGGCCGTCCGGCGGCCGTACAGCACCTTGCGGATACCGTCGGGAGACAATCCGTATTCGTCGGCGAGATCTTCCACGCCGCGGCCGGCGGCCTTCGCGGCCCTGATGTCGGCGTTGCGGCGATCGAGCAGCTCGCGGGTCCCGTTCTTCAGGCCCCAGCCGAGTCGGCGTTCTTGGGGGCGCGGGATATACACGAGCGAGCCTTGTACGTACTTCTGGATTTCCTGAAGTAGTTCCGGGGGGAGAAGGGAATCTGCGTTAATGTAAGACATACCGTTCCTCGTGGGATGGCTGGAACACATCCGCATGAGCCGAGGCGAGGAACGAGCGGTACGGTTCGTTCCTGGCGACTCAGGCGGCGCCGATGGCGTCGAAAGAGCGGGTACGGCGGGCGGCAATCGTCATTTTATCCATTCAATGGCCTCCTTGGCGCAGGTTTCGCGATGATGCCACGAAGCGGCAAACCGTGTAAATAGAGAGTTCCGTTAAAATCAATCGTTACCATACACCCGTTTCCCGGAAAAATCGAATCGAATCGATCCGTCGCTTTCGCCGGCCGCCCTCCCGTGCGATAGTTGGCACAGCCGGCAACCCACATGATTCGTCCCCGGCCGGGACGGAGAAGGAGGCATGAAGAATGAAGATAGAAAGCCGGAGGGCTCGCGCCCTCTAAACGTGGACGGCGGGGGGTCGCGATTCCGGGCCTCCCGCCCTGCCTCGAGCGCCCCGCGGGCTTCGTGCCCGCGGGGCTTTTTTTATGGTCCAGGATACGATAGGCGTATGCTCACCAAATAGTCCATCCAAGCAAAAGCTCCGCGAGCTCGGCCTCCGCGAGAACCAGTACGCGGAAGACGCCGCCCCGCCCGGATCGCCGAAATTTTCCGGCCGACGGGCGAAGCTTTGAAACGTTTTCCCCCCGATCGTTGGTATATTGAATGCGGTCTCCTTCCCGCGAAGGCGTGGTACAAGATCCGGGCCGTCGCCTACGGGAAGGGCTCTATCAAGGATACGGCGATAGGACGGGCCGCGTGCATGTTCTTCAAGGTCAACGACGTGATCGGCCTCTACGGCATAACCGATTGAACGAGGAGATATCGAATGAGAGCTAACCGCATCGCGGCCGCAGTCGCCGGCCTTTTGCTCCTGTCCGCGCTCGCGGGCTGTTCCGCTTCCCGGCCTCAGGACGAAGCCCGGTTCGCCGAGGGCGGACCGGC
>JAEXTK010000150.1 GCA_023406985.1 Spirochaetota bacterium | reverse complement strand
CTCGTTTTGGCGGTTTGGGGGTGCGCCCCCCGTACGGGCCCCGCGGGCGCGGCCGCGGCGGCGGCCGACGGTTACAAGGAAGTGACCCAGATCGGCATGACCTTGAAGTGGAAGGTCGAGGGGACCGCGTTGGACCTCATCGTCCAGGGCCCGACGAAGGGTTGGGTGGCGGTCGGGTTCGACCCCGAGACTTTGATGAAGGGTTCGGACATCCTCATCGGCTATGTGGACGCGGAAGGAAAGACGACGGTCGTGGACAGCTATGGGGATCAGCTCACCTCCCACAAGGCCGATACGGATCTCGGCGGCAGCGACGACGTGACGGTGATCGGCGGAGAGGAGACCGACCAGGGCACGAGCCTCCACCTCTCCATCCCTCTCAATTCGGGGGACAAGTACGACAAGGTCCTCGCCGCCGGCGCGACCCACAAGGTGATGCTCGCGTACGGAGGCGCCGACGACGTCGAGAGCGTCCACACCCATCGCGCGGTGTTCAACGTAGAGCTCTGATCCAAAAGAACGGGGCCGCGGGTGTATGAAAAGCCGGATGGCTTTTCGTACACCCGCGCCTCCGCGTCATTTCTTGGCCGTCTGGGGCGCCTGGGCGTACCAGGCGTCGAACTCGTCCTTACCTACCACTTCCACGGCGCTGAGCATGCCCGAGTGGGCCACGCCGCAGTACTCCGCGCAGAGCACGTCGTAGCTACCCTTCTCGGTGGGCTTGAAGCGGAGCTTCGTGGTCATGCCGGGCACGGCGTCCATCTTGATCCTGAACGCGGGCGCGTAGAACGAATGGATGACGTCCCGCGACGTGATGATGAGGAGGACGTCCGTATCGATCGGGACCTTGAGGCTGCTCGACTTGACCCCGTTCGCGTAGCGGTACTCCCAACCGTACTGGAAGGCTTCCACCTTGACCTCCATCGCGCCCGGGACGTCCCGCGAGATGGAAGAGAAGCTCGTGAGTCCGTAGTAGAACATCGCGAGGCCGATGAGGGTCGGAAACACGAACCAGACGATCTCCAGCGCGGTGTTTCCCCGGATATCCGTCGCCCGGGGATTCCGCTTCCGGCTGTAGCGGATGACGAAGTAGATGGTGACGGCGGTGATCGCGACGAGCATCACCGTAGAGAAGATGAGGATCGCGTTCGATACGGCATCGATCGCAAAGGTGCTTTCCGCGGGCATCGCAAGCCTCCTGACGCGGCGCTAGAAGCGCACGCCGATATCGGTGAACGTGAGCGCTATGAAGATGCCCAGCGTCGCCAGGCCGATGAGGGCGAAGCCCAGGTAGATTCCGGTCCGCTCGTAGCGCAGGTGCATGAAGTAGGCCGCCACGAGGACGACCTTGGCGGTCGCGATCGTCATGGCGATCGCGAGGTTCCAGGGGCCGAAGTCGACCTCCGCGACGGCCACCGTCAGGCCGGTCAGGACGAGGAGGACGCCCCAGATGACGAGGTAGGTGGAAAACTTCGCGTGGGCGCGCTCCTTCGGCGCCACGGTTCCGTTCGGGGTCATACCGAGCCTCCCGAGATGAGATAGAAGAGGGGGAACAGGAAGATCCAGATGACGTCCACGAGGTGCCAGTAGAGGCCTGCGTTCTCCAGGAAGGCCGTCCTGCCCTGCCGCACCCTGCCCCGCGCCACGGACGCGAGCGCCGTGGCCAACACGCCGAGGCCGATCACGATGTGGAGGGCGTGGAGGCCGGTCATCGAATAGTAGAGGCCGAAGAAGAGCACCTCGCCGCGGTCCAGGCCGGCCAGGATGGGCGAATTCGGGTAGAGCCCGCGGCCGATCTCTTCAGCCCACTCAAGGCCCTTGTTTACGAGGAAGGCGAGCCCAAGGGCGATGGTGACGGACAGCAAGGCGATCGTCGCCCTTTTGCCGCCCTTCTCCAGGCTGAGGACGGCGAGGGCGACGGTCAGGCTGCTCGTGATGAGGATGAGCGTATTTTCCGTACCGAACAGCAGGCTGAGCTCTCTGGACGACGCGGCGAAGACGGCGGCGTGCGCGAACCGGTAACTCGCGTAGAGGATGAAGAGTCCCCCGAAGAGGATGAGCTCCGTGAGGAGGAAGAGCCAGAGCCCGAGCTTGGCGCTGCTCACCTCGCCGCGGACCTCGATTACGTGCGCCGAATGCGCCGCATGCTCCGCATGCGCCGCGCGCTCACTTGGTGCCGACATGCGTCCCCTCCTCCGCGGACCTCTCGTCCGCGGTTTCGCTGCCGATGGCTTCCTTGTACGAATACGGACCGTGGGTCACCACGGGGACCTCCTTGAAATTCTCGTGGCCGGGGGGCGAAGGGATCTGCCACTCCAGGGTCACGCCGCCCCAGGGATTGGCCGGAGCCGCCTTCCCCCGCAGCGCCGAATGGATCAGGTTCCCGATCATGAGGAAGAGCCCCGCGATGAGGATCCAGGACCCGACCGTGGAGAGGAACTGCAGGGGCGCGTACTTGGGGAGATAGTCGAAGTAGCGGCGCGGCATGCCCTGCCACCCCATGACGAACATGGGGAAATAGAGCGTGTTGAATCCGATGAATTCGATGATCCACGCCACGGTCGCGATCTTCTGGCTGTACATCCGGCCGCTCATCTTGGGCAGCCAGTAGTGGAAGGCCGCGAAGAGGCCGAAGCCCATCCCGCCGAAGATGATGTAGTGGAGGTGCGCGACGATGAAGTAAGTGTCGGTCAGGTGGACGTCGGGTCCGATGGCGCCCTGGATGAGGCCGCTGAAACCGCCGATGCAGAAGAAGAAGATGAAGGCCAGGGCGTAGAGGAAGGGAGGCGCGACCTGGATGGACCCCTTGTAGAGGGTCGCCACCCAGTTGAACACCTTGATCGCGCTCGGCACCGCCACCAGGAAGGTGAGAAGGGAGAAGGCGATCGTCGCCAGGTTGGACTGGCCGCTCACGAACATGTGGTGGCCCCAGACGAGGGAGCCGATGCTCGCGATGGCGAGGCTCGAATAGGCGATGGCCTTGTACCCGAAGATGCTCTTCCGCGCGAAGACCGGGATGATGTCGGAGATGATGCCCATGGCCGGCAGGATCATGATGTAGACCGCCGGGTGGGAGTAGATCCAGAAGAGGTGCTGGTAGAGGAGCGGATCGCCGCCCTTGAGCGGATCGAAGACGCCGATGCCGAAGACGCGCTCCACGATGATGAGGAGGAGCGTGATGCCGACGACCGGCGTCGCGAGGAGCTGGACCCAGCCGGTCGCGTACATCGCCCACACCGAAAGCGGCAGCCGGTTCCAGGTCATGCCCGGCGCGCGGTACTGGTGCACCGTGGCGATGATGTTGAGGCCGGTCAGCAGGGACGACATGCCGAGGAGGAACACGCCGAAGACCGCGAGCGGTACGTTCACCGTGGTCCTCAGGCTGTACGGCACGTAGAAGGTCCAGCCGGTGTCCACCGGGCCGCCGCCCGTGAAGAGGCTCACGAAGGCGAGGACGCCGCCGATCAGGTAGAGGTACCAGGACATGAGGTTGAGGCGGGGAAAGGCCATATCCTCGCCGCCGATCAGGATCGGGATGAAGAAGTTCCCGAAGACCGAGGGCACCGCTGGGATGACCACCATGAAGATCATGATGACCCCGTGGAGGGTGAAGATGGCGTTGTAGGTCTGCGGAGCCACGACCGTCACGCCGGGCGCCATCAGCTCCAGGCGGAGGAGCCCGCCGAGGAGAATGCCCGCCACGAAGGACACCGTGATACCGTAGAGGTAGAGGAGTCCGATCCGCTTGTGGTTCGTGGAAGTCAGCCATTCGATGAGCGCGGGGCGCTTCCCCTCGCTCGCGAAATACGGTGCGTATTCAGTGCTCATTCGTTTCGTTCCTCCCCGCCCGCGTAGCCGTCCTTCGCTCCAGCGGCCGCTTGCGCCCGCCGTTTTCGGCCGCGGACGAAGAGGAAGGCGCTGAAACCGAGGGCGACGGTCAACGTCAGGCCGCCGGTCACTCGAGTCGCGTTGAAAACGAGCCTATTGGCCCGTGGATCATAGCTGAAGCACATGCGCAGGACCTTGGCCACCGCCGGGCCCACCGTGCCGGTGGAGGCTTCCATGATGGACAGGTCGAGCTCCGCGGGAAGATACGCGAGGCCGTGGACGTACCGGGTGATCTTCCCCTCGGGAGACACGAAGATCAGGCCGACCGGATGCTCGTATGCGTCGCCGACTTTCCGGTAGTGGAAGCCCGCCTCTTCGGTGAGCCGGTCGATGGCCGCGTCGGTCCCCGTCAAGAATTCCCAGGCCGCCGCGCTCCGCTTTTCGGCGAGCATAGGGACGATGCGGTCCCGAAGGGTCCGCGCGTCCGCCGGTCCCTCCGCGGGGTCGATGCTGACCACCGCCACCCGGTAATCCTTACCGCCGACCGCGGAAGCGCGGTTCAAGGCCGAAGCGAGGTCGATGCCGATCTGCTCGCAGACGTCGACGCAGCGGTAATAGAGGAAGGCGAGGATCACCGGCCGATCGGCGAGATCGGCGAAGGCGCGCTCCTCTCCATCGGCGTTCCGGAGCGTCACGTCGAGCGATAGGTACTTTCCCGTTTGATTCTGGAAACCGAGCGTATCGGCGGGTCCGTGGCTTTCTTCCCCGTGCGCCCAGGCGAACAGCGGGACGAAAAGCAGGAGAGAGGCAAAGAAAAGACTCCGAAATGGCGCCATTTTTTCCTCCAAACAGTTTTGGGCTGTTCGGCAACGGATTCTATGACTAATTTAGTCATATTACAAGAGTATCGGCTACCTATGTGGAGGCAAACATGCGGAAAGACGGATCAGCGGCGACGCGCGAGCCCGGAGGGATCGCGGGGCGGCTGGCGGCCTACCTGGAACTCACCAAGCCGCGGATCGCGAGCCTGCTCCTCATCGTGGCGATCGTCGCCTTCCTCATCGCCTCCTCCGGCGACTTCCGGCTCCGGCCGTTCCTGGACACGATCCTCGTGGTCGCCGCCCTCGCGGCCGGCATCTTCGCGCTCAACCACTACCTGGAGCGCGACACCGACGCGCTCATGCGGCGGACGATGCGGCGCCCCCTGCCGAGCGGCAGACTCCGGCCCGTCGAGGCCCTCGTCTTCGGCTCCGCCTTGACGGTCTTCTCCGTCGTCTATGCGGCGCTGGCCGTCAATCTCCTCCTGGCCGCGCTCTCGTTCCTCGTAGCGATCGGGTACGTAGCGGTCTACACGCCCCTCAAGAGACGCACGCCCTTCCACACCGCCCTCCGCGCCCCGCCCGGCGCCGCCCC
>JAEXTK010000138.1 GCA_023406985.1 Spirochaetota bacterium | reverse complement strand
GCAATACAGCGGTGGGTAAAAAGCGCAGTTTCGGGGTCATGTCTGCTCCAGTGAATACACTATTGCTGCCACAGATAGGCAACTCCACGGAACCGTCTCCTCATCCGCCGGCTTCAGCCGATGAAGGACTGCGGCTCAATGCGTCAAGAATTCTAACCCAACTCATGCGCCTTTTCATACAGTTCCAGGCAACTTTATATCGGGCCGGAGGAAGCGGTTGTACTGTCCGCTCACGCGAACAAGCCTCGATTCGCGGCCGGCGGCAGGATGCCGCCCCGAAAAGCGCAGTTTCGCTCCGCGAAACTGCAATAAAAAACCCGGACAGGACGTCCGGGTTTTCACAGCCAAGACCGGGAATCGAACCCGGGACCTACGCATTACGAGTGCGTCGCTCTACCGACTGAGCCATCTTGGCGGGCACTGGCATTATACCGATAGCGCCGGAAACGTCAAGGCGGACCGGAGGTCCGGGTAGAGCGCGATGTCACTTCTTGCGCCGGGAGTTCACGAAGCGCATGAAGTCGTTGATGTTCTTGACGACGATCTTGTCTTGGTAGAGCTCCACCCGGCGCTGGGTCACGAAGTGGTTGAGGATGTCGCGGGCTTGGTCCCCGGACATGCCGGCCCAGTGGGCGATGTCGTCCACGGTGGTCTTGAATTCGCGCCGTTCGCTGTCGCGGTCGGTGGGCGGCTGCGTCTCGTCCAACATGAGGAAGACGTCGGCGATCTTGGCCTGCGGATCCTCGAGGGTGAGGATCATGAACCGCCGTTTCTGGTCGTAGATGCGCTTGGTGAAGAGCTTGAGGAGCTTGAGGGCGATCTGGGGGTTGCCCATCATGAGGACTTCGAAATTCGCCCGGTTGAATTCCAGGACCTTCACCTGATCCAGGGCGACGGCCGTGGCCGAACGCGGAGAGTCCTCAAGGATGGCCATCTCGCCGAACATCTCCGAGGGTTGGAGGATATCGAGGGTCTTCTCGATATCGCCGATGACCTTGACGAGTTGGACCCGTCCGGATTGGATGAGGTAGAAGGCGTCTCCCGGCTCGAACTCGGAGAAAATGATCTCGCCCTTCTGGAAGATACGCGCGAAGCGGCTGAACGCCGCGAGATCCATGGCCACCGCTACGCCTCCATGGCCTTGAGGGCCTTTTTTGCTTTCATATGTATCATATCATCCTCGTCGGTCGCCATGGTCAGGATCTTCCGGTACAGCGAGGCCGCGCGGTCGCGCTCGTTCATCTTCTCGTAGGACTGGGCCATGAAGAAGAGGGCATCTCCGATGTCGGGATGCTTGGGATAGGCGGAGATCATCGTGGTGTACTGCTTGACGCACTCGTCGTATTTGCCGAGGACGAACTGGCAGCGGCCGACCTCGTAGACGCTCTTGGCGACGTATTCCGCGTCGGCGCCCTCCTCCACGATCCTGCGGAACGCGGCGAGCGCTTGCGGGAATTTATCTTGGGAGAAGAGGCTCAAGGCATCGTAGTACGCCTTCGCCACCGAAGACGACTCGCCCTCGCTCTTGGGGCTCTTCGGCGCCGCCGGGGCGTCGAAGATGGGCGCGGGGCCCTTGCCGTCCCCGTAGCGCGAGAGGGCGCCTTCGGAGACCTCCACGTATTTGGCCGCCTGCGGGGCGAGCTTGCCGGCGGGGTAGTAGGTCAGGTAGCGCCCGAAAACGTACTTGGCCTGCGCGTACTGCCGGGCCTTGAGGTAGTATTCGCCGACCTTGAAGAGCCCGACCTCGGGGCTGAGTTGCTCTTCCTTCTCCAGGAGGTTGGAAACCTGCTTATGGATGCGGCGGAGCTGATTGGAGAACACCTTCAGCATCTTCATGACGATGCGGATGTTCGACATGGCGAGCTGCTCGAACTCCGCGACCGAGAAGGCGACCACCGCGGAATCCTGGAGGACCAACGCGTTCTCTTCCCGGGGATAGCGCCCCATCGCGGACTTCACGCCGAAGAACTCGCCCGGCTGCACGAGGTCGTGCACGTCCTGGCCGTTCTCGATGTCCGTGTAGTTGAGGCTCACCTTGCCCGCCTGGAGGATATAGATCTTGTCGCCAAGATCCCCCTGGAAGTAGATGACGGAACTCGTTCGGTATTGCAAGGCCTTGGGCATGTCGCTCCTTCCTAGGCTCCCGGCTCGAAGGGCAGGTAATCGAGCACCTTCTTGAATCCGACTTTGCGCCGTACCTCGGCGTAGAGCCCCGACGGATCGCCGAGTACGAACATCCTTCGGCCGGATACTTTAATCGAAGAATAACCTGCGGGAAGCGTTCCGCCAAGGAGGTCGAGGAAACGTTCTTCGCCGTAGAGGGGTTTTCCTCCCATCACGAGCAGCTCGATGTCGTTCATGGTCGCCTGCGCGAGGTTCTCGTAAGGATCGTCGATGCGGCCCTTCACCACGAGCAGGTCCGCCGTCTTGCCCGCCTCGAGGGAGCCGAGCCGGTCCGCGATGCGGAACGCCTTGGCCGGATTGACGGTGACCATATCCACGAGCGTCTTGGCGCTCAAATCCTCGCCGTAGAGCGACCGGTACGTCTCGCGCGCGAAGCGCATCTCCGCGAGGAGGTTGATGGTGCCGGTGTGGGTCGAATCGGTGCCGATGGCCACGTTGATGCCCGCGGCGAGGAACTTCTTGATCTTGCAGGTCGCGTTGAACATGAAGACGTTCGATGCCGGGCACCACGAGACGCTCGCGCCCGCCTTCGCCACCGTCCGGATGTCCTCTTCCGAAAAGCCGATGCAATGGATGAGGACGCAGTGGTCGTCCAGGCGGCCGAGCCGTTCGAGGACGCCGACGCCGTCCTGGGATTCCGGATCGAAACCCTCCTCCAGGTGGGTGATGAAGGGCCAATCGAGCTTCTTCGCCCGCTCGTGCTCGATCTCGATACCCTCGCCCCATTTGAGATCGAACGAAGAACACTCGTGGGCGAGGCAATATTCCCTGAACGCCCGGATCGGCAGCCGGGGCAGGAGATCATCGTTGAGCTCGTGGGGGAAATGATCGTTGACGGTGGTCACGCCGGAAAACAGGTTCTTGTACGCGCTCAGGAAGTACAGGTTCTCCACGGAGAGCTTGGATCGCTCGGTGTAGGTCGCGGACGATTTGAGGTCATTGTCCCACGGAGACCAGTTGAGGTAATAGACGCCGGGCTTCGCGCCGACGCGGGGAAGATAGTTGCCGCGTAGGTGATCGTGGACATTGATGAGCGCGGGATATACGACGGAGGCGCCGCCGAGATCGACGCGGCGCGGGCCGGGCTCAGAAAGGGAGGCTATTTTGTCTCCTTGGATGTCCACACTGCCGTTACGCTCTATTCTGTGCGGCGTCGTGATCGTGCCGCCGGTCAACGAGTAGCTATCCACGCTGGGGCCGTCCTTCCAACACGTGTTTCATTCAAAATGAACGAGGATCCGTACGATCCTAGATATTCTATGATAATTGTCGGCAATTTCAATCGATACTATCGCTCCTTTCACAGAAATACTTGTTCGTGCTAGGCTTGGGCGATGATCGACCTGCACTCCCATTCGACCGCTTCCGACGGAAGCCTCTCGCCGACCCTCCTCATGGAGGAGGCGGCGGCGCGGGGAATTTCGACGATAGCGCTCACCGACCACGATACGATCGCCGGAATAGAGGAGGCATCAGCCGCGGCGAAACGGCTCGGCCTCCGCTTCATACCCGGCGTCGAGATAGAGATAGCCTGGGAACCGGGGGAGTTCCACCTGCTCGCGCTCGGCATCCGAACGCCGACCGACGAGTTCCTGGAAGCGCTCGCCCAGCTCGCCCGGGGCAGGGAAGAGCGGAACCGGCACATCCTGGACCTCATGCGCGAGATGGGGATAGAAGCCGACTACGCGGAGGTCGAGGCGCACGCCGCCGGGAAGGTGGTGGGGCGGCCGCACTTCGCGTCGTTCCTCGTGGAGCGCAAGGTGACCAAGAACCGCCAGCAGGCCTTCGACCGGTATCTCGGCAAGGGCCGGCCGTTCTACGCGCCGAAACCTTCCCTGGAACTGGAGCGCGCCATCGAACTCATCAAGGCGTCGGGCGGCGTCGCGGTCCTCGCGCACCCCCTCTCCCTCTACGTCGCCTGGGGCCGGCTGCCGGCCCTCCTCGCGGACTTCAAGGAGAAGGGCCTGGACGGTTTGGAAGCCTGGCACCCGACGGCCAAGGTCCGCGCCTGCGAGCGGCTCGAGAGCCTCGGCCGATCGCTCGGCCTCATCGTCACCGGGGGCAGCGATTTCCACGGTGAGGCGCGGCCGGACCGCAAGCTCGGCGTGACCGCGGGCGGGCGGAAGATCGACGACCGCTACCTGGAAGGCGTCCCCGTAGAAGGCCTGAGCTGAAGCAGGTCGTAGGGATCGTCGCCGAAGCGGCGGTGCTGGACGGCCTCCAGCACCGCCTCCGCCCCGATGACCTCGCGTTCCTCCAGATCGGCGATCGTCCGCGCCACGCGGAGGACCGCGTGGGAGGCGCGCCCCGATAGCGAGAGCCGCTCCGCCGCCCGCGTGAACGCGGCCGCGGCCGCGTCGTCCAAGACGCAGAAGCGGTCCACGAGGGCGGGCGGAAGGCGCGCGTTCCTCCGGAGGCCGAAGGCGGACAGCCGCGCCCGTTGACGCTCCACGGCGCGGGCCACCCGGGAGGCCACCGCGCGGCTCGGCTCGCCGCGCGGGTCCGGCAGGGCGGACGGCGGCGCGGGCAGGAGCGGAACGCGGAGTTCCACCCGGTCCAGCAGGGCCGAGCCGAGCCGGCGCCAGTGCCGCGCGATCTCTTCGCCGGAGCAGAAACAGGAAGAGAAGCCGTCCGCCTCCGGGCCCGGCGCCCGCGGGCCGGACGCATCCGCGCCGGACGCCGCCGGCCGGGGCGCCGGTGCGCCGAGGCGGCCGCAGGGACAGGGATTCGCCGCGAGGATGAGCTGAAAATCCGCGGGCAGGCGCAGGGAACCTTCGGCGCGGGAGATCGTCACCACGCCGTCCTCGAGCGGTTCGCGGAGCGCGCGGAGCACGTTGGACCGGAATTCGGGGGCCTCGTCCAGGAAAAGAGTCCCGAAGTGGGCCAGGCTGATCTCCCCCGGGCGGACGACGCGGCCGCCGCCGAGGATGCCCTCGGCGCTCGCCGAATGGTGCGGCGCGCGGAAGGGGGGCGTCGTCACGAGGGTGCCGTCCGTCGGGAGGAGTCCCGCGAGGCTGCGGAGCCGGGTCGCCTCCACGGCCTCCTCCTCCGTGAGCGGTGCCGTGATGGAAGGGAAGCGGCGGGCGAGCATGGTCTTACCCGCGCCGGGAGGGCCGAAGACGAGGAGGTTGTGGCCGCCGGCCGCGGCGATCTCCAGGGCACGCTTGTACCGTTCCTGGCCGCGCACCTCGGAAAAGTCGCCGGCGGCGGGCGCCGCGTGCCCGATCGGACCCTCCGGCCGCCCGGGGGACGCGGAGGAAACGAGCGCGGGAAGGCGGCCGAGTTCGGCCCGCGCGCAGAGGGCGTGCGCCGCCTCGCGGAGATTCGCGACCGCCGCGCAGCGCCCGTCCGCGAGGATGGACGCTTCCGCGCCGTTCTCGGCCGGTACGATGAAGCCCTCGACGCCGCAGCGGAGCCCGGCCGCGGTGGCGGCGAGCACCCCGCGCACGCCGCGGAGCCGGCCGGAAAGTTCGAGTTCGCCGAGCACCATGAGCCCCTCGGGACTCGGCGCGAGCCCCGCCGCGGCCATGACCGCGAGGGCGATGGGGAGGTCCAGGCCGGCCCCCTCCTTGCGCACGCCCGCCGGGGCGAGATTCACGAGGACCCGGTCCTGGGGGAACGCGTAGCCCGAGTTGCGGAAGGCCGCGCGCACCCGTTCCCGGGCCTCCCGCACCGAAGCGTCGGCCAAGCCCGTGACGTCCACGCCGGGAATTCCCCGGCGGATATCGGCCTCCACCCGGACGAGGATGCCTTCCGCCCCGTAGGGGGCATACGAAAAAACATGCACGGCGCCGCCTCCGGCTCCCTACGGGTCCACCGCGGCGGCCGCTTCTATGGACGCGGGCTAACGCAACTCTAACGGTTCCCTTATAATCCATTCACGGGTTCCGCATATCTTCGCCGTACCGGAGGCGCCCATGAACATTCGCGCGCATTTTGAAGAGGAAAAGCGGCTGGTACGCGAGGACGTGCTGCGCATGGGCGTCCGCGTGGAGGAAGACCTCAGGAAGGCCCTTTCCGCCTTCAAGACCCGGGATCGAGCCTTGGCGGAAGAGGTCAAGGCGGACGACCCGATCGTGAACCGCTATCAGGTCCTCGTGGAGGACCGCTGCGCGAGCCTCATCGCCACCCAACAGCCGGTGGCGCAGGACCTTCGCTGGCTCGTCTCGAGCATCAAGATCGTCGACGAGCTCGAGCGGATCGGGGACCATGCGGTGCATTTGGCGAAGGCTTCGCTCAAACTGGAAGGGGAGCCGTATATCGAGGCCCTGGGAAACCTGGAGCGCATGGCGGAGACCGGCTGCGCCATGATCCGCGGCGCGGTGGAGGCCTACCTCGAACTGGACCCCGAAAAGGCCAGGAAGACGGCCGCGATGGACGATGCCGTGGACGCCGAACACAAAGCCCTGATGACCGAGCTCCTGACGTACCTCCACGACAACCCCGATAAGGCGCGGCAGGGCACCAAGATCATCCAGACCTCGGGCTTCCTGGAGCGGCTCGGGGACCACGTCACGAACATCTGCGAGGCGGTCGTGTACTGCGTCGAAGGACGGCACGTGGAGCTCAACGAATAGCGAGACCCGAGAACCGACCAGGTCTGCGGGCGATTGCGGGGAGGCGGCTCTTGGCGAAGGCGACGATTTTGGTGGTGGAAGACGATCCGGATATCCGGGAACTCGTTTCCTACAATCTGGGCAAGGAAGGCTACACCGTGGCGGCCGTCGAGAGCGGGGAACGGGCGCTCGACCAGCTGCCTACGACGAATCCCGACCTCATTCTCCTGGACATCATGTTGCCGGGGGCGGACGGCCTGGACGTGCTGCGTTCCCTCAAGGGCGACCCGGCGAGCGCGCGCATCCCCGTCATCCTGGCCACCGCGAAGAGCGAGGACGGCGACATCGTCACGGGGTTGGAGCTCGGGGCGGACGACTACGTCACGAAGCCCTTCAGCCCCAAGGTCCTCATCGCGCGCATCCGCGCCCTGCTCCGCCGCACCGCGGACAAACGGCCGGAACGGCCGAACCAGCTCGACATCGTGGAGATCGGCGGCCTCAGGCTGGACGCCTCGCGCCACGAGGTAAGCTGCGACGGCGTTCCGGTGGACCTCTCCGCCACGGAATTCGCCCTCCTGGATTTCCTCATGCACAACCCCGGCTGGGTCTTCCCCCGCAACCGGATCATCGACGCGGTCAAGGGCAAGGACTATCCCGTGACCGAGCGGTCCGTGGACGTGCAGATCCTGGGCCTCCGCAAGAAACTCGGCGCCCTCGGCGACCGAATCGAGACGGTGCGCGGCGTCGGCTATCGATTCAGGGACGGGGAAAAGCCCGCATGAAACGGAGCCTCCTCTCCCAGGTGTATCCCACCTATATCGTCGTCGTCCTCGTATGCATAGCCGCCCTCTCCTTCGTCGCCACGGCCGTCGTGCGATCGGCGGTGCACGATTCCACGCGGGCCCAGCTCGCCGATCTCATCGCGGTCACCGAGAACCGTTTCTATCCCCGCGGCGGCGAACCGAACAGGGGGGCCGACATGGACGGAGCGCTCAAGGCGCTCTTCTCCAATCGGGATTTCCGCGTCACCATCCTGGCGCCGGACGGGACCGTCCTGGCCGACTCCAAGGCCGATCCCGCCGATCTGGAGAACCACGGAAGCCGCCCGGAGGTCATGGCGGCCCTCTCCCGCGGCGAGGGCCAGGCGCTCCGGAGGTCCGAATCGATCGGCGTGGAACTCCTCTACCTGGCCCGCCCGGTCCCCGATGCCGCCGCTCCGGTCGCCGTCATCCGTACCTCCATGCCCCTCCCCCTCCTCCGCCACCGGCTGGCCGACCTCTACGGGACCCTCGCGTTCGGCGGCCTCGCGGCCCTCCTCGTCGCGGCGGCCCTGGCCTTCCTGGTCACCCGGCGCATCAACCGGCCGCTCGAGCAGCTCGCGCAGACGGCCCGCCGCTTCGGCGCGGGCGAGCTGGACCACCGCGCGTCGGTGGCCGAGCCCGAGGAGATCCGCACGCTCGCGGAAACGATGAATTCCATGGCCGAGGAGCTCCGGCGCCGCATCGACGACGCGGAACGGCGCCGGCGCGAGGCCGAGGCCATCCTCGGCGCCATGGCCGAGGGCGTCGTCGTGTTGGACGGGGACCTCAGGATCACCCAAACCAACGCGGCGGCCCTCCGCCTGTTCCCTTCCGCTCAGGCCGCCGCCCCCGTCGGGAAGCCCCTCCTGGAGGTCTTCCGGGCTACCGACCTCCGGCTCTACGCGGAGGAAGCCCTGGCCGGGGATAGCCTGGTGGAGGGGACGGTGACCACCTGGGTGGAGACTCCGCGCACGCTCCAGGTGTACGCGGCGCGCATACCGGGGCGGGGCGGTTGCCTCCTTGTGCTCCACGACATCACCCGCCTCGTGGAGCTCGAGAACGTGCGCAAGGACTTCGTCGCCAACGTCTCGCACGAGCTCAGGACTCCGATCACCTCGATCAAGGGCTTCGTGGAGACCCTCGCCGACGGCGCTCTGGGCGATCCGGAGCGGGCCGCGCGCTACCTCGCCATCATCGCGAAGCAGGCCGATAGGCTCGAGCACATCGTGGAGGACCTCCTCGCCCTCGCGCGCCTCGAGCGACAGGACGAGCTGCCGCTCAAGACCGAGCGCGTGGCCCTCTCGCTCCTCCTGGAGAATGCCCGGCTCGTCTGCGCGCACGAGGCGGCGGAGAAACGCATCGAGATCGACATCGTCTGTCCGCGCGACATCGAGGTCGACGTGAGCCCGACCCTGATCGAGCAGGCCTTCGTGAACCTGGTGGACAACGCGATCAAGTATTCGCCCGCCGACACCGTCGTGCGCCTGGAAGCGGAAGCGCGGGACGACGCGGCGGTGATCCGCGTCGCGGACCGGGGCTGCGGCATACCCGCCAAGGACTTGCCGCGCATCTTCGAACGCTTCTATCGGGTGGATAAGGCCCGCAGCCGCGAGGCGGGCGGCACCGGCCTCGGCCTCTCCATAGTCAAGCACGTGGTGGGGCTCCACGGCGGGTCCGTATCCGCTGAAAGCCGGGAAGGCAGCGGGTCCACCTTCACGGTGACCCTCCCGCGGCCGACCGATTTGGCTTGACCTTTTCGCCGGCGAAGGTATGATGGTTTTTCCTATGCGACGACTCACCGACCTTTCGCCGGCCCTGGTGGCCGATCTCCGCGCCAAGGGCGCGGACATCGAACGGACGCTCGTGGTCCTCGATCTCCTGGACGCCGAATACGGGAGGACGGGGCACGAAGCCTCGCCCCCCGCGAGCCTCCCCGCGAACGACGACGGTCGCATCAACGATCGGACCGCCCTCCGTGACCTTCGGATAAACGCCCGGGAGGCCGCGGATCGGCTCGCCGAATTCGGCCTGGAACGGGCCGCGGCGGATATCGCGCGCGGGGACGGCGCGGACGCCGTCTTCTCCGACGCGGCCTTGTACCGGCTCGGCACCCTCCTGTACCCGCGGGTGGCCTACGGCGTCCTGAACGGCGGATCGGCCACCTCCTACGTCGACGTCAAGAAGAACCGGGAGCTCGATCCCGCCGCCTTCGAGGCGCTGCGCCGACCCTTCGAGGCCGCAGCGGAGGCATCGCGCGACATCCCGAAGGGAGCGGCGAGCGCCTATTTCGAAGCCGGCGGCGGCGGGCCCTCCTTCCTGCTGCTCAAGATGCGGTCCCTCCTCATCCGCGCCCTGGAATACCGCCTGCTCTCCGGCGACGAGGAGACGGCGGTCCTCCCGTTCTTCGAGATGACGAGCGAAGCCACCTGCGAGCCGCTCCGCGCCGCCTACGCCGAATACCGGCGCGATCCGCTCCTCGCGCCGCTCATCGAACGGACGCGCATCGATCCGACTTCTCCCTTCGGGGCGGTCCAGCCCCTCCTCGCCGCCCTCACCCACCAAGCCGAAGGTTTTCCCCGTCGCCTCTACGACCGGGCCTACGGAAAAACGGACGAGGGTCTCGCCCTCCCCGGCGGCCACGGCGAAAATTTCCGCGTGCTCGCCGCCGTGTACCGGAGCCTCCGCGCGCGGGGCATCCGCTGGGCGTACCTGGGCAACGTGGACAATTCGGGCTACACCGTCGACCCGGTTGCGGTGGCGACCCTCGCCCTCCGCGGTGCGAGCGCGGCCTTCGAATTCTCCTGGCGGACGAGCGTGGACGTGAAGGGCGGCGTCCTCGTGGAGCGGGACGGCAGGCTGAGCGTGGCCGACATCGGCCAGGCCATAGACCGCGAGACGGTCGCCCGGGAGGAGGAGGCGGGGAAGGTCCCGCTCTTCAACTGCGCGACCGGCCTCTTCGACCTGGACTGGCTCGTCCCCCGGCTCGACGAAATCATGAACGCGCTGCCCATCCGGGTCTCGGAGCAGGATAAGGAAGCCGGCAAGTACGCCCAGGCGGAGCAGACCACCTGGGAGGTGCTCGGCCTCATGGAAGATCCCCTGATCTTCGCCGTCGCGAAGGAAAAACGCTTCGTGGCCGCCAAGACGCTCATGGAGAGCCTCCTCGCGAGCCCGATCGGCGCCGAGATCGACGGGAACGACCGGGTGGACGCGGGCCTCCGCGCGGCCGCGTCCCTCGTGCGTCGGGGCTTCGGCCGCCTCCTGGAGACGGAGTACGGCTTCGCGCCGGCCGAGGGGCGCGCGTACCGGCCCCTGAGCCCCGCCGAGCTCCAGGCCCGGTTCGCTCCCCCGCCCCGCCGCTAAACCTCAGCGCGGCCGCGGTTCGGCGACCGAGTCGCGGATCACGAGATCGGTGGGCAATATCGCGGAGGCCGCGGGCCGGCCGCGCATGAGATCGATGATGGCCCGCGCCGCGTAGGCGCCCTTCTTGACGCCCGGCTGGCGAACCGTGGTGAGCGGCGGGTCCAGCAAGGCCGAGAAGGGGACGTCGTCCATGCCGGTGACGGAGATATCGGCGGGGATGGAGAGCCCGGCGGCGTGGCAGGCCTCATAGACCCCGTACGCGGCCGTATCGCTCATGCAGAGGAAGGCCGTGGGCCGGCCTTCCGCGAGGATGCGGGCCGCGGCCTCGGCGGCAGCCTCCATCGTCGCCTCCACCGCGACGACGCGGATACCCGCGGCCAGGAGGGAAGACCCCCTGCCCGCGAGCGCCCGCTCGAAGCCGGCGAGGCGCCGGTCGCCCGTCCGGGACGATCGTTCCTCCGTGGACCCCGGGCCGTCGGCCCGGAGGGCCAACACCACGATCCGCTCGTGCCCCTTCGACAACAGGTATTCCATGACGGACTCGGCCGCGGCGACGTCGTCGATGCCGACGTTCGTGATGCCCGCGTCCGCGTCCCCGTCTATCGTCACGAAGGGGACCTGGCGCTGGTGGATGAGCGCCGCGATATCCGGCGCGGCCTCCACGCCGAGAGCGAGGAAGCCGTCGACGGCCGCGTTCCGCACCGCCTGGGACAGGAACCCTTTGACCGGCGGCAGGATGGTGAGGAAGAGGTCCTCCTGATGGCAAACCGTGCCGATGCCGCGCAGGACCTCCGCGACGTAGGGGTTCCGGAACGTTTCCTGGATGGCCTGGGGAAGGAGCACCCCGATGGCCCCGACCCGCTTCGTGGTCATCGTGCGCGCCACCGGATCGGGCACGTACCCTTCCCGATCCGCGATCGCCATGATCCGCTCGTACGTCTCCCTCGATATCTTCGATGGATCGTTGAACGCGAAAGATACCGTGGTCTTGGAGACTCCGGCGAGCTCGGCGATGTGCTTGATGGTCAGGCGCATTATGGATGCATGATACATGATAACGCGGCGGAATGACAGGCCGAAAGGAAATAACGATTAGTGTCCCGAAGATTGGGGAAAAATAGAGCGGAATAGAAGCACCGCACGCGGCGGGGGCGTACTGAGGATATCCGATCCCCCAGGAGGATATCCTTGTTCACCCCTCCCTTCTGTCCCCACGCCGCGTGCTCCCACCACCAACAGCCTAGAGGTCGATGGTGGTCGCGCGACGGCTATCATG
>JAEXTK010000084.1 GCA_023406985.1 Spirochaetota bacterium | reverse complement strand
CTTCCCGGGGGCGGCGGGGGGGGGGGGGCCGCGGGCCACCGCCGGCCGCACGAGGTGCTCCAGGTCGTCGCCGCGTTCCAGGCCCAGGGCGAGGGCGGCGACGAGGGAATCGCCCGCGCCCACCGTGCTCAGGGCCTGGATCGGAATGCCGTGGGCGCGCACGGAAGCGCGCGAGTCCGCGAAGAGGGCGCCGTCGGCGCCGAGGGAGACCGCGACGAGCTCCGTCCCCCCGCCCAGCAAGGACCGGGCCGCCGCGTTCACCGCGGCGATGGCGGGAAGGGGGCGGCCGACGAGGCGCGAGAGCTCGTCGATGTTGGGCTTGAGCGCGGTCGGCTTGGCCGCCGCTCCCGCGGCGAGGGCCGCGCCGTCCGCGTCCAACAGCGCGCGCCCTCCGACGCTCCGGCACCGGCGTATCCACGCCGCGTAGATCGAGGCGTCCACCCCGTTCCCCGTGCTGCCCGAGAACACGAAGAGGTCGTCGCTGTCCGCCTCCGCGAAGAGCGCTTCTTCCAGGAGGGCGAGGTCCTCCATCCCGATGGGCGGGCCGATCTCGTTGATGTCCGTGTGCGTCCCGAGGACCGGGTCCACGATCTTGAGGTTGGTCCGCGTCTCCCCGCCCACCCGCACGAACTTGTGTTCGATGCCCTCCGCGTCCAAGAAGGCGCGGATGAAGTCGCCCGCGCCGCCGCCCAGGAAGCCGTAGGCCACGCTCCGGCCGCCGAGGGCCTTGATGGCCTTGGAGACGTTGACGCCCTTCCCGCCCGCGTCCAGGCGCGAGGCGGCGACGCGGTTCACCGTGTCCACGGCGAAGCGCTCGATGGTCGCCGTCCGGTCCACGGCGGGGTTGAGGGTTACGGTGCGGATCATCGGTTCATTCCTTGTAGATCGCGGTGAAGAAGGCGCCGAGCGTCTCGAGCGCCTCTTCTTCCCCCGGACCGTCCGTCTGGACCTCGATCTCCTCCTGGTACTTCACGCCCAGGGTGAGCATGTGGAGGACGCTCTTGCCGTTGATCGTCCGGTCGCCCTTGATGATCTTGACCTCGCAGTCGGGGAACTTCTCGTTGGCGGTGTCCACGAAGAGGCGCGCGGGCCGCGTGTGGAAGCCGGTCGGATTGATGATGGTGAATTTCTTGGATGTCATGCGTTCGCTCCTTCCATGAGCCGACGGACGTCGGCGTCGCCTTCCATGTCGCGCGCCCGTTCAAAGAGGCGCCGCGCGTCGGCGGTATCCAGATCGGCGAGCAGGGCGCGGATGGCGGGGATGGCCGCCGCGCCCATGCTCAGTTCGGTGAGTCCCGCGCCCACGAGGAGCGGGGCCGCGAGGGGATCGGCCGCGAGTTCGCCGCAAAGCCCGATCCAGATGCCGCGCCGGCGGGCCGCGTCGGCGGCCATGCCGATGAGGCGGAGGACCGCGGGGTGGGGCCCCCGGTGGAGGTAGGCAACGTCCGGGTTCATGCGGTCCGCCGCCATCGCGTACTGGGTGAGGTCGTTGGAGCCGACGCTGAAGAAATCGACCTCGGCGGCCAGGATATCGGCCGTGACCGCGGCCGCGGGGATCTCGATCATGACGCCGACTTCCAGGTCCTCGGCGACCTGGACTCCCGCGCCTTCCAGGGCGGTCCGCTCCTCGGCGAGGATGCGCTTCGCCTCCCTGAGTTCCTCGATCGTCGCGATCATGGGGAAGAGAATGCGGAGCTTGCCCGCGACGGAGGCGCGGAGCAGGGCCCGGAGCTGGGTGCGGAAGAGGCCCTCGTTCGCCAGGCAGAGCCGGATCGCGCGGACGCCGAGGAAGGGATTCGCCTCGGTCGGCATGGGGAGACAGTCGAGTTGCTTGTCCCCGCCGATGTCGAGGGTGCGGATCACCACGGGCTTACCGTCCATACGCGAGAGGACGTGGCGGTACACCTCCACCTGCTCGTCCTCGCCGGGAAGGGTCGCGCGGTCCATGTACATGAACTCCGTGCGGAAGAGGCCCACGCCCTCCGCCCCGTTCTCCTCCGCCGCGACGAGGTCGGCGGTGCCGCCGATGTTGGCGGCCAGCTCCAGGCGGCGGCCGTCGCGGGTGGTCGTGGCGAGGCGAGCGAAGCGCTTCAGCGCCGCGCGCCGCGCCTCGAAGGCGGCGAGCTTCTGCCGATAGGCGGCGAGCTCGGCCTCCTCGGGATCCACGATCACCACGCCGTCGGTCCCGTCCACGATCATCGCGACGCCGCTCCGTATATGCGCCATGGCGGCGCCCGCCCCGACCACCGCGGGGATGCCGAGGGACCGGGCCAGGATGGACGAGTGGGAGACCGCGCTCCCCGCGGCCGTGACGAAGCCCAGGGCGAGCGTCCGGTCCAGCTGGGCCGTCTGCGAGGGCGTGAGGTCCGCGGACACCACGACCGAGGGGCGCGCGAGCGTTATGCCCGAGCCGCCGCCCTTCCCTTCCAGGTGGGACCTCAAGCGGCGCGAAAGGTCGCGGATGTCGTCGATGCGGGCGGCGAAGAGTTCGTCCTCCACCTGGGAGAGGAGGTCGACGAAGGTCTTCTCGGCGCCCAGGACCGCCGCCGCCGCGGAGCGTTTCTCGTCGCGGATGAGGCGCTTCACCTCGGCCGAAAGCTCGGGGTCCTTGAGGATGGACAGGTGCGCCTCGAAGATTTCGGCCTTGAGGTCGCCGAGCTCCGCCTTGGTTCGGTCGCGGAGCGCCTCCAGGTCGGCCCGCGCGGCGGCGACCGCCGCGGCGAAGGCCGCCCACTCGGCGTCCGGGTCCTCGGCGCGTTCGGCGCGCGGCGCTTCGGCCGTGGACGGCGCGGTCGCCTCCACGACGTAGGCCGCGGCCACGGCGATACCCGGCGAAGCCGCGATGCCGCGGATGGTGACGGACATAGCGTTAGTTCCCCTCCCCCGCGAGGCCCGCGAGCAATTCGGCGGGCGTCTTCGCGGAGAGCAGACGGCCGAGGGCCTCGTCGTTCACGCACACCTGGGCGATGTCCGTGAGGAGTTCGATATGCTCGTTCCCCGCGGCGGCCACCGCGATGAGGAGGCGGGCGATCCGCCCCTTGCCGAAGTCCACGCCGCCGGGGACCTGGACGACCGCGAGACCCGTTTTCTTGACGAAGGGCTTGGACGCCTCCGTCCCGTGGGGAACGGCGACCCCGTTGCCCACGTAGGTCGTGGAGAGCTCGTCGCGCGCGATCATGGCGTCGATGTACTGGCTCTGGATGAGGCCGGCGGAGAGCAGGAGCTCGCCGCAGGCGCGGATGGCCTCGTCCTTGGTGCGGAACGCGGCGTTCACCCGAACGGTTTTTTCGGATAAGAGGGATTTGTCCATGATCGTCATGCTCCTTGTAGGGGTATGGACCGGAAGTAGCGATCCAGGTACCGGGAATAGTGGGCTCGTATGTTCGCTTCGTCCGCCGCCTGCAGGACCTCCACGGTCACCGCGTCCAGCAACGATACGCTGATTTCGTTCAGGATGTCTTGGGTCTCGGTATCGATCGAGCGGGGGGCCAGCATGAGCGCGAGGCGCGTCGGAGCGGCCTCCCAGGCCTCGGCGTACTTCGGCAGGGCCCGGGAGAAGGCGTGCAGGCTCACCGAGGCGGCCGAGACGCCGGAACTGCGGGCATGCAGGAAGAGGACGCGGCTACCGGGGAGGAGGATGCCGCGGTCGTACGAGCGTTCCCGCAGATCCCGGAACGCCTCCTCCGCGTCGTCCACGAGGCCGCGTTCGGCGGACCTATCGACCACCGAGCGGATGAAGTCGTCCCAGCCGCCCTCCACCCGACCCCCGTCGATCACCCGGAGGCGTTCCAGGATGCCGATGACCGCCTGGAGTTGGCGCCCCATCTGCTTGAGGTCGCCCAAGGTGCCCTCGCGGCGGGGAGCGCCCTCCGCCCGCCCCGCGCCCTGCCGCGACCGGCGTAGGGCCATGTGGGCGCGGATGGCGCGGATGCCGTCCGGACTGAGCAGGGGGTCCACGAGGACGTACTCGTCGCTCTCCAGCGGCAGGGGGATGGTGGAGACCAGGAGGTCCCATCGGTCCCGCGAGGTGTCCTTCACGTCGAACCAGGACAGGTTCGCGACGATGTCGATCTCGGGGAATTCGGCCCTGATCCGGCTCGCGAGCATGTGCGCGGTGCCGATGCCCGCCGAACAGACGACCATCGCGCGGAAACGCTCGCCGCCCGAGCCGCTCCGCTCGATGGCCGACCCGAAGTGGAGGGACAGGTAGCCGATCTCGTCGTCCGGAATGGCGAGGTCGGGGAAGACCGCGGCGCAGGCTTCCCGCACCGCCCGGAAGAGCGACCCGTACTGGGTCATGATCTCGTTCAGGAGGGGATTCCGGATCGGGAGGCCGTTCCGGAGCCGGTAGAGCGCCGGGCCCCAGTGGGCCGCGAGCCCGTCGCGGAGCAGGCGATCATCGCGGAAATCCCGCTCCAGGATCGCCCCGCAGGTTTCGATGAGGGACCGGATCTCCGCGATGGACCCGATGCTCGCCTCCAAGACGGCCCCTTCGCTCCGCTCGGGCTTGGCCCCCCGCAGGAAGCGTTCCACGGCGCCGGCTTCAGCCGCCGCCTCTGCCG
>JAEXTK010000053.1 GCA_023406985.1 Spirochaetota bacterium | reverse complement strand
GGGGCGGGGGCGCCCGCTTGCCCCGTCGCTCCGGGCTTCTCCGCTACCCCCACTCCGGTATATCGCGCGCGTCCCGCCGATGGGGATGGGGGCGCTGCCCCAGAAGCTGGTGGCGCTCATCGGATCGCCGCCGGACGGCTTCGGTGGTACAATACGCTTAAACGGAAGGAGCCACATGGATACTCGGCGGGTTGATCGACGCCGCGCTCCCGGGGCGGGTGCCGCTCTCCATCAAAGTGCTGCTGTGCTCGGGCCTCACCCTCAGTTCGCTCAGCCTCATCTTCTACCTGTACTCCGCGCGCGGCTTCGGCAAAAAAGAGAAGCGGAATGATCCGTTCGCGCGCGGCGGTCAGCCGCGTCCTCCTCGTCTGGGCGGTGCTCGCGTACGCGGCCATCGATCCGCCCAAGGCCGCGGCCGAGGACGGCTTTCTCTCGCCGTACGTCAAGACGATCCTGGAGAACGGGTTGACCATCCTCGTCAAGGAAGACCGCTCCGCGCCGATCGCGGCCGTCGATATCCGCGTGGGAGCCGGTGCCGTCGACGAGGATCCGCGAGAGGCGGGGATATCCCATTTCGTCGAGCACATGCTCTTCAAGGGGACCGGGCGCCGGGGCGTCGGAGAGATCGCGCGGGAAATCAAGGCGGTCGGCGGCCTCCTGAACGCGAGCACCGGGATGGACGCCACCAATTACTACGTGACGCTTCCGAGCGAATACCTCGATCTGGCCCTCGAGGTAGAGGCGGACGCCATCCGGTATTCCGCGTTCGGAGCCGAAGAGATCGATCGGGAGCGGGACGTCCTCATCGAAGAACTCAGGATGTACGAGGATCGGCCGTTCGCCGTGATGGAAAACGGCGCGATGATGGCGGCCCTCTTCGCCGGCACCCCGTACGCGACAAACGTCCTGGGTAGCCGCGAGAGCCTCAACCGTATCCGCCGCGAAGACCTCGTGGCGTACTACCGCGGCCGCTACGTCCCCGACAATATGGTCATCGCGGTAGCGGGCGACGTGGACGCGGCGCGGATCATCGCCCGGATATCGGAGATGTTCGGTTCGATGGCGCGGGGAGAAATCCGCGCGGCGCCCGCGGGCGCGGTTCCGCGATTGGAGACGATTACCCGCATCGAAATGGAAAAACCGGTGTCCCAATCCTATCTGTCCTTCGCCTTCCCGGTTCCCCCGCTCCCTTCCGCGGACGGTCCGGCCTTGAGCCTCGCGTGCGTCCTGCTCGGCGGATGCAAGAGCGCCCGGCTCAACGACCTGTACGGGGAGCGGCTGGTCCAACGGGTCTCCGCGGAGTACGTCCATTTCCGGGACGTCGGGATGATCGGCCTATACGCGGAAACCCAAAACCCGTCGTCGGTAGAACGGCGAATCCGATCGATCTTGACGCGCGTCAGGGACCAGGGGGTGACCGATGAAGAGGTCTCCCTCGCCAAAGCGGTCATATACGGATCCTTCGCGGCCAATATGGAGCGCGCCCTAGCGCAGGCGACCTTCATGAGCAGTTTCGAAATAAACGGGTCCGTCGACGACGGGGAAGATTTCCTGAAAAGGATACGCGCGGTGACCAAAGAGGACGTGCGGCGGGTGATGCGGGAGTACGTGCATCCGGAACGGTACGTCGTCCTGACGCTGGGACCTGAGGAGGCGCCGTGACGAGGGGAAATGCCGCGCTGCCGCGCCGACCTCGACTCGCCTGCGGTATCGCCGCGATCTGTCTCTCGGTCTCGGTCCTCGGCGCGGCTGCCGAGGAGCGCGCGGGGGCTACCGGGACCTCCGTCGTTAAGAAGGTGTACGCCAACGGGTTGACGCTCCTCGTCGATCCCGATCCCGGCGGCTTGGTTTCCGTCAATCTCCTGGCGCGGATGGGGCCCCTGTACGAGGAGCCGCGGCAACGGGGGATCTCGTCCCTCATGCTGCGCTGCCTGCTCTACGGCGGGACGGTCCATCGGTCGTCGCAGGAAATCAGCCGGGAACTCGAATCGGCCGGGGCTTCGTGGGACCAATTCGTGACGCCCGATTTCGGCGACCTCTGGCTGAGGGTTCCGCGGCCGGGGCTGGACAAGGCGTTGGAGGTGTTCTTCGACATCCTCCAGAACCCGAGCTTCCGCGAGGATGACGTCCGAATCGGAAAAGGGGAAAAAGCCCAAACCATCGCCACGCGGTCCGACGAGCCCTTCTACGCGGCGGCGTCGCTCTTCAGGGAGACGTTCTACGGCGATCACCCCTATTGCGGCCTTCCCGAAGGACGCATCGAGACCGTCCAGGCCCTGGCTCGGCAGGATCTCGTCGCCTGGCATCGAAGGATATTCATTCCGAACAACATGGTCATCGTCGTTTCGGGCGACGTTGATCCCGATGATATGATACGGAAGTTCGGCGCCGCATTCGGAGCGGCCGAACGGGGGCGGTTACCCCGGAAGGCTCCGCGGCCGAGGCCGGCAGCAAAAAAAGACGTAACCGCGGTGCGCACGATGCAGGTGCGGGGCGCCTACCTCATCCTCGGGTATCGGGCCCCGAGCGTCTCCGATGACGATACGCCGGTCATGGACCTCATCAACCACATCGTCGGCAATCGCCTCTTTACCGAATTGCGAGACAAGCGCGGCATGGCCTACGTCGTCACCTCGGCCTACGAGTCCATGGTCGGACCTTCCGCCATCACGGCGGTGATGTTGACCGACCCGGCTCGGTATCAGGAAGCCAAGGCGGGCATCGTCGCGGAGTTCCAGAAGCTCCGCGAAGAGCCGGTATCGGAGGCGGAGCTGGAGGCGGCGAAGAGGAATCGCCGCGGCCTCTTCATCATGTCGAAGGAAACCGGTCTGGACCGCGGGAGGACCTTGGGCATCTTCGAACTCGAATTGCGCGGCTATAGGTACGCGGAAACGTACCTGGCGGCGGTCGCGGCGGTGCGGCCCGGCGATATCGAGCGGACGGCCAAACGGTACTTCCGCCGCTCCGTGCTCGCGGTGGTCGCGAGCGAGGGGTCGATCACCGAGTAGGGCCTTCCCGCCACCGCATCCCCAAGAAGGCTTCCACGGCCCGTGGATCGAAGTGGGTGCCCGACAGAGACCGCAGGTGATCGAGGACCGCCTCTTCGCTCCAGGCTTTACGGTAGGGGCGGTCAGAACGGAGGGCGTCCCACACGTCCACTACGGCGAAAAGGCGGGCCGGGAGCGGGATGGACTCGCCGGCGAGGCCCTGCGGATACCCGGTCCCGTCCCACTTCTCGTGGTGGCCGTACGGAATATCCAATGCGTCTTTGAAGAATCGCAAGCGCGATAGGAGATTCCGCGCGATGACCGGATGGCGTTGCATGATCGCGCGTTCCTGCGGATCCAAGGGTCCGCTCTTGAGGAGGATGGAGTCGGGGATACCCATCTTCCCGATATCGTGAAGGAGCGCCCCTTGACGGACGCGGTCCAGGTCCTTCCCGGAAAGTCCGAAGAGAGAGGCCAGGGCCACGGTCGCCTCGGTCACCCTGCGGCTATGGCCTTCGGTCTCCTGGTCCCGGAGTTCGAGGGCTTCCGCCCAGCTTTCGATGGTCCCCTCGTTCGCCTCCGCGAGGTCGGCGTTCGCTTTCCGCAATCCGCCGAGGAGCGCGGAGTTCTCCAGCGCGATCGCGGCCTGGCCGGCGAGGGCGCGGAAGAAGAGCGACCAGCTCGCCGAAGGGTCGAAGGGCGTACGCCGGTACAGCTCGATGACGCCGACGGTCTTGTCCTTCACGGTAAGCCGCCGCCCCGCGTAGAACACGAAGCCCTCCTCGGCGAAGGCGGGCGATCGGGCGAAGCCCTCCGCGTTTTGATCCAGGCGAGTGGCGATGATCGCTTCCTCGTCGAGGAGCGCCTTGCCTGCGAAGCCTTGTCCCGACTTGAGGTGGGTATGGAGGAGGGCCTCGGTACGAAAGCCGAGCCGCGCTCCGAGGGAGAGCATGGAAGTATCCGCGTCCAGGAGGAGGATATCCGAAGCGTCCGAACCCAGGTGCTCCCGCGCCTCCTTCAAGATCACCGTCAGGATCTTGTCCAGTTCCATGCTGGACGCGATGGCGAGGTCGATGGCGTGGAGGGACTCCAGCTCCCGGTTCTTCATCCGCAGGCCTTCCGACAGTTCTTCGATGTCCTGGAACGCTTGGGAAAAGATCATCGAAAGTTGGAAGCTCTGGGTAAAGATGTAGAGGAAGACCCCGTACGAAGCCATGTAGAACGTGCCGGAAATCAGTCCGATGGACAGGAAGACGTCGTTGGCGGCGGTGAAGAGGAGCAACGCGAGCCCGCCCAACACCAGTACGGCGCCTTTCTCCCTGCGCGCCGCGGCCGCCACGACGCAGGCGAACACGTAGAGCGCGGCGATCAAGAGGAAAAGTTCATACCAATGGAGGAACCGCTGGTAGATCATCGGCGGGAAGGCCAGGATCAGGGCCGCCCAGAGCCCTCCGACCGCGAGGATCGCGGTTACCGCCTCCCTCCGCACGTACCTCGGGTAGAGCGCGCGGAAAAAGAGGCCGAAGAGGGGGACCGTGAGGTGGGCCGATAGGTGCTCGATCTTGAAGGCCCACTCCCAGCCGGCCGCGGTTTTCGGGAAAAATTCCACCAGGATGCGCTCCCCCATGATCAGGTTGCGGACGGTCATGAGGATGCAGATGATGCCGAAGAGGAGGGCCGTCCGGTCCTTTTTCCTTTGGAGGTACAAGCCCAGGTGATAGAGGCCCATGATGAGGAGGGCTCCCGAGACCAGAGCCGTGGACACGAGATCCGCGGTACGCTTGGAGGCGATGGACTCCGCGTTTCCGAGTACCGGGCTGTCCCAGGTCCCGATATAGGGCGTGGAAAAATTGGCGACCTGCATGATGATTTCGGCTCGCCCGCCCGTAGTCCGGAATTCCTTGACCGCGAGTCCGTTCGATGGCAGGTACGACGCGTCGTTCCGATCCGAAACGGCGCCGATCCTGGCCAGTTCCCGGCCGTCGACCAAGACCCTGAGCGCGCTATTCGCGTTGGGTATCCTGAGGCCCCACGTCCGTTCTCCCCGCGGAAGGGCGACGACGAGGCGCAGCGTACCGACACCGGTCGGATCGGCCCCGCCGAAGCCGTTCACCGCGGTCCAGAGGCCGGGAACGCGTTGCATCTCGATACGGGGAGTCCCCGCGCTCAGCCCGGCTGCCGCCGAGAATTCGCTCGGATCGCTGAGTGAGCGCGGGATGAATTCCCATTCGCCGTCCAAACGCACGACCTCTCCGCGATCGAAATCTATGCCCGTAGAGAGATCGAGGGACCCGGCTACCGCGGGACCGGCGTTCGACGTGCGGACGCCGCAGGCGGAGAGGATGAAGGTCGCGGAAAGCAAAAAGGCGATCGCTCGTTTCCGGCGACGAGGCGGAACGTATTTGGACATCAATATAATGATAGGTTCTCAGCCGGGTGGCCGCAAGCCGCCACTAGTGTCCCGAAGCTTTGGGAAACCTGAACTAAAGCGACGCCTCCGCCTTACGCGAACGCGAACTGCGGAAGCCTCCCTCCCTCCACCTTCCCCAACTCCGGCCGGTAGATCGCTTTCTTCCATATCGCTTCGTCCATC
>JAEXTK010000021.1 GCA_023406985.1 Spirochaetota bacterium | reverse complement strand
AAAACCGGGCGGCCCGCCCCGCCGCGGGAGGGGCTGGGGGGGGGGCCGTCATTATTCTTTCAATACGATCAGTTTACCAGCGCCACGTTCCGCCGATCGCGTAGTAATGGGCCAGGCCGTCCTCGCCCTTCACGAGGCCGCGGTTCCAGCCGTACTCGGCGACGTAATCGAAGGTCAGCTCGATATTCCCGAACGCCGTCGGCAGGGCCCAGGCCAGGCCGAAACCGCCGTGCACGAGGGTCTCGATGACGCTCTGCGTCAGGAAGCGCGTCTCGGAATTGAACGTGTTCCGCGGGCTCGTGTTCGGGTCGGCCGGATCCGTGTAGCCGTCGTCGAACACGGACCCGTCGTGCTTTGCGGGATCGATCCCGTCCACGTCCTCCGACGCGTTACCGTGGCGCTGCACGCCGGCCCGGAGCTTGAGGGAGAGGGGCTCCAAGAGGCGGAGGGTCGCGCGGACGGAGAGCCGATCGGAGTTGGGCTCCAGGTCCGTTCCGAGGCCGCGGCCGAGGTGGGTGTAGTTGAAGTAGTTCACCACCGCGTCGTCGCCGGTGCGGTAGCGATCGGTTCGGTCGCCGGAAATATGCGTGTACATGTACGGCATGACGGCCGTGTAGTCCGCCGCCGCGTCCAGGATGCGGCTCGACTCCGGAGTCCAGCGGAGGCCGAGCTCTCCGGCGAACTTGTACTTGGTGTCCAGCTGCAGCTTCATGATGTCCTGGAAGTTGAGGTCGTCCACGTAGACCTGGCCGAGGACCGCGAGGTTCTCCGCGGGCCGCCACTTTCCGTGGACGCCGAAGTAGGAGTTGTCCTCGAAGCCCGTGAGGGACTGGGCGGCGAAGTACTCGCCGAACGGCGCGAGGTAGAGGAACTCGAACCGATCGCCCCAGACGACCGACTCGAAGAAGCCGAGCTCCAGCCGGTCGGTGACTTGGAAGTCGAAGGAGTGGAAGATGAGGTGCTTATCCGGATACTGCCCCTCGCCCCAGTTGTCCGTCGCGGTGAGCTCGAGGAGGAGGACGCTCATGGACCAGGTCGGCTGCCGATAGACGAGGTCGAAGTGGCCCGCCCTGCCCGCCTGGGGACCGACGATGACGCCGTTGTCGAAGAAGGGGCCGACCGAGGTCCGGGTGAGGCCGGCCTGGAAATAGATCGCGGAGGAACCGAGGGAGAGGATGGACGTCCAATCCTGGAGGACGTGGAAGGGGCCCACCTTCGTTTGGTCCTCGATGAGGTCCGCGTACGGCGAATAGATGCCCGGGACCGCGATCTCCTCCCCGGGTTCCCTGGTGACGCCGTAGATGGCGAGGGAAAGGCTGCCGGCCATCCAATCCTGGAAGCGGAAGAGGGCGTCCATGGTCGGCGCGCCTTCAAGGGAGATATCGTCGTCGATCCCGCGGATGAGGCCGGTCGCGCCGAAATGGAATTTCCGCGCGCCCTTCCGGGTGGCGTCCAGGTAGGCGGCCGCGGTCGCGCGGGCTTCGTCGTCCCCCGTCTCCGCGACCCGGGTCAGGAGCTCGTCCACGAGTTGGGCCGGATAGGGCCGCACGGGCGGCAGCATCGAGATATACCCGCGGCCGGCCCAGCGGTCAAGGTCGGCGTAGAGGACGTCGTTCGGGTCATGGAGCACCTGGCTCCACGCGGCCGCGGCGAATCCCGCGAACAACACCAAGGCAAAAAGAATCCTTTTCATCGCATCGCTCCGTCAAAACGTATACGTAACGGACAGCGCGGTTTCCGCGCCCATCTCGTAATCTCCCTTCACATGATCGGCGCCGTCCACGCGGATCACCGCGAGATATGCGCCTACGGCGAGTTTCTTCGTCGCCTTCCAATCCAGGTCCGCGCTCACGAGCGCCCGACGCTCGGGGACGCCGCTCGGGGTCGACTGGCTCGCGCTGTCCGGTCCCCGCGCCCAGTCCCAGGAGAGGCCGTGCTCGCCCTGCAGTTTGTAGGACGCCTTGAGCGTGAGCGCGTAGCGCGGCCGTACGAAGCGGCCGCGGAGGGCGAAGAGCAGGAAATCGCGCCCCTCGGGGTGCCCGATCCACGCGTAGCGCGGATCCTTATCGGAAAGCTCGGAGAGGCGCCGCATCCAGATGTAGCTCGAGAAGGGGCTGGATAGGGTATAGAGGTAGGGATCGGCGTACACGGCTTCCAGGGCGAAGCTCGCCGAGGTCCCGGAAAAATCGGTCGCGTATTCGGCGCCGGCCAGGAAACCGAGTCCGTTCGGGGAACCGTCCTCGGGCCACTTCTCCTTCTCGTAGCTCGTCGCGAACTGGTTCATGACGGCCTGCCCGTAGAGCGCGAAGGAGGGAAAGACCGCCCATTCAAATTCGAGGTTCATGAGGGAGCCCACCATGTCCCCTTCGGCGCCGGACTCGGACTTCCACGCGTCGTAATCCTCCCAGGCGAAGAAGCTGTGGTAGATGGTGAGCGGGTTGAGGAAGCGGAGTTCGGGGGCCGAATTGCCGACGAGGGCGCCCTCCCCGAGGCCGACCGAAACGCGGCCGAAGAGGCGCACGTCCCAGCGGTGGTAATAGAGGTACCGTTGGGTGGTGGAGTCGAGGGCGGGATCGGTCCCGGCGCCCCCGGCAAACGGCCCGTAGCCGTCGGCGCAGAGATCGTTCACCGAGAGCGGCAGCTGGGAGACGAGCAGAGAATACTTGAAGTTCGGAGAGAACAGCGAGAGGCGCGCGAAGTCGTGGTAGTCGGGATCGTCGGAGATCGCGAGGTTGCCCGTGAGTCCCGAGCCGAAATCGAGCTTGTCCCTCCCCAATTGAAAGGTCCACCAATCGCCCCCCGCCGCCAGAAAGGCGCGGAGCGGGACGTTGAGGTCGATCCTCTCGGCGGCGAAGGGAACGTTGGTCCCGACCAGGTCCGTTCCCTTCTCGTAGAAGGTCGGATCGGCGCGGACGTCGAGGTCTCCGGCCGCGTACGCGTTGTCGCCGAAGAAGAACTCGAGGGGCGCGTTCAGGAACGACCGGGAATCGCCCTCGTCGCGCGTCCACGCGATACCGGAGTCGGTGCGGGCGCGGCCTTCCAGCGAGAGCGCCGCTCCCGCCGAGAAGCGGATCGGGCCGTCCGCGAAGGCGGGGCCGGCGTCGAGGGCGGAACGGATGCGGCGGTAGGCGTCGCGGCCGCTCGGCGAAAGGGCGTCGGTCTCGATGTCTTTGAGCGCGGCGGCGACTTCGGCTCCGGAGAACGGCGGCGTCAGGGACAGGAGGCTCCGGCCCGCTTCGCGCGAGACCAGCCGGAGGTCTTCGATAACGGGATCGCCGGGGGAAAAGAGCCTGAACGGAGCGGCGGAGACCGGGTCGGGGACGCCGAAGACGAACAGGTAGGCGAAGAGCAGCGAGACTACGATTCTCCGGCCGGTCATAGGGGCCTATCCTACCATGCGACGGGCAGTCACACAATACTGAGTTTTAGGGGACTTGACGATATGTTTTAATCGATATAAAAATATCACTTGATAGTAGCAAACTTTGATACCAGCACAGGAGTCCAATCGATGCATGAACGACTATGCGCCCTCAAGGGAGTCCTGCGGGCGGTCTCCCGGTTGGAAGCGGATATCCATGCGGCCTACGGACTCACGCTGACGGAGGCGCTCTGCCTCTGCTCCATCGGCGGCGGCTGCGCCTCGGCGGGAAACTTGGCGGAGGAGGTCGGCCTTTCGGCATCCCGGCTGTCGCGGGTGCTCGCCTCGCTCGAGGCCAAGGGGCTCGTCGAACGCGAACGGCGGGCGGATGACCGGCGGAATTGGAACAACGCGCCGACCGGGGCGGGAATGGCCCTGATCGGCCGCATGAAAGCGGAGGGGATAGCGATCCCCGAAGAGCTCGAACGGATAACGGAAGGAGCATAACTCATGGCGAAGTACCTCATCATCGGCGGCGTCGCGGGCGGCGCCACCACGGCGGCGCGCCTCAGACGGAACGACGAGCGGGCCGAGATCATCCTCGTGGAACGGGGGGACTACGTCTCCTACGCCAACTGCGGCCTTCCCTATTATTCCGGCGGCGTCATCGCGGAGCGGTCCAAGCTCTTCGTCATGACCAAGGAAAAATTCCGCGACACCCTCGCGATCGACGTACGGACGGGGACCGAGGCGGTCTCCATAGACCGGGCCGCTAAAACCGTCGCGCTCGTGGAGCGGGAGACGGGCCGCAGGTACGCGGAGAGCTACGACGCCCTCGTGCTCTCCCCCGGCGCCGAACCCGCCCGGCCCCCGATTCCGGGCCTGGACCTTGAAGGGATCTTCACCCTCCGCTCCGTACCCGACGTGGACCGCATCAAGGAGTGGCTGGACCAAAAACGGCCCGCCCGCGCGGTCGTGGTCGGCGGCGGCTTCATCGGCTTGGAGATGGCGGAGAATCTGGCACACCGCGGCGCGGCCGTCGCGGTCGTGGAAGCCTTGGACCAGGTGATGGCGCCCCTCGATTTCGAGATGGCGGCCATCGTCCATCGGCACCTCCGCGAAAAGGACGTCGAACTCAGGCTCAAGGACGGCGTTTCCGCCTTCGAGAGGCGCGGGAGCCGCATCGCGGTGAAGCTCGCCTCGGGCGACGAACTCTCCGCCGACATCGTCATCTTCTCGGTCGGCGTGAAGCCCGACACCAAGTTCGCGCGGGAAGCCGGCATCGAGACGATCCCGGCGGGGAAACCGGGAGCCGGGGCCATCCTCGTGGACGCCCGCTTCCGGACGAACGACCCGGCGATCCGCGCCCTCGGCGACGCCATAGCCTTCAAGAATCCGATCACCGGCGAAGTCGGCGTCACGCCGCTCGCGGGGCCCGCCAACAAGCAGGCTCGCCTCCTCGCCGACGCGCTGGTCTACGGAGACACGGCGGCCGCCTGGAAGGGCGCCATCGGTACGAGCGCGGCCAAGGTCTTCGACCTCACCGTCGCCGCGACCGGGGCCGCGGAGAAGGTCTTGGACCGCGCCGGCGTGGCCCATCGCGCGGTCATCGTCCACCCCTCGAGCCATGCAGGGTACTACCCCGGGGCCCTCCCCCTGTCGCTCAAGCTCGTCTTCGACCCCGCGACGGGAACGGTGCTCGGAGCCCAAGGCGTCGGCTACGACGGGGTCGACAAGCGTATCGACGCGATCGCGGCCCTCATCGGCATGGGAGCCAGGGTGGCGGACCTCTGCGCCTTCGAACAGGTCTACGCGCCGCCCTTCTCCTCGGCCAAGGACCCGGTGAACGTCGCGGGCTTCGTCGCGGAGAACCAACTGAACGGCAGGTGCGCGCTCATTTCCTGGAAGGAATTCGAGGCGCGGCGCGCGGCGGGAGCCTTCGTCCTGGACGTGCGCACGCGCGAGGAATTCGAACTCGGCGCCGTGCCCGGCGCCGTCTGCATCCCGAACACGGAACTCCGCGGCCGCCTGGCCGAGGTGCCCAAGGATAGGTCGGTGCTCCTCTACTGCGGCGTGGGTCTCCGCGGCTACTTGGCCGAGCGCATCCTCCGCCAGAACGGCTGGACCGACGTCGCGAACCTCACGGGCGGCTACAAGACCTGGTCCGTCGCGACGGAGAAGCAGGACAACCCCGGCTGCATGGACGCGGCGCGGTCTCCTGCGGCGGCGCTGAGCGCGGCCTGCAACGATACGGCGCGGCTCGCCGCCGCGGCGCGGAGCGCGGCCGATCGGCCGCTCACCTACGGAGAAGGCACGGGAGCCCCCGAGGGACTGCTCAAGGACGGCGCGGGGAAGACCGTCCACGTGGACGCCTGCGGCCTCCAGTGTCCCGGCCCCATCATGCGGCTCAAGACGGAGATCGATAAGGCGGAAGCCGGCACGCGCATCCTCGTGTCCGCCACCGACCCCGGCTTCGCCCGCGACGCGCAGTCCTGGTGCCGGCTCACCGGCAACACCCTCGTGAGCCTGGAGCACGCGGGAGGGCGCGTGGAAGCGGTCGTCGAGAAAGCCGTCAAAGCGTCCGTCCCGGCCTCCGCCCCGGGCGCCCGGCAGGTCCCGGCCGGCATCGCCTCCTGCGCGGGCGCTACCGGGAGCGCCGGCGGTTCCGGCGCGACCCTCATCGTCTTCTCCAACGACTTCGACAAGGCGCTCGCCTCCTTCGTGCTCGCGAACGGCGCCGCCGCCGTGGGCAAGCAGGTGACGATGTTCTTCACCTTCTGGGGCCTCTCGGTGATCCAGAGGCGGGATAAACCGCGCGTGGCCAAAGACTTCATGGGGCGGATGTTCGGCATGATGCTGCCCTCCCATTCGGGCGGCCTCGCCCTCTCCAAGATGAACTTCGCCGGAGCCGGGCCCCTCATGATGAAGGCCCGGATGAAGGCCAAGCACGTGGACCAACTGGAGTCCATGATGACCGCGGCCCGCGCGGCGGGCGTGCGCATGGTCGCCTGCCAGATGTCCATGGACATCATGGGCATCTCGGCGGAAGAGCTCATGGACGGCGTGGAAATCGGCGGCGTCGCGGCCTATATGGAGGCTGCCTCGGAATCCGGCGTGAACCTCTTCGTGTAATTGCCCAACCGGGGCCCGCCGGGCTATACCCATGCCATGCGCAAGATCGTCGTAAAGTTCGGCGGCTCCAACCTCAAGACGGCCGCGGACGTCAGGCGTTCGGCGGCCGTCGCCGCGGCCTACCGCCGTCCCCTCGTCGTCGTCGTTTCCGCCTTCTCGGGCGTCACCGATGCCCTGATCCGCGCCGTGGAGGACTCGGTCCTCTCCCTGGAGGCGGGAGAGGCGGCGGTGGCGAACCTCCGCCGCCTCCACGCGGCCGCGACGGAGGCCCATCTTCCCGCCGGCGCCGAACGCGACGCGGCGGCCGAGACGGTGGAGGCGCGGCTCGCGGAATTGACGCGCCTGCTCCGCGGCGTCCACTACATCGGCGCCGTGCCCGATTTCGTCCGCGACGCCGCGCTCGCGTGCGGGGAACGGCTTTCCGCCCCCATCGTGGCGGCGGTGCTCCGCGCGGCGGGCTTGGACGCCGCGGTCGCCATGCCGGAGGAGATCGGCCTCCGTACCGACGGCCGGTTCGGCAACGCGAGCGCGGAGATCGGCCATTGCGCCGCTTCCCTCGCCGACGCCCTCGGGGGCGACCGGACCTTCGTCGTGCCCGGTTTCTACGGCGTGGGCGCCGACGGTAAAATCACCGTCTTCGGCCGCGGCGGCTCCGACTATACGGCCGCCGTGATCGCGCGCTGCGTCGGCGCCGAGAGCCTCGACCTCTGGAAGGACGTCGACGGTTTCCTCTCCTGCGATCCCCGCATCGCGAACGATTCCCGGACCATCCCCTCCCTCACCTACGCCGAGGCGGCCGAACTCTCCTATTTCGGGGCCAAGATCCTCCACCCGCGCACCGTGGAACCCCTGGAAGACGACGGCATCCCCATCCGGGTCATGAACGTGGAGACGTTTTCCGCCGCGATCGAACCCTTCACGGTCGTCGGCCCCGCCGCGGCCGCGGGGGACGGGCCCGTCGTGAAGAGCGGCGCCTCCACCGACGACGCGGCCGTCGTCCGCCTGGAAGGCCCCGGCGTCGGCTCGCGGCCGGGAATCCTGGCCCGGGCCACCGGGCGGCTCGACGCGGCGGGCGTCAACATCATGAGCGTCATCACGGCCCAGACCTGCATCAACCTCCTGTTCCGGCGCGCCGACCTGCCGCGGGCGCTCGCCGCGCTCCGCGCGGAGTCGGTGCCCGGCGTGCTCGCCGTCGAGGCGATCGAGGATCTCGCCATCGTGGCGGCGGTCGGCGCGGGCATCCGCGACCGGATCGGCGTCGGGGCCCAGGTGCTCGGCGCCGTCGCGGGCGCCGGGGTCAACGTGGTCCTCGCCCAGGCGGGCGCGAGTCCCGTGGCGGTCTACGTCCTCGTGCGCGCCCCAGACCGCGAGAAGAGCGTGCGGGCGATCCACGACGCCATCCTGGCCTAGGCCGGCCCCCCGCGGCGAGCGATCCGCACGCGGGAATGGTGATAAATTTCTCGACTCCCTTGCCTTCGCGCCGCGGCCGGGTATAGGCTCAGCCGCCGGAGGAGCGATGAGCGAAACGAAGAAGAGCTGGGACGAGATCAACGCGAAGATCGCGGCGGGCGACGCCGTCGTCGTGACCGCCGAGGAAGCGGCGGCCATGTCCGCCGAGCTGCCGCCCGCGGAGATGGCCAAGAAGGTGGACGTGGTGACCACGGGGACCTTCGGCGCCATGTGCTCCTCGGGCCTCTTCCTCAACTTCGGCCACCCGGAGCCGCCCATCCGCATGGAGCGGATCACGATCGAGGGTATCCCCGTCTTCGGCGGCGTGGCGGCCGTCGACGCCTATATCGGCGCCACGGAGACCCATCCCGACGATCCGCGCGTCGGGGGCGCCCACCTCATCGAACGTCTCGTCGCGGGGGAGGAGCTCCTCCTCAAGGCCTCCGCCAAGGGCACCGACTGCTATCCGCGCAAGGAAATCGAGACGCTCATCCGGAAGGACCGCCTCAACGAGATGATCCTCGCGAATCCCCGGAACGCCTACCAGAACTATCCGGCCGCCTCGAATTCCACCCACAAGACCCTCCACACCTACATGGGGACCCTGCTCCCGGCCTTCCTCAACGTCAACTACTCGACTTCCGGCTGCCTCTCGCCCCTCCTCAACGACCCCTACTTCCGGACCATCGGCGTCGGCTCCCCGGTCTTCCTGGCGGGATCGGTGGGGTCGGTCGCCTGGAACGGCACCCAGTTCAACACCGAGAAGCCGCGCAACGACCGGGGCATCCCCCTGTCCAACGCCGCCACGCTCATGCTCGTCGGCGACGCCAAGGCGATGTCCGTCGAATGGCTCCGGGCCGCCTACTACGAGAAGTACGGCACCACCCTCTACCTCGGCGTGGGCACCGCCATCCCGCTCCTGGACGAGGATATGGCGTACCGGGTCTCCATCCGGAACGAGGACATCGAGACGACGGTCTGCGATTACGGATCCGAGGGCCATCCGCCCCTCCGCACGGCGACCTACGCCGAGCTCATGTCCGGATCCATCGAACTCCGGGGAAAGCGGGTCAGGACCGCCTCCCTGTCCAGCCTCCGGAAAGCCCGCGAGCTCGCGGAGGAGCTCAAGCGGCGCGTCGCCGCCGGAAAATTCCCCCTCACGCCGCCGAGCCGGGCCTTCCCCGACCATTCGGCCGTGAAGGGCCTGGAAGTCATCGCCGATCGGAGGGGGAACGCATGAACGGCAAATACGTCCTCGGCTATGAGGCCGACACCGTCTCCGAGCCCATCCTCTGGAAGCTCGTCAAGGACTACGACGTCAAGGTCAACATCCTCCGCGCCTCCATCTCGCCCGGGCAGGAAGGCAACCTCCTCGTGGAATTCGGCACCGAGACCGAGGCCCAACTCCGGAAAGCCATCGAATGGATCGAGTCGATCGGCGTCACCTGCGTGAGCGTGTCCAAGCGGCTCGCGTGGGACGAGGCGCGGTGCGTGGACTGCGGCGGCTGCTCCGGCGGCTGCTTCTCCGGCGCCATCACGATGGACCGCGCGACCTGGAAGCTCGTCGTGGACCGCGAGAAGTGCGTGGCCTGCGGCTTCTGCGTGAAAGCCTGCCCCTTCGGCTGCTTCACGCTCGATTTGGGCGAAGCGGACTAGGCTTGTTCAAGGAACGCTTCTACCGCGAGTTCATGGGAGCGGGGCGCTTCGCGTCCTGCAGGGCGGCCGTCGCCGAGTCCGACCTCTGGATCGGGTGGGCCCCTTCCGCT
>JAEXTK010000279.1 GCA_023406985.1 Spirochaetota bacterium | reverse complement strand
TGCGGGCATTTCTGACGCGCCTCTCGCTGGACGGGATGGACGAAGCGATATGGAAGAAAGCGATCTACCGGCCGGAGTTGGGGAAGGTGGAGGGAGGGAGGCTTCCGCAGTTCGCGTTCGCATGAGGTGGAGGCGTCGCTTTAGTTCAGGTTTCCCAAAGCTTCGGGACACTGAAGGCCTCTTGCACTGAGTTCTCTCTCCCGGTAATTTGTCCCCCATGTCTTCAGAGTTTTACCTAACCGTCACCTGTCCCGACCGGGCGGGCCTCATCGCCTCCGTTACCGGAGCCGTCGCCGCCTCAGGCGGCAATATCCTGGACCTCCGTCAACACACGGCGATCGACCTTGGCGTGTTCTTCCTAAAGGCTCGCTTCACGCTCGGCGAGGCGAACGACGCTGCGGTGGCCGCTTTCAAAGCCCGCTTCTCGACCATCGCGGACGCACTCGCCATGGACTGGGAACTGAGCGCGGTGGCCGACAAGCGCCGCGTCGCCATCCTCGTGTCCAAGACGAGCCACTGCCTGTACGAACTCCTGCTCAAGCATCAGGACGGTGAACTCGATTGTGACTTCCCCGTCATCGTTTCCAACCATGCCGACCTCGCCGACGTAGCCGCCCAGTTCGGCATTCCGTTCCGCGTCGTCGATCCGTCCAAGGGGAAAGCCTCCTACGAAGCCGACCTCCAGGCCATCCTGAAGGAATACCGCGTCGACCTCGTGGTCCTCGCGCGCTACATGCAAATTCTATCTGGCGATTTCACCGCGGCGTGGAAGGAACGGGTTATCAACATCCACCATGGGTTCCTCCCCGCGTTCAAGGGGGCCAAACCCTACCACCAGGCCTGGTTCAAGGGCGTCAAGCTTATCGGCGCCACGGCGCACTTCGCCAACGAGGACCTGGACCAGGGGCCCATCATCGCGCAGGACGTCCTCCGGGTCTCCGACTCGGCCTCCATCGCCGAGTTCGTTCGCCTCGGCAAGGACATCGAGCGGAAGGTGCTGCTGGACGCTCTCTCCCTCTACTTATCCCATTCCGTCTTCGTCCGGGACGGTCGGACCTTCGTGCTCAGGTAGGCGCCATGCGGATAAAGTACGTGAAGCGGCCGGGTTACCGGCCGGCCCTCGCGCGGGCGCTCGCGGACATCGCGCGGGAACACGTTGGAGATTGGTTCACCGACAACGTGCCGGACGACCTCCTATCTGATCTTCGGTTCCAGGATGTCCTCGTCCTCATCGACAAGGGACGGATCCAAGCCTTCATCGCGTTCACCGGCATCGACCGGGCCATCCAGATTATGATGTTCGCGACGCGGAGTGCGGAGCGTGGCAAGGGGTACGGCACGCTGCTCTACCGCCGCTTCGAGGCCTTCATCGCCCGTTACGGTGTTTCGACCGTCCGAGTGCAGACGGTTCCCCCCGAGGCAAATTCCAACTACCTATCCACGGTCGCGTTTTACGAAAAGCAGGGGTTCAGGATCGTGAAGCGCTACGCCGAGCTCTGGGAACACGGCGCGATCGAACTTGAGAAGATAATTTAATAGAGGAATTCTGAGCTTCGCTTTCGCCTGAGGCGAAAAACAGCTTCAGGTTTTCCCCAAAGCTTCGGGACACTATACGTGGTCTCAGAACGGCCCGAAACCGATCCACACCGCGAAGGCGAGGAACGCGGAGGTGACGGCGAGCATGATCGCCTGGAGCCGCCATGTCCACGCCATCCACTTCGGGTAGCTCACGACGGTGAACGAGAGCGCGATGAGGAGCAGGGCGTTCGTCGGGAAGATCATGTTGGAGAACCCGTCCCCGAAGTCGAAGGCGAGGACCGCCGTCTGCCGCGTGATGCCGACGAGGTCGGCGAGGGGCGCGAGCAGGGGCATCATGAGGAAGGCCTTGGCGCTCGCCGAACCGATGAAGAAGTTCATGGCCAAGGTGGTCGCGTACACGAGGAACGCGGCCGCGAGCGGGGTCGCGCCGCCGATGAGGCCCGCCGCGCCGTAGAGGATGGTGTCCATGATCTTGCCGGACACGATGACGTGCTTGACGCTGTAGGCCATGAGGATGAGGAATACGCCGGGCAGGAGATCGAGGGCGCCCTTGCCGAAGGCCGTCGCCAATTCCTTCCCGCGGAGTCCCGCGAACCGGCCGCCGCCGATGCCTCCCACGAGGAAGAGGAGCCCCATCACGGGGAACGCGAGGTCGGAGAGCCCGGGGACGCGGGCGGTGAGGAGGACGATCGCCATCGCGATGCCGATGCAGGCGGCGAACCATACGAGGGCGCGGCCGCGCGCGCGCACCGCGATGTCGCCCGGATGGTTCGATCCCGAAGACGGGTCCCGGCCGGAAACCCGGGCGCGGATGGCCTCATCGTCCGCGAACGTCGCGGACAGGTGCGGGTTCGCCTCCACCTTCTTTGCGTGGCGCGTCACGTAGGCGGTCACGATGGCGTAGACCGCCAAGAAGAAGATGATCCTGAGCCAGGAGCCCGAGAAGAGCGGGAGGTCCGCGATCCGCTGGGCGACCGCGACGGTGAACGGATTCGTGACCGCGGAGGCGAAGCCGAAGGCGAGCGGCAGGAGGCTCATGCCGAGGCCGGTGAGCGAATCCCATCCGAGCGAGATCGCGAGCGGGACCACGAAGATGATCATCGGCACCATGCCCTCGTAGACGCCGATGAAGCTGGAGATCGCCATGAAGAAGAAGATGATGAGCGCGAGGAGGGTATACTTGCGGCTGGCGAAACGGACGACGAGGCGGCGGACGAGTTCCTCCATCACGCCGGCCCGTTCCAGGATGGCGATGGAGCCGCCCACCGAGACGATGAAGAGGATGATCGTGATGAGGGCCGCGTTGCCGCTCGCGAAGAGGATCTCCACGGGTGCGGTGAACCAGCGCCAGACGGGGTAGTCGGGGCGCGCGATCTCCCGGTAGCTGCCGTTCACGACGAGCGTCCGGCCGTCCTGCGTGACGCGGTCGTATTCTCCCGCGGGGAGGACGAGGGTCAGGATCCCCGAGACGACGATGAGGGCCAGGATGATGAGGGCGGAGACGATGAAGGCGTCTTTGCCGATCTTGAGCGCGCTTTTCGGCGCGCCGGAGGCTTCGGTGGCGGGCATGGGGGCTCCTTACAGTACGGCGATGAGCGATCGATAGAAATCGATACCGGCGATGAAGTTGTCGATCGAAATCCGTTCGTCGTGGCCGTGGATGAGCTCCAGATCGGCCGAAGCGAGTTTGAGCGGCACGAAGCGGTAGACCGCGTCGCAGAGCCGCGCGTAGTGGCGGGAATCGGTCGTGGCCGTCACGAGGTAGGGGAGTATCGCCGCATCGGGGAAGGACGCCCCGATGGAGGCCGCGAGCTCCGCCCAGCCGGCCCCGCGTCCGCGGGCGACTTCCGCGGTGGCGGTGATCGGATCGTTCGCGGCGCGCGCGGAGCTCACGGCGACTTCCACCCGATCGTCCGCGACCGCCCGCCGCACCCAATCCGCGGCCCGTTCGATCGTCCACCCCGCATGCAGACGGAGGTTGAGGACCGCCGTCACTTCGGAGGGCAGCACGTTGTCCGTCGGGCTCCCCGAAAGCTGGGTCATGGCCACGGTGGTACGCAGGAGGGCGGCCGTCTCCGGCGTCGTCGCCGCGACCTTGAAGAAGAGGGGGCCGAGGGCCCGCGCGTTCGCGAGCACGAAGGCGCGGAGCGGCGGCATCTCGGCGGCGAGGCTCTTGAAGAAGGCTGCCACGGTGTCGGTGAGCTCCCACGGGAAGCTCCTCCTGCCGAGGCGGGCGAGGGCGGCTCCGAGGATCGCGGTCGCCTGCACGGCGGGGGGGCGCGACGCGTGGCCGGGCTTCTGGCGCACGGTGAGTTCGAGGTTCAGGAAGCCCTTCTCCTCCACGCCGACCAGGGCGAGCGGCCGGCTCACCCCGGAGAGGACGCCGTCGGCGACCACGCTGCCCTCGTCGAGCGTCCAGGAGAACGAGATGCCCCGCTCGGCGAAATACGCGGCCGTCCGTACCGCCCCGAGCGTACCCGAACGTTCCTCGTCGCCGCCCCACGCCAAATAGATGTCGCGCTTGGGGCGGAAGCCCGCGGCCGCGAGACCTTCCACCGCCTCCATGATGCCGATCAGGCTTCCCTTGGTGTCCAGGGTTCCGCGGGCGTAGACGTAGCCGTCGACCACCTCCGCGGCGAAGGGGTCCCTCGTCCACTTCGCCCGTTCGACGGGGACCACGTCGTAGTGCGCGAGGAAGAGGACGGGCTTTTCCGCGGACGGCGCGGCCGCAGGCCAGCGGTAGACGACGCCGAAGGGGCTCAGGACGGTCCGTTCGGCCGCCGCGTGGAAAGCGGGGTAGGCGGCCACGAGGAATTTCTGGAAATCTTCGAGCGCCCCTTCCGCCTCGGCGACTTCCGCGCTTTCGGCGGACGCCCCCTCGGGCCAGACGGTGCGGATACGGAGGGCCGAGCGGAAGCGCTCGAGGGAAGCGGAAGCGTGATTCGTCATGGGACGAGTGTATCCTGCCTACCCTACGGTCGCAAGCGAAGGAGACGAAATACGGTCCGTCCTTAGGCTTTGGACTCCGGGGAGAACCTGATCCGGTAGGTCGTCCCGCCGTGGTGGCGCAGTTCCACGGTGGCCGAAAGATGGCGGGCCAGCTCATCGACGAGTTCGGGCCCGAGTCCCTTGACCGCTTCGCCGTCTCCGGTCGGTTCCACCCCGTCATCGCCGAGCACGATCTCGATCGTGCCCTCCGCGTCCCGGTAGGCGGCGAGCGAGATGATCCCCGATCTCCCGTCGGGAAACGCCTGTTCCAACGACATCGCGATCAGCTCCTGGACGATCATGCCGAGGGGGAGGAGCCAGCCCACGTCCAGGTCGAGGTCCTCCACGTAGGTTTCCACCGCGATCTCCCGTCCCATCGCCAGGGACCGTACGAGGCCGATCACGAGGTCCTCGAGGTATTCGCGGGCCGAGACCTCGCCGTAGTCCGCCGAGGAGAACAGCTTGTCGTAGAGCACCCTGAGCGCGACGAACCGGCGCCGGGCGTCCCGGAGCGCGACCGCGGCGGCGCGGTCGGCGAGCTCGGTCTCTTGGATGCCGAGCACCCCCGTGATGACCTCGATCCCGCTCTTCATCCGCCGATGGGCTTCGCGCAGCAGCAGGTCCTTCTCGCGGGCGGTCCGCTCGCGGGAGGAGATCATGGTCGCCGCGCGCTCCGCGAGCTGGCGGTATTTTTCGAGGTCGGTCTTCAGTTTCGCGTGGGAATCGGAGAGCGTGAGCGCGGTCTCGATGGTGGAAAAAAAGGCGCCTTCCCCCGCGCCCTTCGGCATGAACCCATAGTGGGGGATGTCGCGGACGGCCGCGAAGGTTTCCGGCGAAGCTTGGGATGAGAGGAAGACGATCGGGATGTCCCGGTCCTGCGCGATGCGGGCGGCGGCTTCGGTTCCCCGCATGCCGCTCCCGAGCTCTATGTCCATGAGCACGAGGTCGAATCGATTGCGCGCGGCGAGTATCGCGGCCTCTCCGTTCGGCGCGTGCTCGACGCGATAACCGTGTTTTTCCAGGAGCTTCCTTCGCGCGAGCGCGATGACGGCCTCGTCCTCGACAAGAAGGATGCGCTTCCCCTCGGTATCCATGGCGATCCTTATAGTCCCACCGCGACGAGGTGGATGAGTTTCGGCCTCGCTAAGCCGGAATGGGTTACTTCTCCCGTATCCACGGTCGCCCGCAGCACGTGTCTCTAGGCAATAGTATGTGTCTCATAGTCATATGTCAATTCGATATTCGCCATCACCTTTTTTTTTGCTATTTACTTCCGGAAAAAGCAGCTAGGAAAAGCAATTCGTCTTAGAATTGAGGCGTGACCGATATTCAAAGATTGTTCATTCAGAATTTGCGATCGGCGCGCTCGCGCGCCAACCTATCCCAAGCGGCCTTGGCCGAGAGATGCGGTCTTACCGCGAATTATCTCGCGGAGCTCGAGGCGGGCCGGCGATTTCCGTCGAATGAGACCTTACAGAAACTGTGCGATGGGCTCGACCTGCGGCCGTACGAGCTGTTCGTCGACGTGGAGCGCGATTTCCGCCCCTTGGTCGAGGACGAGGAGGGGAAGAAATTGAAAGAGCAGGTGCGCAGCAGGCTCAAGTCTCTCATCGATGAACTAAAATGAGCTGAAATTTCCTACGTAAACCGCTGTTTTTTTCTCGCAAAAACCTATTTAATACCTCATGCGTATGCATTCGTTGGCCTTCCGGATGGCGTTGGTCATGAGCCTCCTTATGGCCGTTGTCGTGGGCGGCGTCATGCTCTTCATCGGTTCCCGCCTCAAGAAGGACGTCGTGGCGGTGATCGAAGAGGATTACGGCCGTATCGTGGATGCCCGCGCCGCGGAAGTCGGCGCCTTGTTGCGCGGGTACTGGAACACTCTTTCCCTGCTTGCGCTGACGGACGTAGTGCGCTCGGGATCGGTCTCCGCGGCCCGCGACTTCGTCGAGCCCCTGCGGAACGACGAGGTCGCCGCCGTCTCCATCGTGGATTACGCCGGTACCGCGCGGCTTCGCGGCGGCGAGGTCATCGACGTGACCGACCAGGACTATTATCGGGCCGTTTTCGCGGAGAAGCGCGACCGCTTCATCGGCGGCGCGCTCATCCCGCCGGGAGCGGACAGCCCCGCCGTCATGATGGCCCAAGCGGTCCGCGGCGGGACCGACCTGGCCCTCGTCCTCCAGCTCTCGCTCAAAAAACTATCGTCGATCGTGGCGGACATGCAGATCGGCGCCGGCGCCTACGGCTGGATCATCGACCAGCGGTCGGTCGTCCTGGCCCATCCCGACGCGAAGGTCATCATGGACTACTCCCTCGTCGGGAACGCGGATCCGGGGCCGAGCGGCAAGAGCGTCCGGAGCCTGGCCGTACGGATGCTCGGCGAGGAGCGCGGCGTCGCCGATTACCTCGACGCGAAGGGGCGGAAGATCACCACCGTCTTCGCCACCATCCCCGAATCGCCCAACTGGAAGATCGGCGTGGATATCCCCAGCGCGGATATCTACGCCTCGGTCAACCGGCTGCTCGCGGTCCTCGCCCTGGTCTTCGCGGCCGCCCTGGTCCTGTCGGTGGCCATCGCGGTCCTCGTGGCCCGCTCCATCGCGCGCCCCGCGCGCCTGGCCGCGGCGGAATTCCGCGCGCTCGCGAGCGGCGAGGCGGACCTCACCAAGGCGCTTCCGGCGCTCTCGCGCGACGAACTCGGGGAGTTGGTGCGGGATTTCAACCTCTTCGTCGCGAAACTCCGCGAGTTGGTTTCCGGCCTCAAGGCGACCGAGGCGGACTTGGCCGCCATCGGCGAGGAGCTGGCGGCCGGCGTGCAGAGCAGCGCGGGGGCCGTGGAGCAGATCGGCAAGCGGGCCGAGCTGATGCGCGTCACCGCTGGCGCCCAGCGCGACAGCGTCGTGGAATCGGCCGGCTCCGTGGAACAGGTCGCCCGGACGATCGCCAACCTGAACGGCCTCATCGCCGACCAGACCGCCGCCATCACCGAAGCCTCCGCCTCCATAGAGCAGATGATCGGTAATATCGGCGCCGTCTCGGCCTCGGTGGCGCGCATAGAAACCAATTTCGCCGCCATCCGGGAGGCCTCGGATCACGGGACGGAGACCCAGGGAGAGGCCGGCCGACGGGTCGCGGAGATCGCGGCGTTGTCCCGCACCCTCATGGACGCGAACGAGGTCATCGCGAACCTCGCGTCCCAGACCAACCTCCTGGCCATGAACGCCGCGATCGAGGCGGCCCACGCGGGCGAGGCCGGCAAGGGATTCTCCGTCGTGGCCGACGAGATCCGCCGCCTGGCCGAAACCTCCACCGAGCAATCCAAATCCATCGAAACGGGACTCAAGGACGTTCTCGCGACCATAGCCGGCGTCGTGGAGAGCACGCGGGAGACCGACGCGGCCTTCGACGAACTCGCGCGGCTCATACGTTCCACCGGCGACCTCGTACAGGAGGTGGGCTCGGCGATGGCCGAGCAGAAGGAGGGATCCGCCCAGATTCTCGCGGCCCTCAAGTCCATGAACGAGATCAGCGAGCAGGTCCGCGCGGGGTCTCAGGAGATGAGCGCAGGCAACGTCTCGATACTGGAGGAGATAGTGCGTCTCAAGTCGAGCGCCCTCGAGATCGACCGGAGCGTGGACGAAGTCGTCGTCGGTATCGGCGATGTAGCCAAGAACACGGAGACCATCTCGGAGGTGACGTTCCGCACCGGGCGGTTGCTGTCCCGCATGGACGAGGCCATCGGCCGCTTCCGGACCTGACCTTCCCGCGGGCCTTGCATCGCGGCCGAATCACGGCTAGGCTTGGCGGCATGAAAACGATCGGACTCATAGGCGGCATGAGCTGGGAATCCACGGCGAAGTACTACGAGCTCATCAACCGTGAGATCGCCTTTTCGCTCGGCGCGAGCCATTCAGCCCGATGCGTCATATATTCGTTCGATTTCCAGGAGATCGAGGAACTCCAGTACGCGGGCGCGTGGGACGAGCTCCGGCGACGCCTCTTCGAGGTGGGCCGGGGCCTCAAGGCCGCGGGGGCGGATTTCATCGTCCTCTGCACGAACACCATGCACAAGGTGATGGACGGCTTCGAGGCGGAGGTCGGCCTTCCCTTCCTCCACATCGCCGACATCATCGGCGAGGCGGTCCGCGCGGACGCCATCACGACGGTGGGGCTCCTCGGCACGAAATTCACGATGGAAGAGGACTTCTACCGGGGCAAGCTGGAACGGGAGTACGGCCTCTCGGTCCTCGTGCCCGACGCGGCCGACCGCGCGGAGGTGAACCGGGTGATCTACGAAGAACTCGTGCGGGGCATCATCAGCGAGGAATCCCGCGCGGCCTACGTCCATATCATGGATGGTCTGGAGCGCCGGGGATGCAGGGGCATCATCCTGGGGTGCACCGAGATCGGCCTCCTCGTGAAGGCCCACTCGACCCGGCTCTACGATTCCACCGTCCTCCACGTCCGGAGGGCGGCGCGTCTCGCGATGGAAAGGGGGTAACATGAAAGATCTATTCGTCGCCTACAGCCGGTATAACCGGCAGGCCAACGCCGCGATCTTCTCGGTCCTGGAAGGCCTGAGCGCCGAACAGCTGGCCTTCCCGGTCAAGGCCTACTATCCGACGGTCACCGATACCGTCTTCCACGTGCTCAAATCGGACGTCAAATGGCTGTACCGGCTCTCCTCGTTCTCGCCGAGCAGCGTACCGAAGGATGTCCTTGACCCGTACCTGAAGGACGGCGCGGTGGATCCCGCGCTCGTGGCGGCCGGACTGCGGGACTTCGTCGCGATCCGGAAGCGGGTGGACGAGGCCGTGATCGCCGTGATCGCCGCGGTTCCGGCGGCTTCCTTCCTCAAGAACTTGGAGATCGAATTCGGTCCCAAGACGATGGAGCGGCCGCTCTGGCAACTCCTCATGCAGTGGTTCAATCACCAGACGCACCATCGGGGCCAAGTTTCCGTGCAATTGGACGCGCTCGGCATCGACAACGACTATTCCGGGGTGCTGGATAAGATAGGATGAGCGACGCGAAGGAAGCTCGCGGCGTGACCGAATTGCGGCTCGTGGTCACGGCGAGCGACTACGACGAGGCGGTGCGCTTCTATCGGGACACGCTCGGCTTGAAGGAGCGCGCGGCTTTCTCGTCCGAGGGCGGCCACGTGACCATCCTGGAAGCCGGCCGGGCGACCCTGGAGATCACGGACCCGGTCCACGCCGCGTTCATCGACCGGGTGGAGGTCGGCCGGCGCGTCGCGGGCCACATCCGCGTAGCGTTCGAGGTGGCGGATACCGTTTCCTCGACTCGACGGCTCGTGGACGCCGGGGCGCGGCTCGTGGCCGAGCCCGTGGAGACGCCCTGGAAATCCCTCAATTCTCGGCTGGAAGGCCCCGGGGACCTCCAATTGACCCTCTTCTCCGATCTCCCCGACGTCTAGGCTCCTGGACGCGCCGGCGATGTACGATCCCGCCGCGCGCGGCGCGGGATACCGCGGGATGCATGCCCGCGGCGCGCAGCGCGGCAGGTTGATCTTTATCGAATTAGTAATAAAATAAGGTCACCTATGCCGATGGGAGGGTGCCATGCAGAAGATCGTCCCCCATTTGTGGTTCGATACGGAGGCCAAGGAGGCCGCCCGGTTCTACGCATCGATCTTTCCGGACTCGGCCGTCAAGAGCGAGGCCGCCCTCCACGGCACGCCGTCAGGGTCGGTCGACGTCGTGACGGTCAGCCTATCGGGAAGCGACTTCATGTTGTTGTCCGCGGGCCCGTACTTCACGTTCACGCCGGCCATCTCCTTCGCCGTCGCCTGCGCGTCGCACGAGGAGACCGACGGGATCTGGTCCGCCCTCATCGACGGCGGCACGGCGCTCATGCCGATGGGTTCCTATCCCTTCAGCGAGCGGTTCGGCTGGGTCCAGGATAGATACGGTCTCTCCTGGCAGGTGATGTACGCGGGCGGGGGGAAGGCGCGGCCGAAGATGACGACGGCCTTGCTCTTCGTGGGCCCGCAGTGCGGGAAGGCGGGGGAAGCGCTCCGCTTCTACACCGACGTCTTCCGCGACGCGCGGATCGGCGAAATCCTCCGCTACGGTCCCGGCGAGGCGCCGGACCGGGAGGGGACGATCAAGCAGGCGACGTTCACCCTGGAGGGTCGCGCGTTTTCCGCGATGGACAGCGCCTATCCCCACGATTTCTCCTTCAACGAGGCGGTTTCCCTCCTCGTGCAATGCGATACCCAAGCGGAGATCGATTACTATTGGGGGCGGCTCTCCGCCTTCCCCGAGCACGAGCAATGCGGCTGGCTCAAGGATAAATTCGGGGTATCGTGGCAGATTGTTCCGCGGGCCATGGGCGAACTGATGGCCGAAAAGGATAGCGTCAAGGCGCAACGTTTCACCGAGGCCATGCTCAAGATGAAGAAGCTGGACCTGGCGGCCCTGGAAGCGGCGGTCGGGTGAGCGGATTTGACGGAGAAGGGCGATGGGCTGCTATTTTCTGGCCAATATCAGGATCACCGACGAGTCGGCATATCAGAAATACCTCGACGCCTGCGACGCGGTGTTCGCGCAGTACCGCGGAAAATACCTCGCGGTGGACCGGGCCCCGCGCGTGCTTGAAGGCCAATGGAATTATTCCCGCGCGGTCCTGATCTATTTCGAGACCGAGGCCGATTTCAACGCCTGGTACGCTTCGCCGGAGTATCAGGCGATCCGTCGCTTCAGGCTCGACGGCGCCGACTGCGATACTATCCTCGTGCGCGACCTCGCCGGATCGCCGACCCTCAAACGGGCGGGCCCGCGGGACGTCGGTTTCCTGGAGTTGGTGGGGGAGTTGGACGCGGAGCTGCGGGAAATGTACCAGGCGCTCCAGAATTCCTACGACCGGCTCAATTCCCTCGGCACCGACGCGCTCGTGGTCCTGCTGTACGCGGACGGACGTCCGGTGGCCTGCGGGTGCCTGCGGCCGTATACGTCCTCCTCGTGGGAGGTCAAACGGATGTTCGTGCGCAAGGACTATCGAGGAAAGGGCTTTTCCCGGATGATCCTCGGCGAACTCGAGGCGTGGGCCGCCGAACGGGGGGCTACGGAGCTGGTCCTGGAGACGGGCGTGAAACAGCTCGCCGCCATCGGGCTGTACGAGGAGAGCGGCTTCCAGAGGATCGAGAATTACGGCAAGTACGCGGGAAACGAGAACAGCGTCTGCATGAAGAAGGTCCTCTGACCCGCTTCAGCGCTCCTTGAGCGCCCTGCGGTACGCCGCCGGCGTGAGGCCGATGACCTCTTTGAACTCCCGCGTGAAGTGGGCCTGGTCGGCATAGCCGAGGCTGTAGCCCACGTCGTACAAGGGCAGGGCGCGACGATCCGCCAACAGCCGCTTCGCCCGCCGCGCGCGGAGTATCCGCGCGAGCTGCTTGGGCGCGTACCCCACCTGCGCGCGGAAGACGCGCTCCAGCTGACGGCTCGTCACGTCCAATTTCTCCGCGATCCGCTCCACCCGAACTATTCCATGGCTGGTTTCCAGCGAACGGAGGGCGGCTATCGCGAGGGGGGAGAGCTCGGCCGTATCGAGCCGACGGAGGAGCGCGGTCTCCAAGAGGGAGAGCGTTTCCTCCGGTCGCCGCGCTTCGCCGATCCTGCCGTACAGGTCGCGGAGTTCGGCGGCGCCGAAGACGTCTTCGACCGGGGCGTCGGTCCCGAAGAAGGGGAAGGCCCCGCCCGGTCTGAAGCGCACGCCGACCATGCGGACCGTCCCGGAATAGCGGAACGGCTTCGGTTCGGTGAGCCGGGCCTGCATGACGATGCCCGTCCCGGGCGTTTCTCCGGAATCTCCGTAGCGCAGGCTGAAGCCGCTGCCTCCGTCGGGGTGGAAATAGCGCGGCTCGGGATTCTCCGCGGTCGCTTCCAGGATCCAGAAGGATTGGACATGGGGGACCAGGGGCGGAGAGGGCGCGTAGGTCTTGAGGTCGAAGGTGCCGCCGCGGTCCATGGTTAAATATGATCATCCATGTCGGATTTATGCAATACGGTCGCGGCCGCCGTCCGGTACCTTGGTCTTGCCATGGGCACCCATGGCGAAGGAGCAACCCATGGAGACACGGATCGATTGGAAGCGCGTCAACGGGGACGCGTACGCGGGCTTCCTGGCCGCTTCCAAGAGCGTGACCTCGCTCGACGCCAAGCTCGTCCACCTCATCGAACTGCGGGTTTCGCAGGTCAACGGCTGCGCGTTCTGTCTGGATATGCATGCCCGGGACGCGCGCGCGGCGGGAGAGACGGCGCAGCGCCTCGATTGCCTGGCGGGGTGGCGGGAGTACCCCTGGTTCACGCCGGCCGAGCGGGCCGCCCTCGAATGGGCGGAAGCCCTCACGAGGATCGCCGAGGAGCGGGCCGACGACGCGAGCTACGCGCGGCTCAAGGCGCAGTTCTCCGAAAAGGAGATCGTCGACCTCACCGTCGCGATCACGGTCATCAACGCCTGGAACCGCATGCAGGTGTCCATGCGGATACCGCCTCCCTCCCGGTGACGGCCGTCCGCTGAGAATCCGCGGAAAGATCGGACATAGTCGAAAAGTGCTTTGACCCGCGGCGGGCTTTCCCGTACCGTAGGCCGAGGAGATCGTCTTGATGCTGCGATATGAACTGTTGAGCCTGAAGGTGGAGACGCCCTCGTTCAGGACGACCGTACATCCCGTCGTGATCCACGGCGGGAATGAACTCATCCTCTGCGACGCGGGCTATCCGCGGCAGACGGACGAGCTGGAAGCGGCCCTCCGCCTCCACGGCTTCTCGATCAAGGACCTGACGGGGATCATCGTCACGCACCATGACCACGACCACGTTGGCTCCTTGGCCGCGCTCAAGGCCCTCAATCCGCGGGCGGAGGTGATCGTCGGCGCGCTCGAGGCCGACTACGTCGAAGGGACCAGCAAATCCCTCCGCCTGATCCAGGCGGAGGAGCTGAACGCGCGGCTTTCCGGCGAGGACCGGCGACGCGGCGAAGCGTTCGCCGAGTACCTGAAGTCGATCGTTCCCTGCGCGGTGGATCGGCGGATCCCGGATTTGGACCACCTGATCATGGACGACCTGCGCGTCGTCCCCACTCCCGGCCACACGCCGGGCCATATCTCCCTCTTCATCGAATCCTCCAAAGTCCTGATCTCGGGCGACGCCCTGGCCCTCGAGAGCGGCAGGCTCACGATACCGAACCCGCAGTTCACCCTGGATCTCCGGGCGAGCGTGGAATCGGTCGCGCGGCTCAAGCGGCTCGGACCGGAAACGGTGGTGTGCTACCACGGGGGAAGCTTGAAGGGCGACGTCGGCGCGAACCTGGATGCCCTCATCGCCGCCTATGCGCCGAGCCTTGAGCTGACGCTCGAAAGACCCGGGCGGTGACCGCGCGATAGCGACGCGGAAGCGGCGCGGGAGCGGCGCGGGAGCGGCGCGGTGACGGTCGTCGCTTGCCGAAGCCGACCGGCCGCCGTATCTTAAATATGATAAAGAAGGTCATAAAAAGAGGCCGCGATTGAACGTACGCTATCGCATCACGAGGTCCTCGCCTCCTTCTCCGGAGGCTTCAGGCGGGAAGAGTTCTCCATCGGCATCTAACTGTACGACCTGTTCAACTGACCGGCCCTGGGCCTCTCGGTGCGTTTTCCCCGGTGAAGGGCATTCGATCATAGGAGGATTTCGTGAAAAGCGTCATTCCGGCGTGGCAAGACAGGATCGGCAGGATTTTACTGGCGTTGAGCTCGGTCTCGGCGATCGGGGCCTTCGCGGGCGGCCTCGCGGCGGTCCGGGGTGCGCTTCCGCAGCTCGTCTGGCTCGAGACCTGGCGAACGCTCGGTTCCCTCGTTTTCGCGGGCCTTTTCGCCCTGCTCGCGTGGCGGCCCCGGCTCTCGCCGGGCGTCTGGGAACTCGCGATCCTGGACAAGGCCGCGCTCGCGGCGCTCGGCTTCGCCTACGGGACGCCGGAGTCCCTGACCGCGGCGCCCTTCGACGGGGCGCTCGCCGTCCTGCTCGTCGCCGCCTATCTTTTCACCCGCGGCTGGCGGTCGTGGCGCCAGCGGGAGGCTGAGTAGCCATGGACTCTCCGACCGGGGAGGGCGGGAAGGACGCGGAAACCCTGAAGGATATCCCCGTCCACCAGTTCCCCGACGCCGCCGCCTGGGAGGCCTGGCTGTCCGGAAATTACGGGCTCGAATCCGGAGTCTGGCTCAAGATAGCCAAGAAGGATTCGGGGATACGGACGATCTCGTACGCGGACGCCTTGGAGGCCGCGCTCTGCTGGGGCTGGATAGACGGCATGTCCAAATCGTGGGACGCCGCGTTCTTCGTGCAGAAGTTCACGCCCCGCAGGAAGCGGAGCCTCTGGTCCAAGGTGAACATCGGCAAGGCCGAGGCCCTGATCGCCGCGGGCCGCATGAGGCCGCCGGGCCTCGCGGCCATAGAGGCGGCCAAGGCCGACGGGCGGTGGGAAGCCGCCTACGATTCGGTGAAGGAAGCCGTCGTGCCGCCGGACCTCGCCGCCGCGCTGGAGGCCGATGCGGGGATGAAGGCCTTCTTCGAATCCCTGAACAGCGCGAACCGCTACGCGGTCCTCTGGCGGCTCATGACCGCGCGGACGGACGCGACGCGGGCGGCGCGGATGGAAAAGATCCTCTCGATGCTGAGGGAGCGAAAAGCCTTCCACTGAGACCGGCGGGGTTCAGGCAAACGGACGGCGGCACCGCCGGAGGAGGAACAGTGGAACTCGGCCTTTTTACGTTCGGCGATCTCGCGGAGAACGCCAAGGTATCACCCGCGGAGCGGACCCGCTCCATCCTAGAGGAGGCCGTGCTCGCCGAAGAGGTGGGCTTGGATGTCTTCGGCGTCGGGGAGCACCACCGGAGCGACTACATCGTTTCCTCGCCCGCGGTGCTGCTCGCGGCCATCGCCTCCCGGACCAAACGCATCAGGCTCACGAGCGCCGTCACGGTCCTGAGTTCGGACGATCCGGTGCGGGTCTACCAGGATTTCGCCACCATCGACCATATCTCGAACGGTAGGGCCGAGCTCATGGCCGGCCGCGGCTCGTTCATCGAGTCCTTTCCCCTGTTCGGTTACGACCTGGACGATTACGACGAGCTGTTCACGGAAAAGCTCGATCTCCTCCTCACCCTCCGCGAAAAAGAAATCGTGACTTGGTCCAAGGGGCGCTTCCGGCCGCCCGTCCGCGAACTGGGCGTCTATCCGAGGGCGGTCCAGGACCCGCTGCCGGTCTGGGTCGCCGTCGGCGGCAGCCCCGAATCCGTCGTGCGCGTGGCCCGACTCGGCCTCCCCCTGGCGCTCGCCATCATCGGCGGCAACCCCGACCGCTTCGTGCCCTTCGCCGACCTCTACCGGGACATGGCGCGCACGTCGGGCTTCTCCGCCGACCGGATGAAGCTCAGCATCAACTCGCACGCGTACTTGGCCGAGGATTCGCAGCGGGCGGCGGCGGACCTCTACCCCGTATTCATGGCCATGTTCGAGCGGGTGGGTAAGGAACGGGGGTGGCCGCCGGTCACGCGGGCCCAGTTCGACGCTGCCCGCGGGCCGCGGGGTCACCTCTTCGCGGGGAGCCCGCAGGAGGTCATCGACAAGATCCTCTGGGAGCACGAGCTCTTCAAGAACGAACGGCTGCTCCTGCAGATCGCGCTCGGGGATATGGACCACGCGAAGGTGCTGAAAGCCATCGAACTGTTCGGAACCGAGGTCGCCCCGGTCATACGCAAGGAACTCGGCCGCCCGTGAGACTGCTCGAACCCCTCGCCCTCGGCTCCCTTACGCTGCCCAACCGCATCGTGATGGCGCCGATGACCCGTAACCGCGCCCAGGGCACGGTGCCCTCACCGATGGCGGTCCCCTACTACGGCGCGCGGTCCAGCGCCGGCCTCATCCTGACCGAGGCGACGCAGGTCGCCCCCGAAGGGCAGGGCTATCCCGATACGCCCGGCATCCATACGCGGGAGCAGATCGAGGCCTGGCGGAAGGTGACCGACGCGGTGCACGGCCGGGGCGGACGCATCTTCGTCCAGCTCGCCCACGCGGGCCGGCTTTCGCACTCCGTCTATCACGGGCGCCGTCCGGTCGCCCCGTCGTCCCTAGCGCCTTCCGGCTTCATCCGCACTCCCCGCGGCACCATGGAATACGAGGTTCCGCACGCCCTGTCTACCGCGGAGGTCGCGGCGGTGGTCGATCAGTTCGCCGCCGCCGCCCGCGCCGCCAAGGAGGCCGGCTTTGACGGGGTGGAGCTCCACGGGGGCCAGGGTTTCCTCATCGACCAGTTCCTGCAGAGCGGGACGAACGCGCGGAAGGACCGGTACGGCGGTCCGGCGGAGAACCGCGCGGCCTTCGCCCTGGAGATCGTGGAGGCGGTCACGGGGATCTGGGAATCCGAACGCGTCGCCTTCCTGGTATCGCCCGGGGGAAACCACAAGGGCATACGGGACGCGGATCCAGTGGAGACCTTCACCCATCTGGCGCGGGCGCTGGACCGGAGGATCGGCTTCCTCCACGTCCTTGAACAGCCCCTGGGAGAACTTTCGGCGACTTCCCTCCTGCGTTCGGCCTTCGGCGGTCTCCTGCTCTCCAGCGAGGGGTATACCAAAGAAAGCGCGGAGGCCGCGCTTTCTTCGCTCGCCGCCGACCTGATCGCGTTCGGCCGCGCCTACACCGCGAACCCGGACCTCGTGGAACGTTTCCGCGACGGGCGCGAACTCGCCTACCCGGACCCGCTCACCTTCTATTCGGGCGGGGAGAAGGGCTATATCGACAATCTGGACTGACGGGGACCGGAGCCGGCCGCCGGCGGATCGGGAGCGTCACGGGAAGCCAGCGACCGTGGACTGCGGCGCCCGCTCTACGTACTCTTCCGCTCGGTCATGGAGAACCAATTACCGCAACCGTCCAGAAACAGGGCTTCCGTGCCGTAGAATTCCTCGGTGGGTTTTTTGGTGAACACCACGCCCTTGGCTTCGAGCTCCGCGTAGGCGGCGCGACAGTCCTCGGTCTCCCACACCCCGGCCCCGAGGGCGTTCCGTTCCAGCAACGCCTTGAAATGGGGAAGCATATCCGCATCCACCATGGGTTGGCAGGGCTGGGCCAGGAGGATCTCCATATCCGGCTGATCCGGAGGATTGACCGTGAGCCAACGCTGGCCATCCTCCATCCTGAAGTCGGTGTTTACCCTGCAGCCGAGCTTGTTTACGTAAAAATCGTATGCCGCATCCTGGTCCTTGACGAACAAGGTGGTATGGGAAAGTTTCTTGATCATAGGCGACTCCTTCACCCGGTACCCGGGTTCTGCCCGTAACGTAACATAGGGAGGCCGCGGTCGCTTCTCCGGGATTGCTCAATCGACGTCGGCCACCGATGCCCGTTCAAGATGGGGCGCGAGCGCGAATCGGTGGATATAGCAACCGGGGATGAACTTGGCGGGGCGCTCTTCGATCTCCCAGGCTCTGGCGCGATAAATCGAGGGCGTCCACCCGGTGGCCTTGTGGAATAGCCGGCTGAAGGAGCCCAGGCTTTCAAATCCGACCATGAAGCATATCTCCGTAACCGATCTTTCCTTGCCGGCAAGCAGGTTCTTCGCGGCCTCGATCCGCACCCTGGCGACGAAACGATGGGGAGTCTCTTTCAGGGTGGTCTTGAACAGCCGGAGGAAGTAGTACGGGGATAAATTGGCGAGGGCCGCGAGGCGGTCCAACGAGTGGTCGGCGTCGGGGCGCTCCATGACCCTGCGGCAAACCCTCAATATCCGATCATCGATTTTAGCCGGCAGGAGCACCTTCATGGTTTCAAGATATCCGTCTCGGGCCCGCGCGGTCAAATGCCGATCGGCGCGGGCGCCCCCGCCGTGGCCGGCACCCGAGCGCTTCGGTTCCGCCGCGCTACGGTCGGCCGGACTCTAGGGCAGCGCGATGCCGAAACTCTGGAGGAGGGCGGCCATCGCGTCCCCGGCGGTGGCGTACGGCGCGAAATCCGTCCCCGCGCCGGCCGACACCCGGGCGAGTTGCTTGTCGCTCAGCTCGTCCGCCTTCGGGGACGGACTCCGCAGGTCCTGGAAATCGGCCAGGCTCACGGCGAAGCCGAGTTCGTTGGCGAAGGCGATCAGGCTATCGAGATTCTCCAGATGGATGAGCGCGAGCCGCGACCGCGCGATCGGGTCGAGCGTGCAATGCTTTCCGAAGGCCGCCAATTGATCCATGCTCATTCGACGTATGCCCCTCGTTCCTGAATGGTTTAGCGACAGTATATACGCGGTTTCCGCCTTCCGTCATCCGAGATTTTCCGGGGATTTGACGCAGGTCAAGGTCCGATCCCGTCTCCTCCGCTACCTTGGGAATCATCACGGAGGTACGAGACATGAAAGAGAAGACGTACGCGCTGGAGACCCTGACCTGCCCGAGCTGCGTAGCCAAGATAGGGACCATGCTCAAGAAGACGAGCGGCGTGACCGAATCGGAGGTGCTGTTCAACACTTCCCGCGTCAAGGTCGCCTACGACGAGTCGGTCATCGATGCGGAGACGATCCAGGCCAAGATCGAAGGCCTCGGATACGCCGTCCTCGGCGCCCGCTGACGGGAAGGAGGTTCGCATGAACGGCACGGCAAAGCGGCGACTCATCATTTTTGAGGCGGTCCTGGTCGCGATTTCCTGGACCCTGATGCGCGTCTTCGGCTACGCCCCGCTGACCGTGGCCGCCATGCTCCTCTCCACGGCAGTCGCGCTCTGGCCCATACTCAAGAAGGCGGCGGCCGCGGCCCGCTACCGCATCATCGGCATCGACGCGCTCGTCACCATCGCGGTCGGCGCGTCCCTCGCCATCGGCGAGTACTGGGAGGCCGCCGCGGTGACCTTCCTGTTCAGCCTCGGCGATTACCTGGAGGCCCGAACGCTCGAGAAGACGCGGTCCTCCATAAAGGCCCTCCTGGACCTGGCGCCCGCCGTGGCGCGCGTCCTCCGGGACGGCTCGGAACGGGAGGTGGCGGCGGCGGACGTCGCCGTCGGCGACCTCGTCGTGGTGAAGAGCGGGGAGAAGATAAGCGTGGACGGCGAGGTCACGGGCGGTTCCGCCTGGGTGAACCAGTCCGCGATCACCGGGGAATCCGCGACCGTCGCGCGGGAAGCGGGCGACGGCGTCTTCTCCGGCAGCCTCGTGGAATCGGGATACCTCCTCGTGGCGGCCCGGAAGGTGGGGGAGGATACCGCCTTTTCGCGTATCCTCCGCCTCGTGGAGGATGCCCAGGACCGGAAGGCCGTGACCCAGAAATTCTTGGAACGGTTCTCCCGCTTCTACACGCCCGCGGTGATCGTCCTTTCCCTGGTCCTCTACGCGACGACGCGGGACGCGCGGCTCGCCCTGACCCTCCTCGTCATCGCCTGCCCCGGCGCCCTCGTCATCTCCGCCCCGGTCTCCATCGTGGCGGGCATCGGCAACGGGGCCCGGCGCGGCGTCCTCGTGAAGGGCGGAGACATCATGGAGAAACTCGGGACGGCGCGGGCGGTCGCCTTCGACAAGACGGGGACCCTGACCGTCGGGCGCCCCGCGGTCGCGGCCGTGGCGGCCTACGGCATCCACGAGGACGAACTCCTCGCCCTCGCCGCCGCCGGAGAGGCGTATTCCGAGCACCCGCTCGGCCGCGCCATCACCGCCGCCGCGGGCGAACGCGGGCTCCTCTCGTCCGACCGCCCCGAGGAATCCAGAATCATCGCGGGGCAGGGGATCGAATTCGTCCTGAAGGGAACGAGGTATGTCATCGGCAAGCGCGATCTCCTGGCTTCGGCGGGCGTATCGGTTTCCGAGCGGGAGACGTATATCGCCGCGGAGGAGGCGAAGGCGCGCACCGTCGTCCTCGTCGCCGCCCTCGACGCGGCGGCCGCGGCCCCGCCGGCGGGCGGTTCGGCCGGCGGTCGCCTCCTCGGCGCGATCTCCGTCGCGGACGTGATCCGGAGCGAGGCCGCCTCCCTCGTGGCCGACCTCCGGAAACGGGGCGTGCGGAAGATCGTCATGCTGACCGGCGACAACGAACGCGCCGCGGCCGCCATAGCGGCCGAACTCGGCCTGGACGCCTGGTACGCGAACCTGCTCCCCGAGGACAAGGTGGACCGCCTCAGGCGGCTGCAGGCGGAGTACGGTAGGACGGCGATGGTCGGCGACGGCGTGAACGACGCGCCGGCGCTCGCCGCGGCCGATCTCGGGATCGCGATCGGCGGCGCGGGACGCGACGTGGCCATGGAGACCGCGGACGTGGTCCTCCTCTCGGAGGATATCGGTTCCCTCGCCTACGCGGTGAGCCTCGGCCGCGCCACCGTGCGCAACATGAAACAGAACATCGCCTTCGCCCTCCTCGTGGTGTCGCTCCTGCTCGCCGGGGTGCTCGTGAAGTCGGTGGGACTCTCCTTCGGCATGCTCGTCCACGAGGTCTCCGTGCTCCTCGTGATCGTCAACGCCGCGCGCCTTTTGGGCTACGGCGGATGGAAGCGGGGCGCCGCGGAGCTCGCGGAAAGGCGGCCGGCGGCGCGGGACCGCGCGGCGGCCTGAATCGGTATATACTCATGGCTATGGAACCGAAGCAGCCGACCGAGGGCCACTGCGTGGAGATCGTGCCGATCTTCGCCACCCTCTCCAGGCAGGAATTGGACGAGGTCGGGTCGATCACCTATGACCGCTCCTACGCGAAGGGCGAAGCCGTCTACCGCGCCGGCGACCGGCGGGGCGTGCTCTACATCGTGCATACCGGCCGCGTGCGGGTCTACCGCCTGAGCCCGGACGGCCAGGAGCAGGTCATCCGCATGGTCGGTCCGGGCCAGTTCATCGGGGAACTCTCCCTGTTCAGCTCCCTCGCGACCGCGGATTACGCCGACGCCGCGGAGGCCTCGGTCCTCTGCATGATCGACGGGGCGCGCCTCAAGTCCCTGATGGGCGAATATCCTTCCATAGCCCTCAAGGTCATGGAGGAGCTGAGCCGCCGCCTGGAGGATGCCGAGAGCCTCATCGAGGGCATCAACCTCCGCACCGTGGAGCAACGCCTGGCGGGTTTCCTCCTGGCCGAAGCCGGTTCGTCCCGCGCCTTCGACCTTTCCCTCTCCAAGGGCGACCTGGCCTCCCGCCTCGGCATGAAGGCGGAGACCCTGAGCCGCACGCTGGCCTCCTTCCAGGAACGGAACCTCATCCGCCTGAGCGGCCAGCGGGGGGTCGCCATCCTGGACGGCGGAGCCCTGGAGGATATCGCGGAAGGGGAGTGAAAGCCCTTTGCGATTCCCCCGCATCGGCCGTATCTTCACCCGAGGAGGCCGCGGATGAACGTAGACGACTTCCTCGACGAGGTATCCGCTCCCGCCCGCCGCGCCCTGGAAGGCGCGGGCATCACGACCCTCGCGGCCCTTCGGGAGCAGGGGCTCGGTTTCGCCCGCGATCCGGAGTAGGAGGGCGCTATGGCGGATCAGAAGACCAACCCCACGGACTTGAGCGCGGCGGCGTACTTCGATGCGATAGACGACCCCGCGCGGAGAGCGGATTGCAAGGAACTCGACGCCTTGCTGCGCCGCGTGAGCGGCCGCGAGCCGGTGATGTGGGGCTCTGCCATCGTCGGGTACGGCTCGTACCACTATCGGTACGACAGCGGCCATGAGGGCGACTCCTGCCTCGTCGGCTTCTCGTCGCGCAGGGACGCGATCAGCCTCTACCTCTCGGGCGCCTTCGAGAGCAGGGAGCGGCTCCTCGCGGAGCTCGGCAAGCACCGGGCGGGCGTCGGCTGCGTGTACATAAAACGGCTCGCGGACGTGGACGCGCGGATCTTGGAGCGCTTGGTGACCGAATCCATCGCCGATCTCCGCCGCCGCTACCCCGGCCCGACCGACGGCGTGACGCGAGGGGCGCGCGGGAAAAGGAGTTCCGGTATCGGAAAAGACGGCGTATAATGCCGGCATGGCCGAAGAGAACGCGGAACGGCGCATCATAGACGCCTGGATGAAGCAGTACCTCGACCGCACGATGGAGCACCCGGAGGACGACCTGCGGACGGTCGTCAAGGGGTGCCACTTCACGCACTTCCAGGCGATCGGCATGCAGGATATCCTGGCCCGTTTCGTCGGGCGCATCGAACTCTTCATCGCCTTCCTGGAAAACGACTGGAAGTGGAAGATCGATTACGATGCCGCGGGCGGCACGATCATCGCGAACGAGAACAAGGATTTCTGCGTGTGCCCCCTGGTCAAGACGGGGCTCGTGGCGTCCAAGGAACTCTGCGCGTGTTCCGAGGGATTCGCGGAGAAGATGTTCTCCCACGTGCTCGGCAAGGAGGTGCGGGCCGAGGTGATCCGCTCCTACCTCCGCGACGGGAAAAGCTGCGTCTACCGGATCACCATCCCCGGAGGCGCCTGAGGTGGCCGCCCTCTATCCGCCGCGCGGCTTCAACCTTTCTCGGGCGATCGCGCTCGGCGAGCTGGTAGCCGAGGCGTATCGCCAATTCGACCGCTTCCAAGAAGGCGCGGAGTGGAAACCGCCCGCCGGTTACGAGCTGGTGCGCGGCCTCGCCTATTCCTGGAGGCCGCTCGGCTCGATCGACAAGGAAGGGAAGCTCGACGACTACTTCCGCAAACTGCGCTCGTTCGGCAAGGCGAAACAGGCCGATATCCCGATCGGTTTCGTGGCGCGGAGACGCAGCGAGGTCTTCCTCGTCTTCCGCGGGACGCAGACCGCCCTGGAATGGATCAATAACCTCAACGCGAAATTCGCCGATTTCTTCCTGGACGGGGCCGGCTCGGTGCACGAGGGTTTCCAGAATGCCTATCTCCAGATCCGTCCTCAGATCGCGGAGGCCCTGGAAGGGGTGAACGCGGCCCGCCTCCACGTCGCGGGCCACAGCCTCGGCGCCGCCTTGGCGACCTTCGCCGCGTACGACCTGGAACGCTCCCTCCGCCGGAAGGTCGCCTCCCTCCACACCTTCGGTTCGCCGAGGATCGGCGACGACGCCTTCGTCCGCGGCTTCAACGCGGCGTTCGGCCGGAAAACGTTCAGGATCGCGAACACGGCCGACCTCGTCACCGAGATTCCGTTCCCGGTCCCCTTCGCGGGCGTCTTCGGCGGATATTTTTCCCACGTGGATGCGCCGGTCGTCGTGACGGTCCAGAAAAACGATGTCGAGCAGAACCATCGCATCGCGACCTATGTCGAGACGCTCCGGACCGCGGACAAACGGGGCGGCTGGATCGCGCGGCTCTTGGGCGGGTTTACGCCTCGAAGCTGACGATGCCCCGCGCGACCGCCTCCCGGACGGCCTCGCCCCGCCGCGACACGCCGAATTTCGCGTAGATGCTCTCCAGATGGAAGCGGACCGTCCGCTGGCCGATGCGGAGGGCCGAGGCGATCTCTTCGTTGGACCAGCCGTCCGCGAGGTACTCCACGATCTCGGTTTCGCGCGGGCTCAGGACGGGGTCGCCTTCCTGTCCCGCGTGGCCGCCCGTGCGTCCCTCCGGCCGGGCGACGAGGTCCGCCTCCTCACCCGCCTCCGCGAGGACGAAGCCTTCGCGCTCGGCGCGGCCGCGGAGCGCGGCCTCCGCCCCCTCGATCCGTACTTTCAGCGGCCCGGACCCCATCCGCACCCCGCGCCTCCCATCCACCAGGGACCCCGTCCCCACGGGCGCCGGTGTCCCCTGCCGCCCGGCCCTCGGTCGTCGTCGGACCGCTCTTCCGGCACCGCGCGGAGTTCCCGGCGTTCGCCGGCGCGGAGGACGACGACGGCGAGCTCGGCCCCCGGCGTCGCGGCGGCCAGGGCCGCCACGAGATCCTCGCCGCCGAGGAGCGGCGCGCCGCCTACCGAGACGAGGATGTCGCCGACGCGGATGCCCGCCGCGGCGGCCGGGCTCCCGCTCTGTACGCCCGAGACGAGGAGGGCGGACTCCCTGCCGTCGCCGAAGGCGGCCGCGGCGTCGGCGGGGGCGGCGATGGGCACGGTGGATACGCCGAGCCAGGCCCGGCTCGCGCTTTTGGCCGCGACTATGTCGCCGACGAGCGCGGCCGCCCGGGCGGCGGGGATGGCCCAGCCGCGGTTCCCGCCGCGGTCGGCGAGCTGGAAGGCGATGATCGAACCCTCCATATCGACGAGGGCCGCTCCCGCGAAGCCGGGAAAGGCGGCCCCGTCGGTTTGGAGGTAGGCGGCGTCGCCTTCGCCGCCCGAGAAGCGCAGCGCGTCCAGGCGGACCTCGGGTCCCTCGGGGGAAGGGTAGGCCGCGACCAGGACGAGGGAGCCGAGGCGCGCCTCCTCCCGGGCCGGCGTCCAGGCGGCCTCCGCGACCGCCGCGGACAGCTCGAGCACGGCCAGGCCGAGACCGGCGTCGAAGCCGGCCACCGTGGCGGACACCTCCCTTCCCCCGGGGGCGAGCACGGCGACCGCCTCCCCGCGCGCGGCGTCCTGAGCGCTCACGAGCAGGAGCTTCCCGTCGAAGGTCAGGGCGGTCCTACCGCCCAGGGACGAAGGAACGTGGAATACCTTGGCGGTCGCGCGGGAAGCGAGGTCGGCCAAGGAATCGGAAAGGGCCTTGAGCGTATCCATGCGTTCATCTCCTTAGCGAAAGATACCTATAAAGTAGGGACGCCGGTCGGAACCGGCACCGGCTTTTCGGCCGGGGCTGGGGACGGCGGTCGGCGGTCGGCGGTCGTCGGTCGGCGGTCGGCGGTCGGCGCTGCGGCGCCGGTATCTTTATGACTAAAACTGAAATATATATTGACGATCACGGGGTCCCCGCATACCTTACGGTTGCATGAATCACAACCTGAAAAGTTCGTCTTTCGCGGGTCGGATCCTGTCGGCGGGCGATGACGGGTACGATGCCGCGCGACGCGGCTTCTACGGCGGGTTCGACCATCGTCCGGCCCTGATCGCGCAAGTAGCCGATGCGGCCGACATCGCGCGGGCGGTCACGTTCGCGCGGCAGGAAGGCCTCCACGTCTCGGTGCGGAGCGGGGGACATAGCCTGGCGGGGCACGGCGTCGGCGACGGCAGCCTCGCCATCGACCTGTCGCGCATGAAAGGCATTCAAATCGATGTGGCCGGCCGCACCGCTTGGGCGGAAGCCGGCCTGACGGCGGGGGAGTACACGGCCGCCGCGGGGAAACACGGGTTGGCCACCGGCTTCGGGGACACCGGCTCGGTCGGCCTCGGCGGCATCACGCTCGGCGGCGGCATCGGATTCCTCGTCCGGAAATACGGGCTCACCATCGATGAGCTCCTGGCCGCCGACATCGTGACCGCCGACGGCGACGTCGTGCGGACGGACCGGAACGATCACCCCGATCTCTTCTGGGCGATCCGGGGCGGCGGCGGGAATTTCGGCGTGGCCGTCCGCTTCCAGTTCCGGCTCCGGGAGGTCGATACGGTGACCGGCGGCCTCCTCGTCCTCCCCGCGACGAAAGGGATCATCGCCTCGTTCATGGCGGAGGCCCTGGAAGCGCCGGAGGACCTTTCAACAATAGCGAACGTCATGAAGGCCCCGCCGTTGCCCTTCCTCGACGCGGAGTACCACGGAAAGGTCGTGATCCTGGCCACCCTCGTCCACTCGGGTCATCCGGCCGAGGCCGGGGCGGCCCTCGCGCGGTTCCGTTCGCTCGCGACCCCCATCGCGGACCTCGTCAAACCCCTGCGCTACCCCGAGCTCTATCCGCAGGAGCAGGGCGGCTTCCATCCGTCGGCGGTGGGCACCACCTTGTTCTTGGATTCGGTGGATACCGGGATGGCGGAAATGGCGTTGGAGCGGCTCCGCACCTCTAAGGCGCAGATCGCGGCCCTGCAGTTGCGGGCCTTGGGCGGAGCCATGGCCCGCGTCGGCATCCACGACACCGCCTTCGCGCACCGCGCTTCCCGGATCATGGCCAACATCGGATCCCTGTACGGCGCTCCCGAGGAGAAGGCGGACCATACGGCCTGGGTGGGTGATTTCGCCGCCGACCTACGCCAGGGCGATCAGGGCGCCTACGTCAATTTCTTGGGGGATGAGGGCGCCGACCGCGTCCGCGCCGCCTATCCCGGTCCGACCTGGGACCGGCTCGCGGCCATCAAGGCCCGCTACGATCCGGCCAATACGTTCCGCTTCAACCACAACATACCGCCGGCGGCCGCACGGAGCGCGGATCCCGCATGAGCGACGGATTCCCGGAGGCCGACGCGGGAGCCGCGATAGAGGCGGTGTACCGCGCCGAGTCCCGCAGGGTGCTCGCGACCCTAGTGAGGCTCCTCGGCGACTTCGACCTCGCGGAGGAGGCCACGCAGGATGCCTTCGCGGCGGCCCTGGCCCAATGGTCCACGGCGGGCGTGCCGGCGAACCCGAGAGCCTGGCTCGTCTCCGCCGGACGCTTCAAGGGCATCGACCGCATCCGTCGCCAAAGGAAGCTCAGGACCTTGGTGGAAGGGGAACTCGCCGTCCGCGCGGCCCCGTACGCGGAGCCGGAGACGGACGAGGAGATCGAGGACGATCGGCTCCGGCTCATCTTCACCTGTTGCCACCCCCTCCTGCCTCCCGATGCCCAGGTGGCCTTGACCCTCCGGGAAGTGTGCGACTTGCGGACCGAGGAGATCGCCGCGGCCTTTCTCGTTCCCGTTCCCACGATAGCCCAGCGCATCGTGCGCGCCAAGGCGCGGATCAGGTCGGCGCGTATCCCCTACGAAGTTCCGGCGGGGCCGGAGCTCCGGGGACGGCTCGCGGCGGTGCTCAAGACGATCTACCTCGTCTTCAACGAGGGGTACTTCGCCTCTTCGGGGGACGGCCTCACGCGGGCGGACCTCTGCACCGAGGCCCTCCGCCTCGGCCGTCTCCTGGTGGAACTCCTGCCCACGGCGGAGAGCCGCGGGCTCCTCGCCCTCATGCTCCTCCACGA
>JAEXTK010000223.1 GCA_023406985.1 Spirochaetota bacterium | reverse complement strand
GCCGAGGCCGCCGGCGCGATCGGCGCGGCAGGCTCAGGCGCGATCGGCGCGATCGGCGCGGCAAGCGCGACCGGCGCCGGCGCAGACGCCGCGGCGGGGGCCAACGGCTACAGCCGGAAGCCGGAGTGGCTGCGCATACGGATGCGCGCGGGAGAGGGCTACCGCCGGGTGCGGTCGAGCCTGACCTCCAATCGCCTCCATACCGTCTGCGAGGAGGCGCGCTGCCCGAACCTCCACGAATGCTGGGGCGAGCACAAGACCGCGACGTTCATGATCCTCGGCGACACCTGTACGCGCCGCTGCCGCTTCTGCGCGGTGAAGACGGGGCTGCCGGGCGCCGTGGATGTCGGCGAGAGCGGCCGCGTGGCCGAGGCGACGGCCGAGATGGGGCTCGCCCACGTGGTGATAACCATGGTCAACCGCGATGACCTGGACGACGGCGGCGCCCTCCAGATGGCCGATACCGTTCGCGCCGTCCGGGCGAGGACGAGCGGGAGGCCGGAGGGTCCGACCACGATCGAGGTCCTCTCGTCAGACCTCATGGGAGACGAGCGGTCCATCGGCATCCTCTGCGCGGGGAAACCGGAGATCATGAGCCACAACCTGGAGACGGTGCGGCGGCTCACCCCCCTGGTCCGGTCCCGATCGACGTACGACCGCTCGCTCTCCTTCCTGCGCCTCGTCGGCCGGATCGATCCCGATGCGATCGTGAAATCCAGCCTCATGCTCGGCCTCGGCGAGACCGTGGACGAGATCAAGGAGGCCATGGACGACCTGCTCGCGGCCGGCGTGAAGGTGCTCAATATGGGGCAGTACCTCCAGCCCGCCAAGACCAACATCCCGGTGAAGAAATTCTGGACCCCGCAAGAGTTCCTGGAGCTGCGCCGGATCGCTTTGGAGAAAGGGTTCTTCTACTGCGAGGCGGGACCGCTCGTGCGGTCGAGCTACCACGCGGGGCTCCAGTACCAATCGATCCGCCGCCGGATGGACGTCGCGCGATCCTGATGTCCATTCCGCGAAAAACGGTGGCGATCAGCCCGGTCGATCCATTACAATTTTAGCGATATGCGTACGATAGTGCCGGTGATCCTGTCCCTTGCCCTCCTCGCGCTTCCCTGTTTCGCTGAGTCCGTCACGGTCACGGTGGGGGAGCAGCCGCCGCTGTTCAGCCGATCGGGCGGCATCGTGGACAGGACGATCGGCCGGGCCTTGGCGGCGGCGGGGTACGAGGTCGCGTTCGAATGGCTCCCCATCGGGCGGATGCTCGCCCTCCTCCAGCAGGACAGCCTCGGCGCGTACGTCACCGCATCCAATACGCCCGGCCAACACAATCCGCACGTCGATTTCCTGGAGGCGCGCGGCGTCTTCTTCTACAAGAAGGCGCGTTTTCCCGCCTTGAAGGCCGAGCGCCTGGAAGATTTGGCCGGCTACCGGGTGGCCACCGTCGTGAACTCCCCGAACACGCCGCTCTTCCAGAAGGCGGGCCTCCTCGTGGACGAGGGCCCGTACGATACGTGGTTCACCAAGCTCGACATAGGACGGGTGGACTTTCTGGCCACCGCGGACGTGGCCGGCATCCTCACCGTCAAGGCCCTCTTTCCGGGCAGGGAAGCCGAGTTCACGTTCACGGACCTCTCGTATTCCACCATCCGGGCGGGGCTCTACGCCAAGGATAATCCGGCCTTGCTCGCCGCGGCCCGCGCGGGGTTCGCCGCGATCCGAGCCGACGGAACCCTCGATGCGATGCTCCTCGATTTCTTCGGTCAGGAGAACTGGCGGAGAGTCAGGATCGTCAAATGAGCGTCCGGTCCCGCTCCATGATCCCGCGCCTCCTCGCCTCCCTGGTCTCCCTCATCACCGCGGTGTCCCTCGTCCTGGTCTCCGCCTTGGTCGCGATTGAGAATCGGCGCCTCACCTCCCAGCTCGAGGCGCAGGCGGACGCGACCGCGGACAAGCTCGCCGCCACCTTGACCTTCCCCGTCTGGAACGCGATCGGCCGGGAAATCGACTCCCAGCTCGACTGGGTCATGGTTGATCAGACGGTGTACGGCGTAAGCCTCCTCACGGAAGGCCTCGAGCCGCCCATCCGCGCGCGGTCGCGCGACGAAGCGTGGCGGTCGATGCGGGCGGCGCCGGCGGCCGGAGGCGAACGGGTGACGGTATCCCGGAACGTCCTCTACGAGGGGCGGGCCATCGGGTCGCTGGAGCTGCGTTACACGAAGCGGTTCGTGGCCGAGCGCATAGCGCGGGAGGCCGTCTTCTTCGCGTTCCTGGTCCTCGCGGAGGATCTCTCCATCGCCCTCGGCCTCGCGCTCATCCTCCGCGCGGAAGTCTTCAGGCCGCTCCGGAGGATCGAGCGGTATGCCGCGGCCGTGAGCAGCGGTTCCGTCGATTCGCTCCCTCCCTGGAAAAGCGCCCGCGGCGAAATAGAGAGTCTCCACGGTTCGATAGAAAAGATGGTCGGCCTCCTCGGGGAACGCTACGAGGCGATAGTCCGCAAGGACGCGGAGAAGGACATCCTCGTCCAGGAGCTCTTCCATCGAACGAAGAACAACCTCCAAGTCATGTCGGGCCTGGTATCCCTGCGGGAATCGCGGCTTCAGGACGGACAGGCGCGCGCCGAGCTCCGCGACCTCGCCAAGCGGATCCAGGCGATGGCCTTGGCCCAGGACCAGCTCCGCAAGTTCGGCGACCTTTCCTACGTGGACCTGGGCGCGTACCTGGAGGAACTGATCCCCCTGAGCCTGCAGGGGCACGACAACCCGCCGCGCTTCGCGGTCCGCGCCCAAAAGGTCGTGGCCGTCATTGACGTGGCGATGCCCCTCGGAATCGCCATCATCGAACTCGTCTCCAACGCTCTGGAGCACGCCTTTCCCGACGGGCGGGAGGGGACGATCGCGGCGGAATTGGTCCTGGAAGAGGACGGATGCGTCAAGATCGTGCTGAGCGACGACGGCATCGGGCCTCCTCCCGGCTTCGATCCGCGGCGCGACGCCGCGCTCGGGCTTGAACTCGTCTTCATCCTCATCGAGCGTCAACTCGACGGAACGGTCCTCTTCGATTTCAGCGCCGGCTTCCGCTGTACCCTGCGTTTCGGCATCCATTGCTTCGAGCATCGGGTGTGAGCCGGGGCTGACGCGATCCGGCATTTCGGCTACAATGGCATACTCATCGCCCCCTCCTGAAACAGGAAAAGGATTCCAATGCAATCATCGCACTCTTCCCCGTCCACTCCGCGCCGCGGATCGTCCGCCGGCCATACTTCCTTCGGTCCCAAGAAATCGCCCATAGTCCAGCGCCACCAGCGCAACGCGCCCCAAGCGGGGCGCTCCGGTTCGCCCGGCGGCCGCGCCCCGGCCGGCCGCGGCCAGCGCGCCAAGCAATTCATCCATCCGTCCAAGTTCATCCGGCCGGCGACGGTCGTGGAGCAGGTCGCCTACGAGCCGGCCAACCGCTTCCAGGATTTCCCCATCCACGCCTCCATCCTCCGCAACGTCCTGGCGAAGGGCTATACCGCTCCCACCGCCATCCAGGACCAGACGATACCCCTCGCCCTCGCGGGTAAGGACGTGGTCGGCATCGCGAATACCGGCACGGGCAAGACGGCGGCCTTCGCGCTTCCGATGATCCAGGACCTCGTGACGCACATGGACCACCGCGCGATCATCATGGCGCCGACCCGGGAGCTGGCCCAGCAGATCATGGAAGAGTGCCTGGCCTTCTCCAAGGGCTGCGGCATCCGCCTCGCGCTGCTCATCGGGGGCGCGTCCATGCACCTCCAGAAGCGCGACCTGCGCGGCAATCCCCGCATCGTCGTGGGTACCCCGGGGCGGATCAAGGATCACGTCCAGCAGGGAACGCTCTTCCTGCCGGTCTTCAACTTCGTCGTCCTGGACGAGGTGGACCGCATGCTCGACATGGGCTTCATCGCGGACATCAAGTCCATCCTCGGCAAGGTGAATCCGGTGCGGCAGTCGCTCTTCTTCAGCGCCACCATGGAGCCCAAGATCGCGGAGTTGATCGGGACGTTCGCCAAGAACCCCGAGACCGTGTCCACGCGCGTCGCGGCGACCGCGGACGGCGTGAACCAGGACGTGGTCTACTATTCGTCCTCCGCCGACAAGATCGACAAGCTGCACGACATCCTCATCAAGGCCGAGTGCACCAAGACGATCATCTTCGACGACACCAAACGGGCCGTGGAGCGCCTCGGCAAGGAACTGCACGCGCGCGGGTTCCGCGTGGACCAAATCCACGGCAACAAGAGCCAGGCCCAGCGGGCCCGGGCCCTCAAGCGGCTCAAGACCGACGAGATCGACGTGCTCGTGGCCACCGACGTGGCCGCGCGCGGCCTGGACGTCGCGGACATCAGCCACGTGATCAACTACTCGACCCCGAACACCTACGACGACTACGTCCACCGCATCGGCCGCACGGGCCGGGCGGGGAAGGCCGGCCACGCGCTCACCTTCCTGGCCAAGTGATGCCGTTCCGGTGTATAGTATCGGCATGACCATCGATGATCCGGCCGTGGCCGAGAACCTGGGCGAGCTCTGCCGCGCGTTCGCGGTGACGAGCGATCCCGAGCTCATTGAATCGTTCCTGCGCAGCCTCCTGACGCCCGCGGAAACGGCCGACGTGGCCGCCCGCTGGGCGCTCGTGAAGGCCCTGGACAAGAAGATCCCCCAGCGCGAGATCGCGAAGAACCTCGGACTCTCCCTCTGCAAGATCACCCGCGGCTCGCGCGAGCTCAAGAAACCCGACGCCCCCTTCAGGCGCATGCTCGAGATCGCGGCCGGCCGATAGTACGGGATCGGCTGCTCCGCACCGCGCCGGCACGCGGATCGACGACTACGTCGTCTCATATGTTCAGCATCCTCCACAAAAGTGCGGTTCAACGGCGTTGCGGCCTACGGAAAGCGGCCGTAGGCTGATCCTGCGGCCCCCGGGCCGCACTGGAGGAACGCATGAAGAAATCGGTAACCGTGATCCTGCTCGCCCTGATGGCGTTCGGCGCCCTCGCTCCGCTGTTCGCCGCGGGGTCCGCGGAGGCCATCTCGGGACCCGTGGAGCTCACCATCTGGACCCATGAGGATCCGAACCGCACCAAGATAGAGAAGAAATACATCGACGAGTTCATCGCCGCCAATCCGACGGTCAAGGTCAATTACGTGACCTATCCGTCCGGCAAGATCAAGGACATCGTCGTGGCCGGCTTCGCCGCGAACCAGGGGCCCGATATCTTCAACCTGGAAATCAACGACGCGTATCCCTTCATCGCCAACGGCCGCGTGGCGCCGGTGGATCCCGCCTCCGCGGGCTTCGCGAACCAGCAGGCGATCGTGGACCTCTACCTGCCCGGCATGCTCACGCCGGTGCTCGACGGCGGTAAGCTCTACGGCCTGCCCCTCGAACTCACGAACTGGTGCGTCTACCTCAACAAGAAGATCTTCCGCGACGCGGGGCTCGATCCCGATAAGCAGTGGCCGAAGACCTGGGAAGAGGTGATGGCGGTCTCCGAGAAGATCGTGAAGCGCAACGGCCAGATCATCACGCGGCGCGGCTTCGATTTCCGCTATCCCTACTACCTCATCAGCTGGGTGCCGATGGTGGAGCAGCTCGGAGGAAAGCTCATCTCCGACGACGGTAAGACGGCCATCGTGAACGACGCGGCCTGGCTCAAGGTCCTCCGCTACATGAAGGACTTCGGCCCCGCCGGCAAGAACCTCGGCTCGCCGACCTACGCCGCGGCCCGCAAGCTCTTCGACAACGACAAGGACGAGATCGCCATGTCCCTCTCCGGCCTCTACCAGGAGCAGCGGATGGAGACGGCGAACAAGGCCTTCTACGACTCCAAGGATTGGATGGTCATTCCCTATCCGCAATGGGCCGGCGCGGCCAAGGTCGTGCCGAACAACTATTACGGCCACTACTACATGGTCAACGCCCAGAAGAGCCCCGCCCAGCAGAAGGCAGCCTGGAAGCTCCTCGCGTACATGCTGAGCCACGGCGAGGAGTACCTCAAGGAAGTCGGGCTCGTGCAGCCGACCAAGACGCTCATGGAGTCGGCCACCTACAAGGCCATGCCGTATTCCGACGTGTTCAAGAGCGACCTCGCCAAGGCGCACATCGTCTATTACGGCGCGAGCTCGCCCAAGATCGATTCCCTCCTCAAGACCGCGGTGGAGTCCGTCATGACGGGCGTCGCGGAACCGGAGAAGGCCCTGGCCGATCTCAAGAAAGCCGTCCAGGCCGTGCTGGACGAGGAATAATTCCACCATGCGAACGAACCGGACGAGGGGGTACGAGGCGCGGAAGGCGCGGTGGGGGTGGTTCTTCGTGGCCCCCGGCATCGCGTTCTTCTCCGTGTTCTCGTTTTTCCCGATCTTGAACGCGCTTTGGACGAGCCTCTTCAACAAGAAGCTCCTCTCCCTGAAGCCGCCGAAATTCATCGGTCTGGAGAACTACTTCAAGGTGCTCGGGGGAGCTGAATTCTGGAACTCGGCGGCCGCGACGGCCATCTTCGCCGTCGGCTCCTTCCTACCGCTCGTGATCCTGAGCCTCCTCCTCGCGCTGCTCATCTCGTCCCGTTCGCGGTTCGCGCGGGGGCTGCAGCTGCTCTACTACAGCCCCGCCGTGCTCTCCTCCGTCGTGGCGGCCCTCATCTGGATGCTCATGTTCGATCCGCGCGGACTCGCGAACCAGGCGGCGAACGCGCTGCTCGGCACGAGCGGCATAGACCGGATGTGGCTCGCGGACCCGACGATGGTCCGCGTCTCCACGATGATCGTCTACGTCTGGAAGTACATCGGGTACTTCACGATCCTGTACATCACCGGCATCGGCAAGATACCCAAGGGCGTGCTCGAGGCGGCGCGCATCGACGGGGCGGACGGCCTCCGGAGTTTCCGCTGGATCGTCCTGCCCCTGCTCAAGCCGACGACGGCCCTCGTCTCCATCATGGCGATGATCCAGTGCCTGAAGACGTTCAGCACCCAATACCTCTTCACCCAGAGCGGGGCGCCGACCGGCCCGATCAACGTCATCACCCTCAACATCTACAACACCGCCATGCGTGACCTCAACATCGGGAGGGCCAGCGTGATGAGCGTGATCCTCTTCCTCGCGATGCTCGCGCTGACGGGCGTGCAGCTGCGCGTGTCCCGTTCGGACGACGTGAGCTACTAGGAGGCCGCCATGCGCGCTACACACGCCTTCCGCGCCCTGACGGCGCGGAGCCCCGCCGCCAACGCCGCCGACCTGCTCATCTGGCTCTTCCTGGCCGCGACGGGCTGCCTCGTCATCGTGCCGCTCGTCTTCATGGTCACCGCCTCGTTCATGCCCGCCCTGGAGATCATGCGGATGCCGTACCGGTGGATGCCGATCCCCTTCCATCCGGAGAACTACGTCACGGCCATCGCGGGGAACGACGGCTCGTTCACCTACCTGCGCAACATCCTCAACTCGCTCATCGTCTCGCTCTCCATCATGGCGACGACGGTGGGCCTCTCTTCCCTCGTGGGGTACGGGCTCGCCAAATTCCGCTTCCGCGGCCGGACGGTCGTCTTCATGCTCATCATGGCGACCATGATGATCCCCTTCGAGACGATCATGGTGCCGCTCTACCTCGTGACGCTCAAGCTCGGGATGCAGGATTCCTACCGCGGCCTCATCATCCCCTTCATGATGAACGCCTTCGGGGTGTTCCTCATGCGCCAGTACCTCCTGACCTTCCCCGAGGATATGCTCGACGCGGCCCGCATCGACGGGGCCGGCGAGATCCGCATCTTCCGCGGCGTCGTCTTCCCGAACTGCGCGCCCGCGATCGCGAGCCTGGCCATCCTCACGTTCCGCCAGCAGTGGGACAACCTGCTCTGGCCGCTGCTCGTGGCCCAGCGCGAGTCCATGAAGACGATCCCCGCCTACATCGTGAAGTTCGCCGTGGAGAAGCATGCGGACGAGGGGGCCATGATGGCCGTGGCGGTGATCGCCAGCTTGCCCGTGTTCGCGCTTTTCTTTACCCTGTCCAACTACTTCGTCGGCGGGTCAGCCGTCTATTCCGCAGGAAAGGAATGATCGATTGAAAAACGCACCTCGGCTTTACATCTTCGACATGGGCGACGTGGTCTGCGGCAACGTGCACTGCGTGAGCGCCATGGCGGCCGACCTCGGCCTCTCGGTCGCCGAGTTCTTCGCCGCGGCGGGAGCGGTGAGCGCAGACGGCGAATCGCCCTACAACGCGGGCGACGTCCTCGCCATCCAGGAAGGCACGCTCACCGCCGACGCATTCTGGAACCGGTTCGAAGACCGCGCCGGCCGGCTCTTCCCGGGGCGCGGCGTACGCGTCGCGCGGCGGGAGGACGGCCGGCCCGTGGACCTCTGGGGCCGCCGCTTCCGGCCCGAGCGGGACGAGGCGGTGGCCGCGCTCATCGCCGAGCTCACCGCCGCGGCCTTCCGCGTCGTCTGCGGCACCAACACGCTGGGCGCCCACTACGAGATCCACCGCTCGCGCGGCGACTACGACTGCTTCCGGGCCGTCTACGCCTCCCACCTCATCGGGAAGGCGAAGCCCGCGGCCGCGTTCTGGAAGCACATCCTCGCTCACGAGGCCGTCGCCGCGGCCGATGCCTTCTTCGTGGACGACGCCCCGGCGAACGTGGCGGCCGCGGCCCAGCTCGGCCTCGCGGTCCACCACTTCCAGGGGGCCGCGGGGCTCCGCGAGGAACTGTCCCTCATCGGAGCCCTCGCGACATGAGGCGGGGGAGCCGAGCGGCCGCGGCGGCCCTCCTGCTCGCCGCGCTCCTCGCCGTCCCAGGGTGCGTCGGCCGCGACGCCTCCGTCGGCGACGCGCGGCGGCGCCTCACGATCTATTCTCCCCACCCCGACGACATGACCGCCTTCGTGGTGAAGGAATTCCGCCAGCGGACCGGCATCGCCGCCTCCGTGACGAGCGCGGGCACCGGCGAATTGCTCGTGCGGCTCAAGGCGGAGGCGGCCTCTCCGCGGGCGGACGTGCTCTGGGGCGGCGGGGCCGAGTCGCTCGATTCGGCGCGGGAACTCTTCGCCCCGTATCGATCCAAGGAGGACGCGGCCATCCCCGCCGCGTTCAAGGATCCCGACGGCCTCTGGACGGGCTTCACGGTGATCCCCATGGTCATCGTCTACAACCGGGCCCTCGTGCCGGCGGAAGAGCGTCCGGCCGCCTGGCGGGATCTGGCGCGCCCCTTCCTTCGCGGCCGCGTCGCCTTCGCCGATCCGGAGCGTTCGGGGTCGGCCTACACCGCGCTCATCACCCTGCTCCGCGCGCTCTCGGCGCCTGCGCCGGGCCTCGCCGACGGGCCGATCGGCACCGCGGAGGCCTGGGCCTTCATCGATGAACTGCGGCCGGCCATCGCGGGGGTGACCCTCGGCGAATCCGAGGCGGTCTACGGCGGGGTCGCCGCGGGAGAGTATTTCGCGGGCATCAGCTTTGAGACGGCGGCGCTTTCGGTGGTACGGCTCGGCGGAGACCTCGAATTCGTCTATCCCGCGGAGGGCACGAGCGCGGTCCCCGACGGTGTGGCCCTGATCGCGTCCGCTCCCCACCGGCGGGAGGCGGAGGAATTCATCGACTTCGTCCTGAGCGGGGAAGTCCAGACCATAGTCCGGGAACGCTGGTCGCGCCGCAGCGTGCGTCCCGACGTTCCGGCGCCCGCGGGGGCGCCTCCCCTGGATCGCCTCCGCCTGGTGGGCTACGACCGGAAAAGCGCCGCGCGCGAACGGGACCGCGTCTTGAGCGAATGGCGGCGGCGGATGTCCCGCTGAGGCGGTCCCCCGCCTACAGGCCTTCCTTGAACTGGGTCGGCGTGAGGCCGACGATGCGCTTGAAGATCTGGCTGAAATAGCGCTGGTCTCCGTAGCCGACCAGGTCCGCGACTTCCGCTATGCGCAGGGTCCCGCTCCGCAAGAGTTCCGCCGCGCGCTTGACCCGGTAATACATGAGGTAGTCGGTGAAGGTGTAACCCGTCTCCTTCTTGAAGACCCGGGAGAGGTAGCCCGCCGAAATGGAAAGCCGCGTCGCTTCTTCTTCCACGGAGAGCTCCCGCTGGTAGGCCTCGTGGATGCGTTGGACCGCGGCCCGCACGTAGCGGTACTGCGAGTCTTCGCGGCGGTCCATCTCGTACTCACGGAAGAGCATGAGGGCGCTCCGCCGGCCCTCGTCCAGGATGCGGTCCAGGCGATCGCGGCCGCGCCGCGTTTCCCGGTCGGCGGCGATCCGCGCCACGCTCGCGGCGAGCTCCTCGTCGTCCAAGGGCTTGAGCAGGTAGTTGCGCACGCCGAGCTTGAGCGCGCTCCGCGCGTATTCGAAGTCGCCGTAGCCGGAGATGATGATGAACTCGGGCGCGGCCTCGCCGAACTCCGTCCGGGCCGCCTCCGCGAGCTGGAGCCCGTCCATGAGCGGCATCCTGATGTCGGTGAGCACGATGTCCGGCCTCTGTTCGCGGATGAGGCGGAGACCGCTCTCGCCGTCCTGGGCGCGGCCGACGACGATGCAGCCCCAGTCTTCCCAGGGCGTGGCGAAGGCCAATTCCTGGAGGAACGCATCCTCGTCCTCCACGAGCACGACCTTCAGCATGGGGACCCTCCTTCGCTCCGGAACGGCACGCGGATCGTCGTCCGCACCCCGCCGCCTTCCCGGCCCTCTATGGCGAGCCCGTAGCGGCGGCCGAAGAGGAGGCGGAGGCGCCGGTGCGTGTTCGCGAGGGCGATGCCCGCCGACGCGGCATCGACGGGCTTGGAGGCTGCGGCGCTCGCCGCGGCTGCCGGACCCGCGGCGGGCGACCCGGCGGCGGCGACCGTGGGGGCATAGGCTTCGGCCGCGCGGAGGGCGGCTTGCAGTTTCTCCAGGCGGTCGTCGTCGATGCCGACGCCGTCGTCCTCCACCTCCACGATCACGTCGTCGCCCGCTCGCCGGGCCCGCACCCAGAGGCGGCCGGGAGCGACCCGCTTTTCCAGGCCGTGGACCACCGAATTCTCCACGATGGGCTGGATGGCGAGCCGCGGCACCGGCACGGCGAGGACCGCGCTCTCGGCCTCCAGCTCGAAGGAGAAGCGGCCGGGATAGCGGATGGCCTGGATCTCCAGGTAGCTCCGCGCGAGTTCCAAGTCCTCCTCCAAGCTGGAGAACTCGCCCTCCACCGCGAAGCCCGCGCGCAGGAGGCGGCCGAGCCGGGTCACGATGACGGCGATCTCCTCCACGCCGCGCAGCCGGGCGATCGACTTGATGGAGTTGAGGGTGTTGTAGAGGAAATGGGGGTCGATGCGGGCCTGCAGGGCCCGCGTCTCGGCCGTCCTGAGCAGGCGATGCTGCTCGATGGTCTCGTCCACGAGCCGCTCCACCCGGGCGACCATGCGGTTGAAGCTCCGCACGAGGGCGCCGAGTTCGTCTTGCCGCCGGACCGGCAGGCGCGCCCCGAGGTCGCCGCCCTCCACCTGGCCCATGACCTGGACCAGGCGGTGCACGGGGGCCGAGATGGAACGGGAGAGGAGGACGGACAGGACCAGGGCGGCGCCGGCGCTGAAGATGCCCGCGAGCAGGGAGACCGCCCGCAGCCCGGCGAGCTGGGCTTCCAGCGGCGTGATGGGCTGGTAAGCGGCGAGCCTGAGGCCTCCGCCCACCGCGGCGCCCGCCAGGATGCGGCCGAGGTCGCGGTCTATCCGCGCTCCGTCGATGGCCGCGGCCTCCTCGTCGAACTCCCCCTCCCGATGCGGCCGGTTGAGGTCGTACAGGATGCAGCCGCTCGCGTCCAGGATTTCCAGTTCGGTGAAGGCTTCCTTGGCGCCGGGGAGCAATTCCGCGAAGGCCTGCCGCTTGAGATCGATGATGAGGTAGCCCGCGGGGCCCTCGGGGCGGGGAAGGGCGGGCACGGCGCGGCCGATGGCCAGGGAGACGGCGGCGGCTTCGTCCGCGTGCGGCCTCCCGAAGGCCGTCACCGCGGTCAGGGGATTCGCGTCGATGCCGGGCGTGGCCGGCGCCGGCTGTCCGACGGCCCGGGCGAGGGCGCCGCGGATGCCCCAGGACGCGTAGGCGGCGTCGGCGTAGGAGATCGGCACCGGCTCCGTGCCGAGCGCCTTGCCGCGGGCGGGGACGAGGTACACCGAGGCCCGGCTCGGGCGGGCCGCCGCGTAGAGGCGCCGGTTCGCGTCGGCCGTCCTGCCCGGCTCGCGGTCGCCGGTGAGCGGATCGGCTTCGGCGACGAGGAAGTCGACCACCGCGGGGTCGGCGGAAAGTTCGATGACCGCCGCGGCCCAGGTTTCCAGCGATGCGCGCAGGGACCCCGCCGCGAGGAGGGCCGCCGCGTCCGCGCGCTCCACGAGGCTCCGCTCCAGGACGGAGCGGGAGGCGAGTCCGAGGGCGAAGGAGGCGATCAGGGTGGGAACCACGCCCGCGAGGAGGAAGGCTCCGAGGAGTCGATAGAAAAAACGGCCGGGGCGAGCCGTTCCCATCGCTAGATGGTGCCGACCCTGAAGGATCGACGGAAGAGGATGCGGCGGAGACGCTCGAGCCAGACGATGACGATCGCGAGCACGACGCGCGGCACGATGAGCCAGAAGGCGCCCACGCCGATGGCCGCGTAGAGGAGGGTGTCTTCCAGGAGGGAATGGCTGATCCCCGCGTGGTGGTTGAAGAGATCGCCTTCCGATTGCGACAGTTTCCCGGATTCCGCCCGTTCGATCATGATGCCCGCGCCGTAGGCCAAGCCGACGACGTTGGAGACGATCCAGAGGAAGCCGGCGGAGCCGGGCAGGCCGAAGACCGCCATGAGGGGGGCGGTGAACTTCGCGAGGAGCTCCATGAAGCCGAATTCTTCCATTATTTTCTGCGCGATCATGAGGCCCAGGACGATGATCGCGATCTTGAGGATGAGGAGGCCCGAGTCCGCGGCCCAGGCCGGGAGCAGGGAGGAGAAGGCGGCCGGCGCGAGGGTTCCCCCTGCCGCTGCGCCTGCGGCCGCGGCGGTTCCCATTTCCGGCGGCAGGATGCGGTTGAGGACCGCCGCGGCGAAGACCGCCGTTCCGAGGCGGAGAAACACCATCTTGGCGACGGACGATCCCGTCTTGCGCATGACGGCGCACTCCACGATGAGGTTGTGGCAGATGAGACACATCACCGCGAGGATGGCGACTTCTCGGCCCGAGAGGTCCAGGGTGCCGATGACGGCGATCGCGGAATAGTTGTTGAGGAGCGCCCCGCTCAGGAACACGAGGGACGATTCGCCGGAGAGGCCGAGGAGGCGCATGCAGGGCTGGAGCCAGGCGGCCAGGAAGGCGAGGGTGCCTGAGCGGTCCAGGAAGAGCACCGCCAACGAAACGGGCACCATGACCGTCACCAGGAAGCGTGTCGTGGAGAGGGCCGGGCGGATGGCCCGAACGGCCGCGGCCGCGACGCGACCGATGACGGATGGATGATCCATGGCGGCTATTAAATGTTTAATCACCTTGTCTTGTCAAGCTTGAGCGAGTTGGCGCTATAATGGTGCCCTATGAAGGAAGTTTCGATCATCTCCTCCGCCCGCTACGGCTACGATTTCGTGCCCGCCCAATACCTTCCGCCCGGCGAGGACGAGTATTGGCTCCGGAACCGCCAGGTCGGCGCCGCGTCGCGCTCGTGGCGCCGCCTCAAATCGACGGAGATCGAAATCCTCGTCAAGAACGACAACGCCTGCGCGAATTGGGACGACTTCCTCGTTTCGGACCCCTTCGATCCGAACCTCATCCGGAACTCCAACTTCTACGGCCTCGTCCGCATCGGCGCGCTCCGCGACGTCGTCCTCCAGCACCACGACTTCAAGGTCGGCGCGGGCATCCGCAACAGCACCGTCATCTCCTGCGACATCGGCGACGATTGCTCCATCCAGGACTGCGCCTACATCTCCCACTACATCATCGGGGACTCGGTCATCCTCTCCAAGATCGACGAGATGCAGGCCACCAACCACGCCAAGTTCGGCAACGGCGTCCTCAAGGACGGCGAGGACGAGGACGTGCGCGTCTGGATCGACGTGATGAACGAGGCCGGCGGCCGGTCCATCCTGCCCTTCGCGGACATGATCTGCGCGGACGCCTACCTGTGGGCGGCCTACCGAGACGACGCCGCCCTCGTCGCCGCGCTCGCCGAGATGACCCAGAAGCGCTACGGCAGCGATCGCGGCGCCTACGGCACGATCGGATCGTACTCGGTGATCAAGAGCGTCGGCATCCTCAAGGACGTCGCCATCGGCGAGTGCGCCTACGTCAAGGGCGCGAACAAGCTCAAGAACCTCACGATCAGTTCGAGCGAGGCGGAGCCCACGCAGATCGGCGAGGGCGTGGAGCTCGTGAACGGCATCATCGGCTACGGCAGCCGCGTCTTCTACGGGTCCAAGGCGGTGCGCTTCGTCATGGGGCGCAACTCCAGCCTGAAGTACGGGGCCCGCCTGATCCATTCGGTGCTCGGCGACAACTCCACCGTCTCCTGCTGCGAGATGCTCAACAACCTCATCTTCCCGGCCCACGAGCAGCACCACAACAATTCTTTCCTCATCGCGAGCCTCGTGCAGGGACTCTCCAACATGGCGGCCGGCGCCACGGTCGGCTCCAACCACAACAGCCGCGCCCCCGACGGCGAGATCCGCGCGGGCCGCGGATTCTGGCCGGGCCTCTGCGTCACGCTGAAGCACTCCAGCCGCTTCGCGAGCTACGTCCTCATCGCGAAGGGCGACTATCCCTACGAGCTCAACATCCCGTTCCCCTTCAGCCTCGTGAACAACGACGTCGCGCGCGATCGGCTGGAGGTCATGCCCGCCTACTTCTGGATGTACAACATGTACGCCCTGGAGCGGAACGCCTGGAAGGCCGCGGCCCGCGACAAGCGCGTCGTCAAAGTCCAGCGGATCGAGGCGGAATACCTGGCGCCGGACACCGCCGAGGAGATCCTCCGCGCGATGGCCCTCATGGAGCGGTGGACCGGCCAGGCCGGCCTCCGCGCCAAGGAGGCCGCCGGCGCCGCCGGCGCTTCCGCCGAAGGCGGCGTCCCGGACGACGCGGCTCTCGCGGCGCTCGGCCGAAAACTCCTCACCGGGAGCGCGGACGAGGTCGATCGCCTGGAGGTGCTCGGCGAGGGCGTCGAGCGGCACGGCCGGCCGACGGTCGTCATGAAGCCGCGCCGCGCCTGGAAGGCGTACCGCCACATGCTCCGCTACTACGCGGTCCGCGCCCTCATGACCCATTTCGAGGGCCGGTCCGGCTCCTTCGCGGCGATGGCGGCGGAGCTGGACGCCGCGTGCGCCCCGGGGCGCGAGACCGAGTGGGTGAACCTCGGCGGCCAGATCGCTCCCGCCTCCCGCGTGGACGAACTCCGCGGCCGGATCGGCCGCGGAGAGCTCGCGTCCTGGGACGAGGTCCACGCCGCGTACGAGGCCATGGCTGCCGCGTACCCCGCGGACCTGGCCGCGCACGCCTGGGCGATCCTCCGCCTCCTGTCGGACGGCCGGCCGATCGACGCCGCGGCGTTCTCGGAGGAACTCGCGCGCGTGCTGGAGACGCGCCGGTGGATCGAGGATCAGGTGTACCGGAGCCGGGCCAAGGATTACCGCGATTCCTTCCGCGCCGCCACCTACCGCAACGAGGCGGAGATGACCGCCGTCCTCGGCACCGCCGTGGACAACTCCTTCGTGAAGCTCGCGAAGAAGGAGACCGCCGCCTTCGCCGCGCGCGTGGAAGCGGCCGCCGCCCGGCTGTAGCGGTGACGGCCGACGGTCACCGGCTTAGGGCGGCCGCGGCCGGCGGCAGCCGGCGAAGGCCCGACGCGCCGGGCCGCCGACTTTGCCGCTGTTCGCGTACTTGGCTATCGGCGCTCGTTGAGGGCGCTCAGCGGCATGCCGCCACGAAGGCATTCCGGGTCGTCGTAGCGCCTTTCGCGACTACGCTATCGCCGAAGGTATATTCTTCCGTTCCGTAGACGGTGCCGGCGAAATACGCGCCTCCGGAACCGTCGGAGACGATCGAGGTGAACACGGTCTCATTCGATCCGGATTCTACGGCGATAGCCCGTTCCGCGCTCCCGGAGGCGGAGTATTGGACAATGACGGCGCTTCCGCCGGAGTACCCGTACGTGGAAGCTTTGATACCGTCGCCGAAATTCCAAAGCGAACCGTCTCCGGCTATTTTTCCCACCGCGATGATGTCGTCCGCGTCTCCGATGGCGACACCGGAAAACGAGCTGCTTCGGTACCCCGATTCGACCGTCTTCGCCCACGTTACCGACCCCGAAGGCGCGTACTGCGCGACGAGGAGACTGACGATAGGAGTCGCGGAAGGATTGGTAGACCCCGAAGCGATCGCGACGCCGTTCCCGAGTTGGTAGGTATCCGTTCCGGAGATTTTCCCGACCGCGACGACGTTTCCTCCGCTATCGACGGCGACATCCGCGAAACTGCTGGTCCGAGGTCCGGACGATACGGTTTTGCCCCAAGCGGCGGAGTGGAGCGTCGCGCTGAACTTCACGATGAGGAGGTTTTCCGTGCTTCCGAAATTGGCCGCGTCGCTGATCACGACCGATTGGAAGCCGATTACGGTGGAGCCTCCGACAGAACCGACCGCATACGCGTTACCGAAGGAATCGACGGCGACGCCGTTGAAGGTGCTCCAGGCGTCCGTCAATTTGTCGCTGGTTTTTGCCCACACGGCGTTACCGCTCGAGTCGTAGTTGGCTATGAACGCGCTCTTGCTGTTCTCCGCCGTATCGATGATTCCGGCACTGACGATGACGCCCGGCCCGAACGTAAAAAGTTCGTCGGATACGAGGTCGCCCACCACGTAGACATCGCCGGACGGCCCGATCGCGACATCATTGAAACTGCAGAAATTGACGGAGGTCGGAGTCACCGTTTTACCCCAGAGCGGCGTCCCCGAGGCGTCCAACTTTAGCAGGAAGGGACAATAAGTCGCACTGTACTTGCTGGTTATCGTGACGCCCCCGAATTTTACGGTTCTTATCGACTCCGCATCGAAGTTACCGACTATATATATTTCGCCGCCGGAGCTGCACGCCACGCCCGTGAGCGTAATCGGCGCCGATCCCGGTCCGCTCGTGATTGCCCAGACCGCATCGCCGGAAGGATTGAACTTCGCCACCAACGGATTACTGGTCGATGCTCCGTTCACGGTTATCGATTCTCCGAAACTATACGTTCCGGCTCGAATATTGCCGATGGCGATCACGTTGTTCGATGCGTCCCGGTCAAGGCGTACGAATTCGCTATAACCGGCGGCTGAAGTCGGAATAGTTGCCCAGAGATATTGGAACTGTTCACCCTCGTCGCCCGGATCTCCGGGATTTCCCGGATCACCAGGCTTCCCCGGATCTCCCGGCTGTTCGGGATCGGAAACAGGACTTGCGCAACTGATGGCCAGAATGCAACCCAAGATGATATACAAACCTCGATTCGTAGTGTTCGTCATTTTCTAAATCCTCCCTTTGTGTAATGGTGCCGTTGCATCCTGGTTCTCGTCCGAGACGGCGAAGATCAGTGGTCGATCTTTGCCTTTCCGGGATCTGAGCGTATTTCGTCAAGGATAGGTAACATTTCGGAAAAACTTGTTAACTTTCACAATGTAATCGACGAATGAATCCGCAACAATGGGACGTGGGGAAAAAACATCGGAGGGAAGTCAAGGAAAAAGGATCAGGAGGGCCGACTTTTATTCACCGTGAAGGTCGCGAAGAAGGAGACCGCCGCCTTCGCCGCGCGCGTGGAAGCGGCCGCCGCCCGGCTGTAGCGGCCACGGCCTACGGTCACCGGCTTAGGGCGGCCGCGGCCGGCGGCAGCCCCGAGCAACCGCTCATCGCGGTCGCTCGCGGGTTTTCCGCCGCAGGCGCGGCCGTATTACCAGTGGGGCGCGTAGGCGAAGACGCCGAGCGCCGCCAGGTGCCAGACGAGGAACAGGGTGAATACGAAGACGCCGGTGAAAATCCGTCCGGTTTTTCGGAAGAAGTAGGTATAGATACAACCGGCGAGCGGCCAGAATACCAGGAGCGGTATATAGTAGATGCCGCCCATTCCGGCGACCGTCACGCCGAGCGGTCCCGAAGCCAGCATGATTTCCTTGCCCGCCATCAAGGGGACGTAGAGCGCGAGGAGCCAGACGGCGGCTCCGAACGTCAGGACGGCGCCGTTCACGATCATTTCTCGTACCAGGGATAGCTTTCCGCCCTTCGCCCTCAGGAATCCGGCGAGCAGGATGCCTTGCGCGGCCATCGGGACGAGGAAGGGCAGGAAGTATCCCAGGAAGGCCCTGAACCGCGGAGCCGACATCGGCATGAGCGAGACGATCCAGAACCTGAAATCCGTGTGCCAGACCGCCTCCACGAATACGAGAATAAGGTATACCGGCAGGATGGCGCAGACCGCGAAGAGGAGCGACTTCAGCGCCTCTCCCCAGGCGATGCCGCTCTCCTCCGCGCGGAGGCCGTAATTCGCGGCCGTAGCGCCCGCCCTCTTCGTAATGGAGTAATGGTTGAGCAGCAGCAAGGCGATGGAGATGATGCCGACGAGGCCGGCCCACGCCATGTAGATATTGGTGAAGGATTGGGGCCAGAGCCTGTTCGGCGCGAAAAGCGGCGCGAAGAACATGCTCTTCCAGACGGTTACGTACAGCAGCGGTCCCACCGCGGTCGCGACGGTTGCGCCGATCCACCATCCAGCCCCGCGCAAGCCCTTGTATTCGGGGACGGGATGGACCAGACCCTTGAAGTAGGGCGTCTCCAGGAGCAGGCCACCCATCGGGAAGAGGAACAGCATCGAACCGAACAACGCCGCCGCGGTAGCCCAGAATTTCCAGGGCCATATCTGGCGGGACGGGTCCATCGCGGTGCCGCCCTTCAGCGTCCGTTGCATCCAATCGATCGCGGACGCGATGGAGGCGCGGGAATCGGTAGATCCCGGGTGGGTACCCCAGTGCTGATACAGGATGCGCGCCGTGCCGTCGTCGATCGAACCGTATACCTTCCCCACTTCGATGGGAAGCTCGGTCCCGAAGAGCGGCTTCAGCATGGGGGAATTCGGCGCGTCGGAGCCCTTGGCTATGTTGATCATGACGCCGAGCTCGGTGATTCTGCCGATGCTGAAGGCCGCGTTCTTGAGGCCTTCGCCCCGGGATAGATCCGGGGAGCCGGGGAAGTTGACCTCGGAATCCATGTAGAAAATGGATTTGTAGGCATCCTTTCGCGCGAAGGCTGCGTTCGTCGTGGAGAGGAAACCGCCCTGGGACATGCCGATGAGGCCGATATTCTCCGCATCGACGATGGGGAGGCTCCGCAGGTAGTTAAGCGCGCCGACCGCGCCGCCGCCGTTATCGCCGTTCGCGCCGGAGGATCGGCCGTGTCCCGGTTGGTCCATGGAGAGCACCACGAATCCGCGCCTCGCCAGCTCCAGCGCCGTATTCGACATGTATTTCTTTTCGTTGTTCAGGCCGTGCACCACCAGGATGCCGGGTCCCGGATTCTTCGGCGTCACCGACTTCGGGGTATAGAGGTACGCGCTTATCCTGAATCCCGGCGGATCGAGGATGTCCTTTTCCGCAACGGTGACCGTACCGGCTCCGGCGTTGATCCAGGATGCCAGGATACTGCCGCCGATCATCAACGCCAGCGCGATAACCAGCGGCGTCCGATACCTCCGCACGCCGTTCATCGAGTCTCCGATACTCGCCGTATCAGTCATGACAACCTCCTCGATTCCTGGAAATCGCTCATCGGCTCGGATGGCGCCGCCCCCTATCCTGGGCGCGCGCCGAAGTCCGCCATGAGCGTTTAGGCCGTACTGGAAGGTCTCTTTTTGTTCAGACGTGTACAATAATGTACACAGGTGTACTATGACTTTACGTCGATGTCAAATTCGCCGGGGATGCGTCGCGGAGAAGGACGATCGACGCTATCATGCTTTCAGCAAGACGCAAACGGAGAGATGCAGTGAGACTCGAGTGGATGGGGCGTTATCGCGAACTGATCCGGATGATCATGAGGTACAACAACCTCTTCTCGCGAAGGCTGTCGGAAAAGGCCTTCGACGGCTACGGTCTTTCCCTGACCGCGCAGCAGTGGCAGACTTTGGAGTGCATCATCGAATATGAAGATACGAATCTCCATATGGCGTATTTCGCGAAACAGCTCGGGCTGCCGAAAAGCTCCTTCTCCAAGCATGTGCAATCGCTGGTGGAGTGCGGTCTGGTGGAGCGATATCAGCACGCCAATAACCGCAAGAACGTGGTCCTGAAACCGTCCGAGAAGGGGCTCGCCCTCTATAGGAAAAATAGCGCCATCATCCTGGAGTCCGGATGGAAGGACGTCTTCGCCATCATGAAAGACTTGAGGGATGAAGACCTGGAGGTGATGGTGAAGTTCATGGAGGCCCTGGCCGCCGAACTGGAACCGGAGAACAACAAGGTGTTCGCCTTGATGAAGTTGCCGTAGCGGGTCAGTTTCCTCTACATGAGGTCGCGCGCGCCCCCTTGCGTTCCCGCGGAAGCGGCCCGATGATGGTACAGCGGCGCCGCGTCCACGCGCGGCGCCGGAAGCAAGGAGGAAAGATGAAGAAACGCATCGTGGCCGCCGCGGCGGCCCTGGCATTCGCGGCTTCGGTCGGCTTTGCCCAGAACAGCGTCAACGCGTACACCACGCTGGAGGAGCCCCTCGCGAAGGCCCTCTTCGAGCTCTATCAGCAGGAGACGGGAACCGTCGTCAACTTCGTCCGCATGTCCGGCGGCGAGGTCGTGGCGCGGCTGGAGGCCGAAGCGGCCAATCCCCAGGCCTCCATCTGGGTGGGCGGCGTCGGCCTGGACCACATCACCGCGAAATCCAAGGGCCTCACCGCGCCGTACAAGTCGCGCGCCGCGGGGAACACCCCCGCCCAGTTCCAGGATCCCCAGAACTACTGGATCGGCCTCTACGTCGGGCCGCTCACCTTCGTGACGAACCTGGACCGCGCCAAGGAACTCGGCATTCAGCCGCCCAAGAGCTGGGCCGACCTCCTCAAACCCGAATACAAGGGCAAGATCCGCATGGCGAACCCGAACACCTCGGGTACCGCGTACAACGTGATCACCACCATCCGCACCATCAACGGCGGCGACGAGAACAAGACCTTCGAATACCTCAAGAAGCTGGACGCCAACATCGACCAGTACACCAAGTCGGGTTCCGCGCCCGGGAAGAGCGTCGCCATCGGCGAGATCCCGGTCGCGATCGGCTACGCCCACGATCAGGTCAAGCTCAAGGTGGAAGGCGCGAACGTCGTCATCACCGCCCCCTCCGAGGGCACGGGCTACGAGCTCGCGTCCATGTCCCTCATCAAGGGCGGCAAGGAGCAGGTGGAGGCGAAGAAGCTCTACGACTGGGTCTTGAGCTCCAAGGAGGCCCAGAAACTCTTCACCAAGTGGTACCTCGTGCTCGTGGCCAGAGGCGCGGAGAAGCACCCGAGCGCCCTCTCCATCGACGAGATCGCGACCGTCAACCAGGACATGGCCTGGGACGGCCACAAGGCCAACAAGGATCGCTTGCTCAAGCGCTGGACCGACGAGATCGGTTCCGCCCGCTAGTTCCGCAGGATTCCGCACGGCCCCGGCCGGCCGTACCGTTACCGCCGGGGCCGCCAGCACCCAACCCCGCCCAACGCCGAAGCCCACGAAAC
>JAEXTK010000167.1 GCA_023406985.1 Spirochaetota bacterium | reverse complement strand
CTCCCAGGTCGGTCAACAAGGCGCGCCCGCCCTCGATCGTCCGGAGGAATTCGCCGAGGCCGGCGCGGGCCTTGGCCGGGAGGGTCGCGGAGAGGCGACGGGCCGCCGCGGCCAAGTCGCCGAGGAGGGCCGCCCCTTCGACCAAATCCGCGTCCCGCGCGGAGCTCGCCACGGTCGCGGCCGCTTCCACGATGCGCTCAAGCGTCGCCGCGCCCACGCCGCGGGTCGGCTTGTTCACGACGCGGCGGAACGCCACCTCGTCGCGCGGGTTGACCGAAAATGCGAGCAGCGCCAGGGCGTCCTTGACCTCTTCCCGCTCGTAGAACTTGAGGGAGCCCACCACGCGGTAGGGGATCCGACGTCGGAGGAATTCGGTCTCGAAGCCGAGGGACTGGGCGTTCGTCCGGTACAGGATGGCCCAATCGGCGTACCGGGCGCCTTTGGCGGCCTCGCCCGCCTTCCCCACCGATCGCTCCACGAGCTCGGCGCAGAACTCCGCCTCGGCGTCCTGGTCGGGCAGGAACGCGAGCGTCGGCTTCTTGCCGTCCCCGCGCTCCGACCGGAGGGTCTTGCCGAGCCGGTCCCGGTTGAAGTCCACGACGCCGCCCGCGACGGCCAGGATGGGGGCCGTGGACCGGTAGTTGCGTTCCAGGCGAATGACCTGCGTGCCGGGAAAACGATCGGGGAAATCCAGGATATTGCGGACCTCGGCGCCCCGGAAGCGGTAAATCGACTGGTCGTCGTCGCCGACGACGCAGAGGTACGTCTCGCTGCCGCAGAGTTCCTTGAGGAGCTCGAATTGGGCGACGTTGGAGTCCTGGTATTCGTCCACGAGCACCACCCGGAACCGCTGGCGGAAGCGCTCGCGGACTTCGGGGTGGTCGCGGAGGAGCTCCACCGGTTTCTTGATGAGGTCGCCGAAATCGACGTTGCCGATGTGGCGCAGCTTCTCCTCGTACCGGCGATAATAGGTACGGAATTCGGGTCGATGGTCGATGCCTTCCAGCTCGGCGTCCTCGGGGTTGAGGAAGTAGTCCTTCGCCCGGGCGACGAGATGCGCAGTCCTGGCCGCCTGGGCCCGCGTCGCGTCCTCCATGAGGGTGCCGAGGAGGGTCGTGGCATCCTCGTCGTCGTAGATCACGAAGTTGGAATCCAGGCCGAGGAGGCCGCCGTTGCGGCGGAGGAACCAGGCGCCGAAGGAATGGAAGGTCCTGAGCACGGCCCGCGCGGCCCGCGGTTCGATGCGTGCTGCGCGTTCGGCCATCTCCCGGGCGGCCTTGTTGGTGAAGGTTACGGCCAGGATGGACTCGGGGGCGACGCCGCGCTCGCGGATGAGGTAGGCTATCTTGGTGGTGATGACGCGCGTCTTGCCGGAGCCCGCCCCGGCGAGGATGAGGAGCGGGGAGCCCGCATGGAGCACGGCCTCCCGCTGTTCCTCGTTGAGGGGAGAAAGGTAATCGTCGACGCGGAAAGCCTGCTCACTCATCGCGGTGCGCGGCGTCCAGGTCGAAGCCGGCGCGGCCGAACACGAGGCCGGTCACGAAGGTTCCGGGGACGAGCTCCGTGTCCGCGCTGAGCACCGTCGCGCCGTCCACTTCGGGGGCCTGGCAGGCGGCGCGGGCGAGGTAGAGGCCGTCCTCGCCCTCGACCTTCTCCTCCACGAGGAGCCGGAGCTTGCGCCCGACGAAGCGGTCCATGCGCTCCTCGCTGATCCTCGTCTGGAGCTCCTCGATCGCCGCCTTCCGTTCGGCGGCGACCTTCTTGGCGACGCGGCCGGCCATGCCGTACGCCGCCGTCCCCTCCTCCCGCGAATAGGTGAAGGACCCGAGCCAATCGAGGCGGGCGGCCGCTTGGAAGTCGAGCAAGGCGCGGAAGTCCTCTTCGGTCTCGCCGGGGAATCCCACCAGGAAGGTCGAACGTATCGTCGCGTCCGGCACGGCGGCGCGGATGTCCGCGATGAGCGCGAGGTAGGACGCGCTGTCCCCCCGGCGGTTCATCGCGCGGAGGACGCGCGGCGAAGCGTGCTGGAAGGGCAGGTCGAAATAGGGAAGGATGCGGGGGTCCCGGGCGCAGTTGTCCAGGATCCGCCGCGGGAAATTGTCCGGATGGATGTAGAGGAGGCGGACCCAGAACTGCCCCTCGAGGGCCGAGAGGGCATCGAGCAGCTCGGGGAGCAGACAGTTACCCGCGGGATTGGTCCCCGCCGCGCCGTCCACGCCGTAGCTGCCGAGATCCTGGCCGATGAGGCAGAGTTCCTTCACGCCGCGGCGCAGGAGGCCCCGGCATTCGTCCACGACCTGCGCGACGGGACGGCTGCGGAGGCCGCCCCGGATGAGCGGTATGGCGCAGTAGGTGCAGCAGTTGTCGCAACCCTCGGTGATCTTCACGTAGGCCGAGCCGGGCAGGGAGAGGAGCGGCCGATCGTCGGTGCAGGAGGCGAAGTCGATCCGCCCCGAGGGGTCGATCTCGGGCACCACCGCGGAGTGGGCGCCGCCCATCGCGAGGGAGGCCGCTTCGGCGATGCGGGAAAGGTCCGCGTTGCCGAAGAAGACGTCGGCCTCCGCGAGCTCGCCCACGAGATCCTCGGCGTAGCGCTGCGCGAGGCAGCCCGCCAAGAGGACCTTCTTGTCGGGGTAGGCGGCCTTGAAGGACAGGACCGCCTCGATCGATTCTTTCTTGGCGCTCTCTATGAAGCCGCACGAGTTGACGATGATGAGTTCCGCTTCCGCGGAATCATCGGTCGCCGTCCAACCTTTACGGTCCAGGACGGCCATCATGGTCTCGGCGTCGACCTGGTTCTTCGCGCAGCCGTGGGGATCCAGGAAATAGCGCACGGGTACTAGTCGAGCCTCACGGTGGTCAGCTTGAAGCGGCCGTCGGCGTCCTTCACCCACTTGAGGTCGGTCACGACGACCTCGCCTGAACCGCCGATGTCCAAGTCCACGGTCTTACCGCCGCCGATGGCCTGGAGCTTGACGGCGCCGGCGTTGGACACCCAGAGGCGGATGCCGTTCTGGGCCTGGACGTTGAGCAGCTCGGCCTTGTGGAAGTACCGTTCCTCCCGTTCCTTGCGGTCCGCTTCCCAACGGAACATGCAATAGCCCTTGAACGTGGCTTGCAGCGTGAAGGGATAGGGATTGGGCGAGGAGAAGATGACGGGAGCCCCCGAAGCCGCGGGAGTCGCCGGAGCCGGAGGCGCGGTATCCGCCGCGACCGCCGCGGCGGCGGGCGCCTCTTCAGGG